>JBAPTW010000046.1:0-20712 GCA_049282355.1 Gammaproteobacteria bacterium | reverse complement strand
TTACCGGAGTGACAGTGAAAAATGCCTTCATAACCGCTCATTGGACCCTCGCAAATTCGCACCGAATCGCCCGCACGCAGCTGCTGCGCCTGCGGCTCAAAGTACCCTTTATCGCCCTCCCGCACCTTCAGTATCGTCACCAAATCATCGGGAACACGACCTGCGCGGTCGCCGAATCGAACCAGGCTGGTCACACCGGTAGTCGAGCGAATAGGTCCCCAATTGTCCGTGCGATCACTGAGATAAATAAACAGATAGCGGGGAAACATGGGCTCGATCAGGTGAACATAGCGTCCATACCGCTTGCGGCGGTTACGAATCAACGGCAGATAGCTTTCGTACCCTTGACGCAGCAGGTTTGCCAAGGCTATTCGTTCCTGCCGAGGTCTACTAAAAGCAAGATACCAAGCCCGCACGCTATGATAACCGGAAGAACGCGTTGGATTGCCGACCTGCCAGTGGCAAAATCACTGCCTCAGCGAAGGAAAGAGGACGCCACAAGGTACCGAGATCGCTAGGCAATCGGTCGACCCACACAGACATACTCAAAACCCGCCTCCCGCATGAGCCGCGGCTCATAGACATTTCGTAAGTCGACAAATACATTACCCGCCATCATACTCTTAAGCCGATCGAGGTCGAGTCCCCGGTAAGCATTCCACTCCGTGAGAAGTACCACGGCATCTGCCCGATCAAAAGTCTCATAGATATCGTCGTAATAGTGAATACCCGCCGGAAGTAGCGTTTTTGCTTCCCTCATACCCTGAGGATCGTGGGCTTTGAGTATCGCCCCTTTCTCCAGCAGAGCCGGAAGGATGGCTAGCGCTGGCGCTTCGCGCATGTCGTCGGTCTCTGGCTTGAAGGTCAATCCGAGAATAGCGAGAGTCTTGCCAGACTCACTGCCCCCAAGAGCCACGCGGATCTTCCTTAACATCCGCGCCCGTTGCGCAGCATTTACCTCAACCACGGCTTCGATGATACGGCAAGAAAGGTCATGCTCCTGTGCGGTACGCACGAGCGCCAGTGTGTCCTTGGGAAAACATGATCCGCCGTATCCCGGACCCGGATGCAAAAACTTTCGCCCAATACGCCCATCAAGCCCAATGCCTTTCGCTACCGAGTGAACATCGCCACCGACCGCCTCACACAGGGCTGCCATTTCATTGATGAAGCTGATCTTGGTGGCAAGAAAGGCATTCGAAGCATACTTGATGAGCTCCGCACTCTCCAGGTTGGTCACGAGGATGGGGGATTCGATGAGATTGAGGGGCCGATAGAGCTCACGCAGCAGTGCCTCCGCGCGTGTGCTCTCCACCCCAATCACGACGCGGTCCGGGCGCATGAAGTCGGCAATCGCCGCACCCTCCCTTAAAAACTCAGGATTGGACGCGACGTCAAAATCTGCTTCTGGGTTCTCCTTATGGATGATACGCGCCACCTGCCGAGCAGTTCCCACAGGCACCGTCGATTTGTCCACAACCGCGGTGTAACCCTGAAGATGCTTGGCAATCTCTCGGGCGGCGGCGTACACGTAACTCAAGTCGGCATGACCGTCTCCGCGCCGAGTGGGCGTGCCCACGGCAATGAACACCAGATCCGCCGCCATGAGGGGCGCGTGGAACTCGGTGGTGAACTGAAGCCGATCCTGTTGCACATTGCGGTGCACCAGATCTTCGAGACCGGGCTCGTAGATCGGTATCTGACCGCTGGACAGCCGCTTTATCTTGCCCTCATCAACGTCGATACAGGTAACACTGGCTCCGAACTCGGCGAAGCAGGCGCCGGAGACCAACCCCACATAGCCCACCCCGATCATAACTACGTTCATTCCTCAATCACCTCCGATACCCGTTCAGAGCCGCCATAAAAGCACCCCTTCCGGGGTTTCCTCTCGAGGCAATACTCCCTTTGCATCCATGACCACCCGACCCTGCGCGTGCAGCAGATCTTGAATCAGAGGCCAACCTTGTTTCACATAGATCTTGTGCGGCACCGCCAGAATAATGCAATGAGCGGGGCGCAGCGTAGCAAGATCCTGTAGCACGATGCCAAATTCTTGTCTGGCTTCCTCTGCATGAATCATGGGATCATGAACCTGAACCTCGACCCCATAGTCCTGAAGCTCCCGCACAACATCAATCACCCTCGTGTTGCGCAAATCCGGCACGTCTTCCTTAAAGGTCAGCCCTAGCACTGTCACGATACTTTCCCGAACGTTCTGGCCCTGTCGGATGAGTTGCTTGACGGCTTGACCCGCAAGGAAGGTGCCCATCTCGTCGTTAATTCGCCGTCCCGCCAAAATGACCTGCGGATGATAGCCGGTCCTGATGGCCTTATAGGTGAGATAGAATGGATCGACACCGATGCAGTGTCCTCCCACCAAACCCGGGGTGAAAGGTAAAAAGTTCCACTTACTACCCGCCGCTGCCAGCACATCACGCGTGTCGACACCGAGCCGGTTAAAAATGAGCGCCAACTCGTTCATGAGCGCAATATTTAAATCCCGCTGGGTGTTCTCGATGACCTTGGCCGCTTCCGCCACGCGGATGCTCGAGGCGCGATGCACACCCGCCGATACCACTGAGCCATAAACGTTGGCCACCGTCTCCAGCGTCGCCTCATCTTGGCCGGACACCACCTTGGTTATCGTGCTAAAGGTGTGCTCGCTGTCTCCGGGATTGATACGCTCGGGTGAATAACCGACCGTAAAATCTGCACCGGCCTTAAGGCCAGAGGCACGCTCTAGAATCGGTATGCAGATTTCCTCCGTCGCCCCCGGATAAACCGTCGATTCATACACGACGATATCCCCGGGCTTGAGCTCCCCTCCCACCGTCTCCGAGGCGGAAACTAACGGTCTCAGGTCCGGTTGTTTGCCCGCATCAATGGGTGTAGGCACCGCCACGATATGAAAATCAGCCCAGGCCAAGTGCTTCGGATTACTGGTGTACAGCACCTCGGCCTCAGCCAGCTTATCCGCGGCCACCTCCCCCGTGCGGTCAAAGCCTGTCCGCAGTGCCTCGATACGCTCCGAGCTGACGTCAAAACCAACCACCCGCTGCTGTCGACCAAAGGCCACGGCGACCGGAAGTCCTACATAGCCGAGGCCGACGACAGCTATCCTTCGATTGTGCCGCATGTCACGCGCTTCCATAAAATTGCTTGTACCAAGCCACGAAATGATTTATCCCCGTTTCCACCGGAGTGTTCGGACGATAGTCAAAGTCCTCCACCAACTCATCCACGTCGGCAAAGGTATCGGGCACGTCCCCCAGTTGTAAGGGCAGCAAGTTCTTAATGGCTTTCTTGCCCAAACAATTCTCCAGAACTTCGATATAACGCACCAACTCGATCGCTTGATTGTTACCGATGTTATACAGCCGGTAGGGAGCGCGGCTGGTGGCCGAATCCGGGGCCTCGCCTGACCACGCCGCGTTGGGTGAGGCCGGCTGATCCAGCACCCGCACCACCCCCTCGACGATATCGTCAATATAAGTAAAGTCGCGACGGTGGTGCCCAAAGTTGTAAACATCAATCGGTTTGCCGGCGAGAATATGGCGCGTAAAGATAAACAGCGCCATATCCGGGCGCCCCCACGGCCCGTATACGGTAAAAAATCGCAGCCCCGTGGTCGGCAGCCCATAGAGATGGCTGTAACAGTGGGCCATCAGCTCATTGGCTTTCTTGGTGGCGGCATACATCGAGACCGGATGATCGACGTTATCCCGCACCGAGAACGGCAGCTTGGTGTTGGCACCATACACCGAGCTCGACGAAGCGTAGACCAAATGCCCGCAGCCGTGATGCCGACACCCCTCCAGAACGTTCAGAAATCCCTGAATGTTGCTCTCCACATAGGCATGGGGATTTTCCAGCGAATACCGCACCCCCGCCTGCGCCGCCAAATTCACCACCCGATCCGGGCGCTCCCGAGAAAACAGCGCCTCGATGCCCGCCCGATCCGCAATGTCAAGCTTGACAAAACTAAACCCAGCGTCACGCTCCAGTGGGGCGAGCCGCGCCTTTTTCAGCTCCACATCGTAGTAGCTATTCAAGTTATCCACACCCACAACGGTATCGCCGCGCTCCAGCAGCGCCTTACACAGGGCCGCACCGATGAATCCCGCCGCGCCAGTAACCAGTGTCTTCATCCCCTTCATTCCTCAAGAGCGTGCCGATAAAATCAGACCTTGCAAAGCCTATACCTATCTTTGAACTTACCGCCAAAGGTCGGCACAAGTCGACTATTCCCGGAAAACGCCCCTAAGCGCCAACCAAGAAATTGGGTTTCAAAGGAATCGCGTCGCTCGTCCCCAGCGTGAGCGCCAATCCACTCATTAGAAACTGTTCAAAAAATGTCGCGAGCGCGGTCTGAGCAAGACATGCGATGATCGCAATGCTCCCATACAGCCACGTAGGCTCGAGGTTGTTCGCCTTTTTTTCTGAGCTTCACCCCTAACAGGCTGGTTTACCGCTGTTCAAGAGAGTGCCGGGCGGTTGTCTCGGGGTCTTGCTCGGCCTGCGCTGCGACGTTGCGGAGATAATCTCTTACTCGGCTTCGATCAGCATGTCTTGAAGGGTCAGCCCTCTCTCCAGGGCTGCCGTAACCCACCGCGGTCGGTTTCCCCGTCCAGTCCACAGCTGCTCCGGATTCTCTGGGTTACGGTATTTCGGCTTCAGTTTGACACCTTTCCTTTTCGTGGTCTTTCTGCGCTTTACCACCTCTTTTTGTCTTTGAAATAAATCGTTGACTTCGTCTTCCGAAAGGCCGAGGCGATTGATCTCCTTTGCTACGACTCGAAACTCTTTGGAACCCGTGAGTTGCCCAAGCTTTTCGCCACGTTCACGCGTCTCTATTTGTTTCTTGAGAGTCTCCATTTCGTTTCGCATAGACTCAACAGTTCTTTTTCTTCCTCTCGGCATACCGATTTCTCCTAGTTGTGTCTTCAATAAACTATAAGGCATGCTATCGCCACTTCTGCCCACGTTCACAATACTTCGAACCCGGTCGGGGCTTCGGAGAAAGCACTTCACGGAGGGCCAAAACCGTCGAGATCTCGCCCATAGCCTCAGCTTTAGACGTGATCCGGCATAAAAACAGTTTCATTAAGGGCATCGTTTAAATGCTGTATCGTAACAAGGATTGGCTATGGCAAAAAGATCCCGTTTACCAGAATTATACTTTGAGGTTTGTATTAAGTTCTGATCCGCCAAAACAACAACTCCGATTTTGCCTTTCTCCTGCTATCGATTCGGGGCAATTTGGGACGCCAGTAATATAGCCCTGCAACTTCGTTAACGTCAATCGCCATAAGAAACCCTTCTTAAAAAAATAGGACGTTTAGCATAACGTAGTTGTGCCGCGGCTCGATACAAAATGGCCGGTAACTTTTTGCACAGCTGCAAACCGTCTTGCTGAGGGAAAGTCCTAGGGATGGGGAACCAAAATGCAGTTACAGGCGGAATAACTGGATATTAAGTCGCCCGCACCTTGCTCTGCTGGCGCTCCTGCACTTATTGAAAGAATGTTTAATCCGCTCTTATAGCAAGGAAAAACGTGTATAAATCGGAAGAGTCCACCGACCCTGAGTCCACCGACCCTTGAGAAGCTGTTTTGAAATCTACGTTGTTCGTTCCTTACATTGAGCATTGGGGATCAATCGGCGGATTGCTATGGAACTGGGGCTCTAGCTTTTCCCCGCCTCTCGTGCTTTAGCTGATACCATCGAAAGACGTGCTTTGTCAGATTCCTGCCTCGTCGTTCGCCTCAAAATTCTGCTGTGATTGCCGATACGACAACGAACCCGCAGCACAACAGTGCCTTGAGAATTATCTGGGGGCTAATTCAGCTTTGACTAGAAGTTATCGATCTGGCAAATAACGGCTATTGCCGCTACCGCGATAGGCTCATTCGTACCGGCCTTCGCTCGCCGCGGGGGATGAAAGGGAGAACCAGAGATGCATTCCAGCGAGCTTACACAAGAACGTCGCCAATTATATCGGATGACGCTTGGCGAGGAGAATCAGGTTGAGGTCGCTCTTTGGACCGACAGTGGTGACGGGCTTGTTGGGGAGGCCGTCGACATTAGCGCGCAAGGTGTCGCAATTCGCGTTCTCCGAAGTGTTGCTCCGGTTTTGTCTCTAGGCGAAAGCGTAGCCTTTCCGTTTACACCCCGGAATCAGACCGAGCCGGTAGCTTTAAGGGCAACCGTGCGTTCTCGTAACCTAATGGGCAAACATTGGCGTTACGGTTTTCGATTCCAGCTCAAAAATATGGTGAATATGCGATTTGCCGAGGAGTTCTACGGGTTGTTCAACCGGCGCAATGCGTTTCGGGTTAAGCCTCTTCCCGCAGAACCTATTCCCGTCACCATCGCCAGCCTCGAAGCATCTGCTCCACCCATTGTCACTGCTCAGCTCAACGATGTCTCTGCGACAGGACTCAGTGTCCTTCTTTCATCGAGCACAAACCCAAGCCTCACGGACGTTGGGGCCTTAAGCATGACGCTACGCCCACCTACCAGTACACGGTCGCTTAAGCTCGCCGGCCGAATACGGCACCGAACACTTCACGGCAGCAACGTGTGCTATGGCTTGCAGTTTGATGCGGAATATACTGGGCAATTCGAGCAGGACCATGAAGATCTAGTCGATTACATCATACATCGTCAACTCGAGGATCTCGCCAACCACCCCGACCCCAGCTTAACCCGATCGCCACTTCAGCTTGATAAAACTTCTGCCGGCAACCAGCTTCGCACCGCGTAGAAAGGATCTAAGGATCTAAAGCCCTTTGGGTAAGGAAAAAACCACGTCCTCTGGCTTCCCCACTGCCTCCTTGATAGCCGTTGCATTCCATTCCTTGAGGCGCCGCAGTACCTCCTGGACGAGCACCTCCGGCGCTGAAGCACCCGCGGTAACCCCTATCCGTCGGGCACCTTTCACCCAATCTAGGTCAAGATCATCAGCGTTATCCACAAGATAAGCGCGCGTACCTAGTTTGCTAGCCACCTCGCACAGGCGGTTTGAGTTAGAGCTGTTCTGAGATCCCACGACGATGAATACGTCGCATTGTGGGGCCAGCAGCTTGACGGCATCTTGCCGGTTCTGTGTGGCGTAACAAATGTCGTTCTTTTTCGGTCCGATAACGGATGGAAATCGAGCCCGAAGGGCCTCGATAACATCTGCCGTATCATCTAGGGAAAGGGTAGTTTGAGTCACAAAGGCCAGTCGCTCCGGATCCTTGACATCCAGCGCCTGCACGTCCTCAGGACTTTCCACCAAGTGCATTGCCCCTCTATCAATGCCGCGCTCTTCATACTGACCCAGCGTTCCTTCGACCTCAGGATGTCCGGCGTGTCCGATTAAAACACACTCCCGCCCCTCCTTTTGATACCGCGCGACCTCCATGTGCACCTTGGTTACCAAAGGACAAGTGGCGTCAAATACACGCAGCCCCCGGGATTCGGCATCGCGGCGTACGGCCTGAGATACACCGTGGGCGCTAAAGATCACGATACCTCCATCGGGAACGGCATCCAATTCGTCCACGAACACTGCACCCTTGCGTTTGAGCTCCTCTACCACGGTGCGGTTGTGGACGACTTCATGACGAACGTAGACGGGGCTCCCGAAGCGCTCTAATGCTCGCTCGACGATCGCTATGGCGCGATCGACGCCGGCACAGAAACCCCGCGGGTTAGCCAATGATACCTGCATCATAGTCACTTCCGAGCTCTTCCCTGATTCAACATTTCCTCGATAAACAACGCGATTAGTCGCGCCATGATACGAACGGTAGGTTACTCCTGTCTAGCCTATGACCGTCCCACTTGCAAAATCTCCACCTCAAAGTCGAGGGCTCTTCCAGCCAGCGGGTGATTAAAATCAACGGTGACTTCGGCGTCCGAAACCGCGGTGATCATGCCCGGGATTGCTTGACCATTTGGCAGATCAAACGCCACCACATTGCCCGGCTCCAATGCCAGCTCGTCAGTAAATTCATATCTAGGCAAGCGATGAATATTCTGCGGATCCCGAAAACCGTAGGTGTCCGGACTTAATTGAAAACGCCGTATATCTCCTGCCTTCATCCCGTAGAGCACGGCCTCGAGTCCTGGGTGGAGCGTACCGTCACCCACTGTCAGACGCATTGGCGCCTCGCCACGAGTCGTCTCCGCAATCCGGGCGCTTTCTTTCAAACGCAGCGTAAAGTGCAGGCAAATATCACTCCCAAACCCGATGATCGGTTCAATCACAACCACAATGCCCGTCAGCACTTGCCGGCACGCGTCTGGCGTATATGAGATAGGATTTAAGCACCCTCAGCGTTGTGGAGCGGGTCGTAGAGCGCTCAATAATAACATCACTGCCCCTGTACTGATGGCCGCATCCGCAACATTAAATGCCGGCCAATGCCAGTGCCCATAGTAGACATCGATGAAATCCACAACAAAACCAAGGGTTAACCGATCCCACAGGTTGCCCAACGCACCGCCGAGGATAAATGAAACGGCAGTGGGCAGCCATACTTGGTCCCGCGGAAGTCGATGAAGCCACACCAGTAGCAAGAGCGCCACGAAGCCTGAGAAGATCGCGAAAAACCAGCGCTGCCAGCCGCCCGCATCGCTTAGCAGACTAAACGCGGCACCTGGATTGTACACCAGCGTCAGATTGAGAAACGGCACCAGCGGTACCGGCTGATAAGGCTGCAGCAAATCAACGGCCCAATGCTTGGTTGCTCGGTCCAGCGAAAAAACCGCCGCGGCGATGGTTAACCACCTCACCAGGACAAGGCGATCACGAGTCACTAACGACGTCACTGGAGGCCAAGAATCGTGCCACATCGAAGGTTCAATGTCTCATAGTCATGCATAGTGTCTGCTTTCGCCCTCCCCGGCAACGTTGCCTATACACCGGGCACACAGCTGTGGATGCTCTGGGTGATGACTCACCTCTTGTCGACGATGCCAACAACGAACACATTTACCATGGGTGGATGGCATCGCCGTTAACCACAGCGGCTCCTCTGACTTCAGCGCTGTATGAATTGCCGATGGCGGACGCGCCTCGGCGGGATGCACCCGCGCGTAAGAGGTAATCAGCACAAAACGAAGCTCGTCCTCCAAGCGATCGAGCAACGTTTTTAATCGCGGCTCACAATATAAGTCCACCTCCGCTTCAAGGGCGGATCCGATGCTCCCCGCTATTCTCAGCCGTTCGAGCTCTTTATTGACCGCATCCCTGACCTGAAGAACATCGTCCCAAAACGGCATGCTCATATCGTGGTCATCCAGAGGTGCGAGCTCTGGGTACCACTTCTCGAGGAACACCGACTCCTTACCGGGAGGTGTCCCTGGAAGATGTCGCCAGATCTCTTCGCAGGTAAAGCTTAAGACCGGCGCCAGCCACTGCACCAGCGCACGCACAATGTGATACATCGCCGTCTGGGCGGAGCGCCGAGGCAACCCGTCAGCGGACGTCGTATAGAGCCGGTCCTTGATCACATCCAGGTAGAAATTGCCCATGTCCAAAGTACAGAAACTATGTACTTTCTGATACACCAGGTGGAACTGATTCGAGTCATAGGCCTGCCTCACTTCGTGTTGAACCAGCCATGCCCGGCCAACCGCCCAGCGATCGAGCGCCAGCATGTGGTCAACGGCAACAGCATCGGTATCGGGGTGAAAACCATTGAGATTGCCGAGAAGAAACCGCGCCGTATTGCGCAGTCGCCGATAGGCGTCGGACATGCGCTTAAGGATTTCTTCGGAGACACTCATTTCCGCACTGTAATCCGTCGCTGCCACCCATAATCGCAGCACATCCGCTCCCAGGGTGTTCACCACTTCCTGCGGTGCGATGACGTTGCCTCGGGACTTCGACATCTTCATTCCCTCGGCATCCACCGTAAAGCCATGGGTCAGCACTTGGCGGTAGGGCGCCACTGCACGCATCGCCACAGAGGTCAATAGTGAGGATTGGAACCAACCGCGGTGCTGGTCCGAACCTTCGAGGTAAAGATCTGCCGGAAACCGAAGCTCGGGGCGGCGCTCGAGCACGCTGAAATGAGTCACGCCCGAGTCGAACCACACGTCCAGCGTATCCGTGACCTTTTGGTAGTGCTCGCTTTGCGTACCCAGCAGTTCCTCCGCGGCCAGCCCGAACCACGCCTCGATACCGGCTTCTTCGATCCGCTGCGCCACCAGCCCAATGAGCCGATCCGTCTCCGGGTGCAGAGCGCCTGACTCTTTGTGCACGAAGAGCGTGATGGGTACCCCCCAGCTGCGTTGGCGTGAGATGCACCAATCCGGGCGATTCTCAACCATACCTTGGATGCGCCGTTCGCCCCACTCCGGTTGCCACTGGACTTGCTGGATGGCTCGCAGCGCCTGCTGTCGTAGGTTTCCCTTATCCATGCTGATGAACCACTGAGGCGTTGCGCGAAAAATGATCGGCGTCTTGTGACGCCAGCAATGCGGATAGCTGTGCCGCACACTTTCCACGTGCAGTAACGCGCCCCGTTCGCGCAGCAGCTCGATGATGCGCTCATTGGCAGAGGCCACGAATTGCCCTTCTACATAATTCGTTCCTGGGATAAACCGGCCGTCGGGGCCAACCGGGTTGTCCACGGGCAAGCCGTAACGTTGGCCTACGAGATAGTCATCCAGCCCATGACCCGGCGCGGTATGCACCGCACCGGTGCCGGCTTCAAGGGTGACATGCGAGCCGAGAATGATGGGAACCGTGCGATCATAGAAAGGGTGGCGAAGCTGTAAGTGCTCGAGCTCCGCGCCTCGACAGTGCCCAACGACTGCAAAATTCTCCACTGCGTAACGGCGCATCACCGACGTCACCAGCTCATCGGCAATCAGCACCTGCTCCCGGTCGTGTCGCGACGGGCCTGCGGAGCTCATCTCAACCAACGCATAGGTAAGATCAGGATTCAGCGCGACGGCATGATTGGCGGGAAGTGTCCATGGGGTGGTCGTCCAAATCACCACCGACGGCACTGGCTGGGCATCGCCTGAGATCGGCGTCCGACATCGGGCGAGCAGATCCGCGCCAGCAACCACTGGAAAGCGAACGTCAATGGCAGCAGAGTGTTTGTCCTCATACTCCACTTCCGCTTCAGCAAGGGCGGAACCGCACTCGGTGCACCAATGTACCGGCTTGAAGCCCCGCTCCAGCTGACCCGCGGCGATGATACGCCCCAAGGCCCGAATGATGTCGGCTTCAACCTTAAAATCTAAGGTGAGATAAGGGTGATCCCAATCGCCGATAACGCCGAGCCTACAAAAGTCCCTTCGCTGGCGGGCAACCTGTGCTAAGGCATATTCTCGGCAGGCTTTTCGAAAAGCCGGCGCATCTACCCGCTCGCCTGCCTTGCCGAGGCGCTGTTCTACCTTATGCTCGATGGGCAAGCCATGGCAGTCCCATCCCGGCACGTAGGGCGCGTCTAATCCGTTTAGGCTGCGGGCCTTGACGATGATGTCCTTCAGGATTTTGTTGACGGCGTGACCAATATGGATGTCGCCGTTGGCATAAGGCGGACCATCGTGAAGGATAAACCGCTCACAGTCGCGTCGATCCGCACGCAGTCGGGCATACAATCCGATCTCTTCCCAATACGCAAGCAGCTCGGGCTCACGTGCCGTGAGATTGGCACGCATGGGAAAGCCGGTCTGCGGCAGATTTAATGTTCTTTTGTAGTCAGGCATGCGGCGCTAAAGAGTCATTCGTGGTTAAGAGCGATGAGTTGATGATGGGCAAACTGAAGGCGATGGACCTTGATGTGGTCGATATTGAGAAGGCTGCAGCAGGATCCAAGTGGCAAGCTCCTGCGGCTGTGCCGGGCAAAAGTAGCCACTCCGAAAAATGACTCGGTCGTTGGTGTTTCTCTCTGCGGTAGCGATGCGTTAGCTATGAATCGCAAAATAGGTCCTCGCCTCCTCGGCATCGCGCACTATCTGCGCGGTGAGCGCCTCCAGGGACTCGAAGCGTTGCTCAGCGCGAAGCCTGCTTAGAAATTCCACCTCGACCTCACGACCATAGAGGTTTTGGGCAAAATCCAATACGTGCACTTCCAGCAGCGCCGAAGACCGGCTTCCGTCCACGGTAGGACGAGTCCCAATGTTGGCCACCCCCGGTAACGCCCGCTTGGCAATACCGTAAACCCGAACGATGTGTACGCCGAAAAGCGGCACGGATTTTCGATGCAAGGCAATATTTGCTGTGGGAAAACCAAGCCCGCGGCCGCGCCCGTCTCCGGCCACTACCCGCCCACACAGTCTAAACGGGCGGCCAAGGAGTTCCCGCGCGGTAGCAAAGTCACCAGTCTCCAGAGCGGTCCGCACCCAGGTGCTACTGACCCGCCGACCATCAATAGTGCAGGTTTCCATGGGCGCCACATCAAACCCAAAACGCTGCCCCGTCTGCTCCAGCATCGCGACATCCCCGCGTCGGTCGCGGCCGAAACGAAAGTCGCCGCCGACCACGACGTGGCGTGCACCCAGCGCACCCACCAACAGTTCTTCGATGAAGACCTCTGGCGACAACCTTGCGAGCGTCTGGTTAAAACGCAGACAGAGCACGCGATCGATGGGCAACACGCTGAGCGCCAGCATCTTTTCCTTGAAGCGCGTGAGCCGCGGGGGAGCGCGCCCAGGAACGAAATACTCCTGGGGCTGTGGCTCGAAGATGATGAGTAAGGAGGGCAGCTGATAGGCTCGCGCCACCGCCCCGAGCTGTGTCAGCACCCTCTGATGGCCACGGTGCACCCCATCGAAATTTCCGATGGTCAGAACGCAGCCACGATGTTCGGCCCGTAAGTTGTGCCAACCCCGAATCAGTTTCACTTTGGACCCCAGGCCCCGTCTCGTTGATCAGGCGCTACTTGTCATGGGCTAACGGCGTAAGACAAAGACCGCGGTTTTAGCCCCACTGCCAGCAAACCTAATACATATACCGCAACGCCGGAAAGGAGCAGCATCGCGAGGCGCCACACCCGTTCGCCCATGGCATAGGCAAGCCAATCGACCAGTTCCCCACGGGCAAACCAGAGCATTAACCCAAGCAATAGGTTAGCCATTAATACGCGCGTTAAAAAGCCACGCCACCCCGGCCCCGGACAGTACCCCCCCTGCCGTCGCAAGCCACGGTATAAGAGAACTGCGTTGAGGAATGCCGACAGCGACGTGGCCAGCGCCAACCCCGCATGCGCCAATGGAAATACCAGTATAACGTTTAACGCCAGGTTGACTGCCATGGTGATCACCCCGATGCGCACCGGGGTGCGCATTTCCTGCCGGGCATAGTAACCTGGAGCCAATACCTTGATACTCACGAAGCCGACCAGCCCAACCGCATAAGCAGTGAGACTTAAGCTCGCCATAAGCACATCCTGATCGCTGAATTCCCCATAGTGAAACAACGTTGCGAGCATCGGCCCCGCCAGGATCGCCAGACCAATGGACGCTGGCAAGGCAATCAGGACTACCCACCGCAGTGCCCAATCAAGGGTGTTCGAAAAATTTTCCGGCGACCCTTTGGCATATTGCTGGGAGAGATTTGGAAGTATTACTGTCGCCAGGGCGATGCCGAATACCCCCAAGGGAAACTCCACCAGGCGATCCGAGAAGTACAGCCAAGAAACACTTCCCGTCACCAGAAACGAGGCGATTAAGGTGTCGATGAGGAGATTGATTTGGGCAACGGACACTCCGAACAGCGCCGGCAGGATAAGCCGCAAGATCTTGCGAACACCGGCATAATCACCTCCATAGCGGGGACGCGGCAATAATCGCAACTGATAAAGAAATGGGATCTGAAACAGCAACTGCGAAATGCCACCGATAAATACCCCCCACGCGAGGGCCTTAATGGGCGTTTCGAGCAAAGGTGCAATCCAAATTGCCGCTGCGATGAGGGAGACATTGAGCAATAGAGGCGTGAATGCAGGCACGCCAAAGCGCCCGTAGGTGTTGAGAATGCCACCGGCAAATGCGGTCAGAGAGATAAACAACAGGTAGGGGAAGGTAATTCGAAGCAGCTCCGTGGTGAGCGCATACTTGTCCGTTTGATCCAAAAACCCTGGGGCAAAGACCATAACGAGCAGCGGTGCCGCCACGATACCAACCAGCGTCACCACGAACAGCCCGCTCCCGAGCACGGCAACCATGTGATCGCTGAGCTGTCGAACCTCTGATAGAGAACGTGTGGCTTTGTACTCGGAGAGCACCGGCACGAAGGCTTGCGAAAATGCCCCCTCCGAAAATAAACGGCGCAAAAAATTGGGAATCCGGAAGGCAACAATAAAGGCATCAGCCCCCAGACCTGCTCCGAAGTACCGGGCGATAATGATATCGCGGACAAAGCCGAGAATCCTAGATAGCAGGGTGTTGATGCCGACGGTTGTCGTCGATCGAAGCAGCTGTCCCTCACGCACAATACCCGCCTCGTCTAGCTTGCACGCAGGCTTTGGTTTGACACGCCGGCCGTCCCATAGCAAAGTTACGCATTGCAACGTTCAAGTATCAATTACAACCCACCAAACTTTCTGGAGTAATAACGACTGATGGCCAACTCACAACAGGCCGAGCGACGTGCTCGACAAGCAGAGAACCAGCGCAAGCGCAACGTGGCACAGCGTTCCATGATGCGCACTTACATAAAAAAGGTTGTCAAGGCCCTCGATAGTGGCGACCGGACCGCAGCCGAGGCCGCCTACCAGGCCGCCGTGCCCATCGTCGATCGGATGGCTAATCGAGGATTAATTCACAAGAATAAGGCAGCCCGTCATAAGAGCCGGTTGAACGCGCGCATCCGAGTAGCCGCCAGTCCCGGGCCGTGATTGATCGGCGTAAGGCAGCAGCCTGCGATGGTGTTGTAACTGTCGTTCAGAAGCCGTCTTGACATGGTCGCAAGCGCCGGAGTCGTCAGGCGCACGGCGGCGACAAAATCGTCCGGAGCGATTTTGAACAGCTGCCAGCTGGTCCCGAAGGGATGAGCCTCAGGGATGGGGTGAGTAACAACCGCAACGTACAGGCGAGTACCTGAGGATTCTAAGCCGCCGCGCAACGCCGGTCAGGCAAGCGCAGTAATGTTTATAACAGCTTCTTAGTCCGTCATGAGGACCAGGTTATCGCGATGAATAAGCTCCGGTTTATCCATGTAGCCAAGCAATGCAATGATTCGCTCACTCGGTTGCCCCATAATTTTGCAAACCTCTTCAGCATTATAATTGACTAGGCCCCGGGCGATTTCTCGGTTATCGGGAGCGATGCAGGCGACGATATCTCCGCGTACGAAGTTGCCTTCCACGCCACGGACCCCCACTCCCAATAAACTCTTGCCCGATACGCGTAACATACGCACTGCACCCTCATCCAACAGCAGCCGGCCGCGCACCCTCACCTGACCGGCCAGCCAACGCTTACGGGCCGTCCAAGGAGCCTGCCCGGGTGCCAACAAGGTACCGATGCTCTCGCCGTCGGCGATGCGATGCAGCACCTGGTCGGTGCGCCCGGAGGCAATCAATGTCGTGGTGCCGGATCGGGCAGCCAGCGTCGCCGCTTGTAGCTTCGTGCGCATACCGCCGCGACCATAGGCGCCGCCGCTCCCTGCCAATGGTTCGAGTGCGGGATCGCCAGCACGTGCCTCAGAAATTAGTGTCGCTTTGGGATCATATCGTGGGTCTTGGGTATAAAAGCCGCCTTGATCGGTCAATAACACCAACAAATCAGCCTGAATCAAGTTCGCTACAAGTCCGGCCAGCGTATCGTTGTCGCCAAGCCGAAGTTCCGTCGTACTCACCGTATCGTTTTCGTTTACCACCGGGACGACGCCCAGCTCGAGCAACGCGCACAGCGTGTTACGCGCGTTCAGATAGCGACTCCGATCCGCAAAGTCCTCATGGGTGAGCAGAATCTGCGCTGTATGCATGCCATGGCGCTGGAAGCAAGATTCATAAACCTGTATTAACCCCATTTGCCCGACGGCCGCCGCCGCCTGCAGCTCGTAAACGCGCATCGGGCGCGTCTTCCATCCAAGACGCCGCATACCCTCGGCAATAGAACCCGAGGACACCAACACCTGCTCGGCGCCCGCCGCTCTCAGACTGGCCATCTGCTCGACCCACACCCCAATTGCCTGACGATCCAATCCTTGACCATCGTTGGTCAACAAAGCAGAGCCTATCTTGACCACCCAGCGACGCATGCCGCGCAGGTGTGGACGTTCGTTCATGTCTTGGTCATCTGCTCCAGATATTCCATGATGTGTGCGCTTAGCTCACCACACCCGGTTCCGTCGAGGGCGGAGACAGCGTAGACGGGTGCAGGAGTGCCGTGTCGCTCTCGCACCAACGCGACCACCGCTTGAACTTGCTCAGAGCTTAGCCGATCGATCTTGTTCAACACTAACCAACGCTCGCGTCGCGCCAGATCCGGATTGTACCTATCGAGCTCGCTCACAATGGATGCAATTGCCGCGAGAACATCCGCGTTCGATGGGTCCTGGGAGGACGCCACATCCACCACGTGCAGCAAAAGTCGGGTGCGGGCAAGGTGTCGCAGGAAGCGATGACCCAGCCCTGCTCCCTCGGCGGCACCGTCGATGAGTCCCGGAATGTCAGCCACGACGAACGTACGGTCAGTGTCCACCTGTGCTACGCCGAGATTGGGCGATAGCGTTGTGAAAGGATAGTCAGCAACCTTGGGGCGCGCTGCGGTGAGCGCCCGCAGCAGGGTCGACTTGCCGGCGTTTGGCAAACCGAGCAGGCCGACGTCGGCGAGTAGCTTTAGTTCCAGCCGAAGCAAGCGGGTCTCTCCGGGCTTTCCGTCAGTGGTCTTGCGGGGTGCACGGTTGGTGCTACTCTTGAAGCGCGCGTTACCCAATCCGCGAGCCCCTCCTTTGGCCACCAACAACTTTTGATCCGCCGCCAGCACCTCGCCAATCAACTCATCTGTTTCAGCATCATAAGCGAGCGTGCCAACCGGTACGCGGACAATCAGGTCCTCGCCATCACGACCAGTTCGGTCTCCTCCCTGGCCCGACTGGCCCGATTTAGCCCGAAGGATCCCGGCGTGACGCAAGTCAATCAACGTGTTGAGGTTACGGTCGCCCCAAAGTGTCACGCTACCGCCGACGCCACCATCACCGCCATCGGGTCCGCCTTTCGGGATAAAGCGCTCGCGCCGAAAGCTTAAACACCCATGACCGCCCCGTCCGGCTTCAATTCGTACCGTGACCTCGTCAACAAATTTCACGATGGTATGATAATCAAGAAATGATCTTGAAAGCGCCCGACACAAAAAACCCCGTCCGAGGACAGGGTCTTAACGAAGCCTTCGTGCGGCTTGCGTAAAATCTAAGCAGCTGTTACAAAACCGTCACGAACGCCGGGCGAACAAGGCGCGCGGCGACAACATCGTCGGGAACGATGTTGAACAGTAGCAAGCTGGCCCCGCAGAGGCAAGCCCCAGGAATGGGGCACGTAACAACCAGAGTGTACAAGGGAGTACATAGTCCGGGCCGCCGCGCAACATCGCTAGGCCAAGCGCCGTAAGTTTTCCAACAGCTGCTAAGCTGGATTCACACTTACGACTTTACGATTCCTCGGCCCGGCAGTGCGGAACACCACCTGCCCGTCGCTCTTCGCAAATAGAGTATGGTCCCGACCACAACCCACATTGGCGCCGGGGTGAAAACGTGTACCACGTTGCCGAACAAGGATATTGCCGGCTTTCACCTGCTCACCACCAAAACGCTTCACGCCAAGACGTTTTGACTCGGAATCGCGCCCGTTGCGCGTACTACCACCTGCTTTCTTATGCGCCACTTTGCCTAACCCTCGGCGGCTGCCATTGACTCGCTCGCCCCATCAATGCTCTTGATCGACACCTCAGTATAAGACTGCCGATGTCCCTGGGTTCGACGGTATTTCTTGCGCCGCTTGAATTTTACCACCTTAACTTTGGCGTGCCGACCATGGCTCGTGATCAGCCCCAATACGCGCCCCCCCTCGACAAAGGGGGCACCTACGGTCACCTGACCGCCATCCTCGACAAGAAGTATCTTATCGAACTCGACGGTGCTGCCTTCCTCTGCCGTTAGCCTCTCGACCTTAAGCGTGTCGCCAACCCGCACTTTATACTGCTTTCCGCCGGTGCTAATGACGGCGTACATCACTTTCCCCTTATCACTATGAAGTCCAGTAGCGGAACAAAGCATAGCAGTATATGGCGTTGGGCGGCTTCCGACAACCGGTTACAGGTTCTTGTTCGCGAGTCACCTCTCACCGCCCGTCGTGTATAATATGAGGCCAAACAAATTCGAACATTAGCTGACCACGCACACAACACAACATGATAGCTTCCCAGCATGCGCCCATCGTGGGCGACGATCCGTTGACGGCTCTGCATAGGCTGGTTGCCGACGACATGCAGGCAGTGAACAGCCTCATCGCGCGCCGCCTAAACTCTGACGTCGTATTGATCAACGAGGTGGCCCGGTACATCGTCAATAGTGGAGGCAAACGCGTACGCCCTTTGCTCCTCATCCTGAGCGCTCGTGCGCTTCAATACCAGGGAACAGATCACATTGATTTAGCGGCAGTTATCGAATTCATCCACACAGCCACTTTACTGCACGACGACGTCGTGGACGGTTCCGACCTCCGCAGAGGTCAAGGTTCGGCCAACAGCGTGTGGGGAAACGAGGCGAGCGTCCTCGTTGGCGACTTTCTTTACTCGCGCGCTTTCCAGATGATGGTCGATGTCAACAGCATGCGAATCATGGAAATAATGTCGGATACGACGACCGTCATTTCCGAAGGAGAGGTCATGCAGCTACTGAACTGCCAGAACCCGGACACATCTGAGCAGGAATATCTGCGGGTCATCCATGCCAAGACGGCAAAACTTTTTGAAGCGGCGGCCCGCATCGGCGCAGTTCTCGGCAATAGCTCTCGGACGCAGGAACAAGCGATGGCCTCCTTCGGGTGTTACCTCGGGACTGCCTATCAGCTCATCGACGACGTGCTCGATTACAGCGGTTCAGCGGAAGCCACCGGTAAAAATCTCGGGGACGATCTTGCCGAGGGCAAGCCCACCCTTCCGATCATCTATGCCATTCGCAACGGCACGCCAGCCCAAGCCAAGGTGATCCGTGATGCCATCCTGACGGGCGGCCGGCAGAACATCGACGCGGTCATCGAAGCCGTTGAATCGACCGGTGCCATGGCGTACACTGCTGGTGCGGCCACTGCCCAATTGGAGTTAGCCTTGCAGGCCCTGAAGGGCATACCACCATCTGCGCATAAAGAGGCCCTCCAAACACTCGCGCAATTTGCTGTCAGCCGCGTGCATTAATGTACGCACCGACGGGGTGTAGCTCAGCCTGGTAGAGCACTGCCTTCGGGAGGCAGGGGCCGGAGGTTCAAATCCTCTCACCCCGACCATTAACTCAATGACTTACCGGCTAAAGCCGGTAGGTTGTTTTGGGCTTGGAAAGCCCGGTAAGACTAAAGCCATCTGAACAGAAACGGATGACAATCCGACCAAAGCATGGAGCGTAAACGCTAACAAATCAGTTCATCTCATCCTTTTTTATCCGATCCATCGTCATTCTCTTCTCTTGTTTCGTCCCATACCTCGAACGAGCCCTCCTCATCCGATTGATTCTCGATAGAGTCTTGAACCTGTTTCTCCGTTACCGCGCCTACCGTGGCACAGAAATACCCCTTGCTCCACAGATGCTGCCCCCAATAGCGCTTTCTCAGCTCCGGAAAGTCTCTTTGCAGACGGTAAGAACTTCTTCCCTTCAGATATTGCGCCATCTTCGCCGGTGACAGATACGCCGGTGCATTGACCAAGAGGTGGATGTGATTAGGACGAACGTTTCCTTTGACCACTGCTATTCCTTTCTCCGCACAGATTTGCCAGATCAGCTCCCTCAGCCTCAAACCCACATCTCCTCGTACCCACATCTCCTCGTAGAACTTTGTAGCTATACTTCGTCTTCCACACAAAATGGTACTTCAGCTCCAGTACCGTATGCGCGCCACGTCGATAGCGATCTCCCGGCACATTTGCTTCCCACTTAGCTTCGGCGCCAGCATAGCCGCTCAAGCTCTGCCCTTGAAAGAGCCTTCGCTGAAGCCTATTCCGTCTAAAGACGAAGGTTTATACCCTGCCGATTGGAAATAAATAGAAGCTCTTATGGCGAGCAGAGGCTCTATGCTGTAGTTCCAATCTTGACCGGCTTTGTTGCACAAATAGGGTCTTTCTAGCGTGAACATGTGGTGGTGGCGTAGTCTTGGGGCATGGCCAAGAAACAGAACTACCGTATCCGCAACTGGAGAGAATACAACGAAGCCCTGAGACGCCGGGGAAGCCTGACGGTGTGGTTCGACGAGCAGGCGGCGCGGTTGGAGCCGGACCTTCTCGAATGTCGCCATCCAGTGCCTGTTGACGCTGAAGGTGGTCTATCAGCTGCCGCTACGGGCCACGAAGGCGCTGTTGGCGTCATTGGCCAAGCTGATGGGAATTGAGGGCTTGCGGTACCCGATTACACGACGTTGAGCCGGCGACAGCAGCAACTGGAGGTGGTGATCGCGCGTCGCCCGAGAAGCGAGCCCTTGCACATGGCGGTCGATTCCACGGGCTTGAAGGTCTTCGGCGAAGGAGAGGGCAAGGTACGAAAGCACGGGTA
>JBAPTW010000045.1:0-56822 GCA_049282355.1 Gammaproteobacteria bacterium | reverse complement strand
TGGCGAGGCGCTCGCAAGAGCTTAAATTCCTCCTCTTATATTCGGTTCTAACCGCAGGCCAACGAGAGCGGAGCTAGGGATGAAGTTCAGTGTATTGGTTAACGAAGGCCCGTATCAGCATGAGGCGTCTGATTCGGCCTATCATTTCACCAAGGCCGCAGTGGAGAAGGGACACGAGATCTTTCGTGTCTTTTTTTACCACGATGGTGTGAATAACGGCACGCGGTTGGCGACGCCGCCGCAAGACGATCGCAACATTACACAGCGCTGGTCGGCCTTGGCTGAACAGCACAATCTCGATCTGGTAGTGTGTGTCGCTGCCGCACAACGCCGGGGAATCATGGATGCGGACGAAATGAAACGCCACGGTAAAGATGCCAATAACATTGCACCGGGTTTTCGTATCTCCGGGCTTGGGCAGCTCATCGAGGCCGGTATTCAGGCCGATCGGTTGGTAACGTTTGGGGATTAAAACGTTATCTGAGTGCCGTCGGTTTGCCTCCCGAAGAGAAGGCGAACCGACAGTTGAACTGCCAGTTTGCATCTAACGCAAGTGGAGTGGCAATGACAGACGAGACCATGCTGGAAGAAGAAGGCGAGCACTCGGGCGGGGTCGTCAAGAAATTTCTTTATGTCAACCGCCGGGCACCCTATGGCAGCATCTATGCCTTGGAGTCTTTGGAGGTGGTGTTAATTGGCGCGGCGTTCGAGCAGGACGTGAGCTTGCTCTTCCTGGACGACGGGGTATTTCAGCTGCAGAAGGGGCAGGATACCGCCATGACGGACATGAAGAACTTCTCTCCTACTTACCGGGCGCTTGAGATGTACGATGTCGAAAAGCTGTACGCAGATAGGGAATCTATCGAGCAGCGCGGACTGACCGAAGATGACCTGATTGTGCCGGTGGAGGTTCTGAGCCGAGATGAGATCAAGGATCTCATGGCGCAGCAGGACGTGGTCTTAAGCTTTTAGGAATGCGACAATGACCATGCTGCATATTGTAAACAAATCACCGTTTGAAAAGACCACCCTAGACAGCTGTCTTCGCTATGCACAGGAAGGCTCGGCTGTGCTACTCATCGAAGATGGGGTCTACGCGGCGCTACGGGGCACTAGCGTATCCGAAAGGATGCGGGATGCTTTAGAGGCTATTAAGGTGTATGTGCTTGAGCCTGATCTGAAAACTCGAGGCATGGATCAGTCCAAGTTGCTGGATGGCGTGGAACTGGTGGATTATGGCGGCTTTGTTGATTTGACAGTGGCACACGATATCGTGCAATCGTGGTTGTAAGTCTTTCGACTTATTTTAGTTGCGAGTAGATGAGGTGATGTGCAAATGAGCATTGATGTGAACGGTAAAACGCTGCAAACGGATGAAGAGGGTTATCTGGCCAACTTGAACGATTGGGAGCCGGGTGTGGCAGAGATCATGGCGAAAGTCGATGGCTATGATCTGACGGAGAATCACTGGGAGGTGATTAACTTCCTCCGGGAGTATTATGAGGAATATCAGATTGCGCCAGCAGTCCGGGTGCTGACCAAAGCCATCGGCAAGAAACTTGGAAAAGACAAAGGCAACAGCAAATACCTTTACGAGCTTTTTCCCTATGGTCCGGCCAAACAGGCCTGTAAATATGCCGGTCTGCCAAAGCCAACCGGCTGCGTATAAGTGAAATAATGCGCCAATAAATGCTGCGAATAAGGTGTTGGGGATGGTGAGTGAGCTTGCTCACCCCCCATTGAGAATATATTCATATTCATAGGTTCGAGGTCACTTCGAAGGACGCACAAGCATGTCACTGCTGACTGTCGTCTATGCTGTTTTATTTTATGTCGCGGCCCTCGTTTTTGTCGGCGGGCTTGCCTATAAAATCTGGCAGTATGCCCGTACTCCGGCACCGTTGAAGATTCCTACGACGCCAGCCCCGACGACTAAGGGTGGCGTTGCGCTGCGCCTGTTTCGCGAGGTGGTTTTTTTCGAGAGCTTGTTTAAAGGAACGAAGTGGACGTGGCTGTTTGGCTGGCTTTTTCATCTCGCGCTGTTGCTCGAATTCATTCGCCACCTTCGCTACGTGACCTTGTGGAACGGTTTCGCCTACCTGCAACCGCTCGCTTATGCTGGGTTCATCATGCTCTTGGGGCTTGGTGGTCTGTTGGCGCGGCGTTTCCTGGTTGACCGCGTGCGGTATATTTCGGCGCCGTCCGATCACCTGATGTTAGTTCTGCTAATGGCCATCGCGGGTTCCGGCCTCCTCATGACCTATGTCGATCATACGGATATCGTTGCCCTTAAGGCGTTTATGTTGGGGTTGTTATATTTCGATTGGCAGCCGCTGCCGACGGACGGATTGTTGCTTTTGCATCTTGGATTGGTCGTGCTGCTGATGATGATTTTTCCCTTCAGTAAGCTTTTGCATGCGCCCGGCGTGTTTTTTAGTCCGAGCCGTAATCAAGTGGACAATCCAAGGGAACGCCGCCATGTGGCTCCTTGGGCAAGTGGGTTGGAATCGTCGCCGACTCAGTCTTAGTGGTGCTTTTTTGTGTGGGGCCAAATAATGGCAGCTCCGATGGTGGGATGCATGAGAAGCCGGGACTGCTGCCCTACGCGTCTACCCGAAGTACACTCGTTGTTACACAGCTTCTCTAAGGTCTAGCATGGTGATGGCTTGCATACGACGCAACTTACCGGCGATGGATACGTCCACGCAGCCTTCACTTTGTTCAGGCGAGGAGTGAGGAATGGCAAAGTTCGAAACCCCTGCGTTCAAAGAATATCCCGAGATACCGGTTGTCCAGCCTGGAACCATGGCCCATAGCCGGCCATTCGTTGCCGCCGCTGGCCATCAGGCAGCCCTGGGGTTTCCTGGCGAGCTTGTGGATAACTGGCAGTCGGTTGCCGTTGCCAAAATGGGAGAGCTGCTCGGTAAATACCGTTCTTTACAGGTGTTTCTGGATTCTTGCGTGAAGTGCGGTGCTTGCACGGACAAGTGTCACTATTTCCTCGGAACAGGTGATCCGAAGAATATGCCCGTCGCCCGGCAGGATCTTTTGCGTAAGGTTTACCGTCGCTATTTCACCTTTGCTGGCAAGCACTTTCCGAAGCTGGTGGGGGCCGTCGACCTCTCGAAAGAGGTTCTCGACGATTGGTACAGCTATTACCATCAATGCTCGGAGTGTCGCCGTTGCTCGGTGTTCTGCCCCTACGGGATCGATACCGCCGAGATCACCATGGCGGCCCGTGACATTCTCGATAGCGTGGGTCAGGGGCAAAAGTATTCGAACGAGATCATTGGGAAGGTCTTTAAGATTGGCAACAATCTAGGCCTACCCGGTCCCGCCCTTGAAGATACGCTGGAGGGCCTGGAAGAGGATGTCGAAGACGATACCGGCGTTCGGGTGCGTTATCCACTCGATGAAGAAGGCGCCGAAGTGCTCTTGGTCACGCCATCGGCGGACTTTTTCGCCGAACCTCACGTCGATGGGCTGATCGGTTACGGGAAGGTTTTTCACCAGGCCGGTATCCGTTGGACGCTAAGTTCCTATGCTTCCGAGGCCGCCAATTTCGGCCTTTTTATCGGAAGCTACGAGAACATGCGCAAGGTGGCCTTGCGCATTCGCAAGGCGGCATTGGATCTGGGTGTCAAGCGTATCGTGTTTGGTGAGTGCGGACACGCCTGGCGCGTTGCCTACAGTTTCCTCAACACGCTGGCCGGTCCCTTTGATTTCCTCGATCCGCGTTATCCCGTGCCGCAACACATCATTGAGGTCACCCACGATCTCATTCAGCGGGGCGCGCTGACGTTGGACAAATCGGCCAATGACGATCTGCGCGTGACTTACCATGATTCCTGCAACGTGGCACGCGCTTCGCGCATGGGGACGAAGCCCGGAGGGCAGTTCGTGTTGCCTCGGGAAGTCATCAAGGCCTGCTGCAATCATTTTTACGACATGTCCCCCGACACTATCTATGAGAGCACGTTTTGCTGCGGTGGTGGTGGCGGCTTGTTGACCGACGATCTCATGGAATTGCGGGTAAAAGGCGCTTTACCACGCATGCAGGCGCTAAAAGAGGTCGTGGACAAGCATGACGTGACGCATATGGCGGCGATTTGTGCCATCTGCAAGAGCCAGTTTTCCAAGGTTCTGCCCTACTACGGATTTACCATGGACCAAATTGTCAGCGTCCATCAGTTGGTGAGCAACGCTATCGTGCTGGAGAGTAAGCAGTAAGGGCAGCGCACATAGGATTTTATGTCGATTCGTCAATAGGAGGGTTCGCATGGCGACGCCGTGGAGTAAGACATATAAAGGTGAAGGGCATACCTTTAGAAAGTATAAGGAAGGGGATCATGTTTGGTCGAACCTGGAAGCGAAAATCTTCGAAGCTGACCATACTCACAAGTGTCCCACCTACGTACATCGCACGCCTCCTTGCCAGGGAAGCTGCCCCTCGGGTGAGGACATCCGCGGCTGGTTGCAAATTGTTCGTGGCATCGAGAAGCCCCCGGCGGATATGAGCTGGCAGGAGTATGCGTTTCGGCGCTCCACCGATGCCAATCCGTTTCCCTCGCAGATGGGTCGCGTGTGTCCGGCACCGTGTGAAGACGGCTGTAACCGCAACGAGGTAGAGGACTTCGTCGGTATCAACTCCGTCGAGCAATTTCTCGGCGATTACGCCACCAGCCAAGGGTTTAAGTTCGAGGCGCCGAGCCAGCTGTCGGGCAAGCGGGTTGCCATCATCGGTGGCGGGCCCGCGGGGCTCGCGGCAGCCTATCAACTGCGCCGTAAGGGTCATGCGAGCACCATCTTTGAAGAGCACGAAGAGCTGGGGGGCATGATGCGCTACGGCATCCCCGGCTATCGAACGCCGCGCCAGCAGTTGGATGCCGAGATCAACCGCATTCTCGATATGGGCGACATCGAGGTGCGTAATAATACCCGTATCGGCCGAGACATCACTCTCGAGGAGCTGGAGAATACCTATGACGCCGTTTTTTGGGCAGTGGGCTGCCAGAGCGGTCGAGCCCTTCCTGTGCCGGGCGGTGATGCGCCGAACTGCGTGAGTGGCGTCAAGTTCCTGGAGGCCTTCAACACCGGGCGTCTTCGAGTGACCGCAGGAAAAGTCGTCTGTGTGGGGGGCGGCGATACCTCCATCGACGTCGTGTCTGTGGCCAGGCGACTCGGGCATATCAAGAGCAACAATCCCAAGGAGCGTCCAGAGCTGGTGGTGCATGGCTTCACGGCGCAGGATGCCGCTCAGGTGGCCGCCCGCGAAGGCGCTCAGGTGACGCTGACGGCGTTGTTCAAGCGCGAGGAAATGACAGCAGCCGAACACGAGGTGAATGACGCCTTGAAGGAGGGTGTCACCATCCTCAATGGAGTGTTACCGGTTGAGGTGGTTCTGACCGACGACGGCCGCGCCTGCGGGCTGAAGATGGCCGAGTGCGAAGTGATTGATGGCAGGCCCTCGCCGAAAGCGGGCACCGAGTTTCAGCTTGACTGCGATCTTATCGTTTCGGCCATCGGTCAAGGCGGCGATCTCGCCGGTCTCGAAGTGATGGATAACGGCCGAGGTCTTATCGATGCGGATAATTTCTATCAGGTACCGGGGAAGCCAGGCCATTTCGTGGCCGGTGATATTATCCGACCCCATTTGCTGACTACCGCCATCGGCCAGGCTTCCATTGCCTCGGACAGCATCGACCACTATTTCAAGGGCGAGCAGCAGAGGCGCCGCCCCAAGGTCGACGTCCATCATTTCGACCTGTTGAACAAGCTGCGCGAAAGCAAGCTGGAGCCCGAGGAGTACGATCACGAACAGAAGTGGGGAACAGCCTCCGCGAAGTTTGCGATCCACAACTTCGAGGACCGCTCGGCCCATGAGATCGTGCATGCCGATGAGCTGTACCTCGGTCACTTCCCCTACACGCCACGCAACAAGCGCGGCGAGAAGGTACCGAGCGCGGAAGAAGTCCTTGGCCACTTCGAGGAGAGGGTGATCGGGTTCTCCGATGAGCAAGCGGTGGAAGAAGCGAAACGCTGCATGAGCTGTGGCATGTGCTTTGAGTGTGATAATTGCGTCATCTATTGCCCGCAGGATGCCGTGTTTCGGGTGAAAAAGACCGAGAGCACGATGGGTCGCTACGTGGACACGGACTACACGCGGTGCATCGGGTGTCACATCTGTGCCGATGTCTGTCCGACGGGGTATATCGATATGGGCCTCGGGGAATAGGGACTGAGCATGCGTGCCATAACGGCTTTCCAAAGGCGGCTGCTGTTGGCGGTTACGCTGGCATTGCTGGCGGGAGCCGTTGTGGCAGCTGAGGGTGGCGTTCCGCTGCCGGTGATCCCCAAGGGGAAGGGAGAGCAATGTGTGGAACCGACGCCCGTCATACGACGTGATCACATGGTCTTCCTGCTCCATCAGCGCGATGAGACGATGCACGAGGGAATAAGAACCAAGCGTCACAGTCTCAAGGAATGTGTTGAGTGTCATGTATCCGTTGATCGCCAGGGACGCACTATCCCTGTCAACGCGCCGGGGCAGTTCTGTGCTGCTTGCCATAGCTATGCCGGTGTAGGCATCGATTGTTTCCAATGTCATGCGACCACTCCGGATAGCGGTAGCCGGCCGCCGGCAGGCGCTGTAGAAGCATCTGAAGCATCTTTGGAGTCGCACGGCGGAGCACCGCAAGCGGCGTTAGGCGCCACGGTGATAGGCCCCGGGTTGGCGAGTGCAGGGGAAGGTAGCAAATGACCAAAGCAAGCGCGAGTGGCGCAAGGCCTCGATCGACCGAAACCCACCGCCCCGACCGCCGCCGGTTTCTTGGCGGTGCGGCTTGCGTAGCGGCATTGACGCTCGTTCCGGGGGTGGCGTTTATCCGCTTCGCCGGTGCGCGCCCTCCCGACCAACCAGTTAGCGATGAGCATCGCTGGGGGATGCTCATCGATGCGAACAAGTGCGCCGAGGGCTGCGATGCCTGTGTGCGCGGTTGTGTGGAGGAACACGGCCTGTGGGGGCATGACCGGCCCAGAACTGATGCGCAGTGGATCCGTAAGGTCACGGTGCGCGACAAGCAAACCGGGCACGTCACTTCGTTACCCCTGATGTGCCAGCACTGCCAGTACCCGCCCTGCGTCGATGTCTGCCCAACGGGAGCCTCCTTCCGGCGTGCGGATGGCATCGTCCTGGTGGACAAGCATATCTGCATCGGCTGCCGCTACTGCATGATGGCTTGCCCCTACAAGGCGCGCTCTTTTGTTCATGAGCCACTTGAGGATCAGAAACCCTATGCGCCGCGGGGCAAGGGAACCGTGGAAAGCTGCACCTTGTGCGTACATCGCGTGGATGCAGGCGGTGAGCGGATTCCCGCGTGTGCCGAAGCCTGCAACACGCAAGGGCATCGAGCCATGCTGTTCGGGGATCTCAACGATCCTGAAAGCGAGCTGTCGCAGTCACTGACCCAGTACGCGAGCGAGGAACTGCGCGCCGATCTGGGTTTGCAACTGGGTATTCGCTATCGCGGGCTGTAGTACTGCGCACGGCAACGACGCGGCGCGGGGGCTGAAACGATGTTCCCGCAGCGTTTCGACCGAAACGACGAGCAAAGTGTGACAGAGAGATGGAGAGAACTGATTACCTTGAGATCGAAGGGAGAAGTCCAGTCTATTATGGACTTATCGCTGTCCTTGGCCTGTTCGTTATGATCGGCTTGGGGGCTGCTTACTACATGGAGCACCACGGCCACCATGTCACCGGAATGACCAACCAGATTGTCTGGGGTACACCGCATATCTTTGCCGTCTTTTTGATTGTGGCCGCTTCCGGAGCGTTGAACGTCGCTTCAATTGCTTCGGTTTTTGGGCGCGCGCCCTATAAACCGCTGTCACGGCTCTCCGGTCTTCTGGCCGTGGCACTGCTGGTGGGAGGATTGGCGATCCTGGTGCTCGACCTGGGACGCCCCGATCGATTAATCGTCGCGATGACGACCTATAACTTCAAGTCCATTTTTGCCTGGAATATCTTTCTCTATACCGGCTTCATGGTCATCGTCATGGTGTATTTGTGGATGATGATGGAGCGGCGCATGAACCCCTACAGCAAGCCGGTGGGACTATTTGCCTTTGTCTGGCGTCTCGTGCTCACCACGGGTACGGGCTCCATATTTGGATTTCTCGTGGCGCGGCAAGCTTATGATGCGGCAATCATGGCGCCGATGTTCATCGTGATGTCATTTTCCTATGGGCTTGCGATCTTCATCTTGGTACTCATGGTGAGTTATTGGGGGACCGGCCGGCCTTTAGGGGACGCGCTTTTGCTGCGGCTTAAGAATTTGCTCGGAGTGTTCGTGGCCGCCGTGCTCTACTTCGTGTTGGCTTACCATCTGACCAATCTCTACATGACAGAGCACCACGGTGTAGAGCGTTTTATTCTCATCGATGGAGGTCCCTTTACCGTGGCGTTCTGGCTGGGGCAAATTATCGTTGGCTCCTTGTTGCCGCTTGCCCTATTCTATCATCCGGCCACGGGTGGCTCGAGAACCTGGATCGCCGTGGGTGCGGTACTGGTCATCGTCGGAGGATTCGCCCAGATGTATGTGACCATCATCGGTGGGCAGGCCTATCCCCTTGTCATCTTCCCCGGGAAGGAAGTATTGAGCAGCGGTTTTTATGATGGTGTCATAGCGCAGTATGCTCCGAGCCTGTGGGAGCTGTTGCTAGGCTTTGGGGGTACGGCTCTGGCGTTTATCATTGTGGCGCTGGCGGTGAAAATACTACGCTTCTTACCGGCCAGCCTCAGCGATGACGTGGTCATGCCCGAAGCCAGCTTGGCGTCAGCTTCTGATGAGGGCGCCGTAAGGGCCACCGGGTAGCCCCACGGTTCGCCTTTTCGCTCTCGGCCTCGTAGCAGCGGGAGTGAATCCTTTGAGCATCCCGATTTTGCCTGCAGCGTATGATCTCGGTCTACCTCACGGCTACCCACAAATCTTCCGGCAAGACCGTGATTGCCCTTGGCCTTTGTCGGGCCCTGGTTGAACGCGGCATTGTCGTCCAGCCCTTTAAGAAAGGTCCCGACTATATTGACCCGATTTGGCTGGGCATGGCTTCCCGCCGCGATTGCCATAATCTTGACTTTCACACCATGGATCAACAAGAGATCCGCCGCACCTTCGAGCGCTATTCGACAACAGCGGATGTATCATTGGTGGAGGGCAACAAGGGACTGTACGATGGGGTCGATACGCTGGGCAGTGACAGCAATGCGGCTTTGGCGAAGCTACTTGTTGTCCCGGTAGTGCTGGTGGTCGACTGCTCGGGCATGACCCGCGGCATTGCGCCGTTGCTACTTGGTTATCAACAGTTTGACGCACAGCTACCATTTGCCGGCGTCATTCTGAATCGGGTAGCGGGATTACGCCACGAAGGGAAGTTGCGGGCCGCTATCGAACGCTATACGGATTTCCGGGTGCTGGGGGCGGTTGCTCGTAGTAAGCACCTAGAAATTGTCGAGCGCCATCTTGGGCTGATACCGGGCAATGAGGTGGGCAGCGCGGAAGATCTCATTGAGACGATTGCATCCGTGGTGGGTCAACAAGTGGATCTAGAGGGACTCGGTGCGTTGGCCCCGCGAAGCAGTAGGCGCAAATTTGTTGCCGGTAAGGAAGCATCGCAGGCAACGCCGCGATCCAGGGTGCGGATCGGTATCGCCCGTGATGCTGCTTTTGGGTTCTATTATCCTGGCGATCTCGAGGCATTGACGGCAGCGGGAGCTGAGCTGGTGCCCATCAATACGCTGCATGATAGCGAGCTTCCACGGCTCGATGGCCTGTTCGTCGGCGGCGGCTTTCCGGAGACCCAAATGCCAGCGCTGGAGGCAAATCAGCGGCTGCGGAGCGCCATTAAGGAGGCGGTTGAGGGCGGTCTGCCGGTGTATGCTGAGTGTGGAGGCCTGATGTATCTCTCGCGCAGTATTCGATGGTTCGATCGACGCTGCGAGATGGTCGGCGCGATTCCCGCCGATACCGAGATGTGCGATCACCCCCAGGGACGCGGCTACGTGCGGCTGCGCGAAACGGGGGAAGGTCTTTGGCCGCTGTGTACGGGAGAGGGAGCGCTCGCTGACTTCCCCGCCCATGAATTTCACTATTCTAAACTCGTCAATTACGAAGGGTTTCGTTATGCCTACGACGTATTGCGTGGCCACGGTGTCGACGGCGAACACGACGGCATCGTGATCGGGAACATGCTGGCCAGCTTTTCTCATTTACGCGACGTAGCGGCCAATCCTTGGGCCGAGCGTTTCGTGGGATTTGCCCGCGCTTGTCGCGGCTCAGCCCAGAGTGTTCCCTCGTTCTGAGAGGTATGATGCCCGACAACCCTTCCTTGGGCAGGAGTGGAGAAAATGTTTACGTTAACCCCACAGGCGGCCATCCAGGTTCGGCGCTCGCTACAGCAGGGAGACCATGGCGGATTGGCGCTACGTATCGCGGCGAGCCGCATGCCAGACGGTGGCATCGACTATCGCATGGGCTTTGATGACATCGGTGAACACGATACCCATGTGACCTCCGAAGGTATCGATATCGTCATCGCAAAACAGGATCTGGCACTGCTCAATGGCGCCACCATGGATTTTGTCGAGATCGAGCCAGGTCAGTTTCAGTTCATTTTCATGAACCCGAACGATAGCCACTTCACTCCGCCCGAAGAACCATAAGCTGGCATCCACTTTATCCCACAGATGTCCCTTGCAGCCAGGGATCTGAGCCACGGGCGCCTGCGGGCCTTGCTCGCACGCTTGGTTTCGCCTGTCGATGATGGGGGTGAGCAAAGTACCCGCAGGAGGCTGGGCTCCCTGTTGGTGCTGTTTCTGCTGGTGACGGTCGCTTTTTTTCTGGCCGTTGGGGCTGCATTGGGATTGGCGCTGGAGAGCACGCACTCGCCAAAATGGCTGTGGGCCTTGGTGATGTTGCTTATCCTTGGCTCGGCCGTCATTGGCATCCTGATGCACCAAGTGCGTTATCATTTTTTCGAGCCGCTTGCCGATCTACGCCGCTGGGCGCTCAGCATGTGTAACGGCGACCTTTCTGCACGTATACCGCTGGCCGGCCAACATCGGGATTTCGCAAAGCTTGCTTTCCACATCAATCGCTTGAGCGACGCGTTGGAAACATTGGCCAATGAAATGGATGATCTGGTGTGCAGCCAGACGGAGCGGTTACAGGAAAAAAATCGATCTTTGGAGATACTCTACGACATCGCCGCGACGGTTAACGCGTCGCGAGAGCTCGATGATCTGCTCGAGCGCACGGCGAGAAAGCTGATGGAGGTTGTTGGTGCTTGCGGTGCGACAGTAAGATTGCGCACCAACGAGGGACAAATGCGGCTTTCCAAGGCCATTGGCTTTGAAAAAGCGCCGAACGCGTTGGCGTTGCAATCCCGCTTGGACGAAAATGCTTTCTCGGAGATCCAGTGGCTCCATGATAAGCAACCAGTACCGGCGGAGGTGTTGGTCGATAGCTCCGAGGTTGCCGGGCGGGGTATGGGGCTAATCTCCATTCCGCTGCGCTATCAAAGCCAAACATTGGGTATTTATACGCTCCTTACGCCCACTCCCGAGGTGGCCGAGAATACGGAGATCCATCGACTGCTGGTAAGTGTTGGCAAGCATGTCGGTATGGCCGTTGAAAAAGGCAGACTCGACAAGGAAGGGCAGCATCTATCGATCATGCGCGAGCGCACGACACTCGCCCATGAGCTGCACGATTCCCTTGCGCAAACACTGGTTAGCCTTCGCTTTCAGGTTAAGATGCTGAAGGAAACCCTGGAGGGTAACGGCATGTCAACGGATGCGCGCCGCGAGCTCGGGCGCATTCAGAACAGTTTGGATGAGGCCCATACGGAGCTGCGCGAGCTATTGACCAACTTCCGCGGCCCCATCGACGCCCGGGGTCTATTGCCGGCGATGGAAGAACTTATCGCGCGCTTTCGCCGCGAGAGCGGAATCGCCACCTACTTTCAAAACGAATGTGCCGAGTTGAAGTTGTCGGCCGTGGCGGAGTTACAAGTGCAGCGCATCGTGAGTGAGATTCTGACCAATATCCACAAGCACAGCCGTGCCCAGACAGTGCGCATCTTGATACGTTGTGACGGCTCGGGTAATTGTCGGCTTCTCATTGAGGACGACGGGGTCGGAATGAGCTACGCTCCCTCACAGACCCGCAAGGCGGGCGAACAATTGGGGTTGTCCATCATGCAAGAGCGGGCACGCCGGCTTGGGGGAGAGCTGCAGATCGAGAGTGAGCCGGGGGAAGGGACGCAGGTTCTGTTGACTTTTCGCAATGAGCCGCTGTTGGGGGAGTCTGCACCGGCTCGTTGAGGGCCGATGCGCCGGCTTGCCCAAGCCGGCGCTGGTATCGACTGACGCCATGATTTTTTAGACGCTGCGATATGCGGATATTACTGATCGATGACCACACACTGTTTCGCATGGGGCTGGAGGAATTGCTCGAGCGGCGGGGAATAGAGGTGGCCGCTTCAGTGGGGGACGGGTACGAGGGCTGCCGCTTGGCAGCGGAGCTCAATCCCGACGTTATCCTGTTGGATTTACGCATGCCCGATATGGATGGGCTGGCGGTGTTGAATCGGCTGCGCACGATGGGCCTCACGATTCCCGTGGTCATGCTCACCACGAGCAGCGAGGAACGGGATCTGGTGCAGAGTCTACGCAGCGGTGCTAAAGGTTATTTGCTGAAGGACATGGAGCCCGACGCACTGCTCAGCTCGCTGCAAGAAATTCTATTAGGAAAGACGGTGGTGGCCTCCGATATGACCGCGGTGCTGGCCAAAGTCGTACAGGGTGATGTCTCCGCAGTGCGTTTACAGTCCGGGTTTGGGGAGTTGACTCCGCGAGAGATGGAGATCCTATGCCATTTGGCGGAGGGTCAGAGTAACAAAGTGATCGCTCGCGAGCTAGGGATTTCCGACGGTACGGTGAAGCTGCACGTGAAATCGATACTGCGTAAGCTCCGGGTTCATTCTCGAGTCGAGGCTGCCGTACTCGCGGTCGAACAGGGGCTCTGTCACAAAGTGTCGACGCCATGAAACGTTTCAGCCAACTTATTGAAGAATGCCGACAGCGTGTCGCGGAGATCTATCCCTGGGATCTGGCGCAGCACCTCGAATCGCCCGATCCGCCGCTGCTGCTGGATGTGCGCGAACCCTATGAGTTCGACGCCATGCGCATTGAAGGATCCCTGCAGGTACCGAGAGGTATTTTGGAATCCGCCTGTGAGTGGGGCTATGAAGAAACGGTACCGGAGCTTGTGCAAGCAAGGGATCGCGAGGTGGTGGTGATCTGCCGCTCCGGGAATCGCAGCCTGTTAGCGGCTGATATCCTCCTGTCGATGGGCTATTCTAGGGCTGTCTCGCTGCGAACCGGGCTTCGAGGCTGGAATGACTATGAACAGCCGCTCGTCGATCGGCATGGGAATGGAGTATCCCTTGATGCATCGGACGATTATTTTATGCCGAAGGTCTCCAAGCAGCAGCTCGGGCCACGCTAGGTTTTGCGCCACCTAGGCCTGCGCTTGTGTGAGGGTTCGCGGGATTTCGCCGAGCTCTTGCGGCGCAAACCACTCGAGCTTTTCGTGTAGCTTGACAATCTCACCCACAATGAGCAATGTCGGTGGCTTTGGCATCGCGAGCTCGACGAGCCTCGGCAGTGTCTCCAGCGTACCGACCCACACCTTCTGTCTCGGCGTTGTTCCCTGTTGAATAAGCGCCGCTGGCGTGCTGCGAGGCAAGCCATGCGCTGCGAGCTCCTTACAGATGATGGACAGCCCCCGCAGGCCCATGTAGAACACCAGCGTTTGTCGCGGCTGCGACAGCACTTCCCAATTCAAGTTGATGGTTCCGTCCTGGAGGTGTCCCGTCACGAATACACAGGATTGGGCGAAGTCTCGATGCGTCAAGGGGATCCCGGCATAGGCAGCGCAACCTGAGGCGGCGGTAATGCCAGGCACCACCTGGAAAGGAATACCCGCCGCTGCCAGGGTGTCAATCTCTTCACCACCACGCCCAAAAATAAAGGGATCGCCCCCTTTCAAGCGCAACACGCGCTTGCCTTCACGGGCAAGGCGCGTTAGCAGTTGGTTGATGTCCTCCTGGGGCATCACATGATTAGCCCGCTCCTTGCCGGCATAGATGCGCTGCGCGTCTCGACGCGTAAGCTCCAACACGGCGGGGGCCACCAATCGATCGTAAATCACCACATCCGCCTGCTGCATGAGACGCAGGGCGCGAAACGTCAAGAGATCAGGATCACCCGGTCCGCCGCCGACGAGGTAGACCTCCCCTCGGCTTCGAGGCGTTTCTGCTTGGTGCTCAATTGTCTCCTCCAGCGCTCGTTGCGCGGCCGCCTCCTGACCCGCAAACATCATTTCGGCGATCGGTCCCTGCAGCACCTTTTCCCAGAAGGCACGCCGGTCCTCAAGACTGTGGAAGCGCTCCTTTACTTTCTGGCGAAACCTTCCCGCGAGCGCCGCAAGGCGGCCGAAAGAGGCTGGAATCAAGGTCTCAAGCCGAGCGCGCACTAACCTTGCGAGCACCGGTGCCGCCCCGCCCGAGGAGACTGCGATCACAAGCGGCGATCGATCAACGATCGAGGGCATCACGAAATTGCAGAGGGCTGGCTGATCCACCACATTGATCAACATGTTGCGTTCTTCGGCATGTCGGCGGATAACGCGGTTGAGCTCGCTGTCGTTGGTGGCAGCAACCACCAGCCGATGCCCATCCAGATCGCTCGCGGAAAACGATTTCTGGCGGTAGCGGATGGATTCCCGATCGCGTAGCTCGATGATTCCCGCACATGCACTGGGTGCTACCACTGTTACCGTGGCTCCTGCCGAGCGCAGCATGGCGCACTTGCGCACCGCGACCTCGCCAGCGCCCACCACCAGACACGACTGACGTTTAATATCCAGGAAGATGGGTAGGTAGTCCATGTTCATATCCAGGCTGAGACAGCAAAATTCGGTGAACCGCTCGGGCGGATGGCAAAGTCAAATCTTGCCAAAGTACAACATTAGAATATTATAACTTACTTCCAGTTGGCAGTACCGATAGCTTCGGTCGAACCATTTGGATGATTTATGTCGAGATAAAACCATGCGAAGCTTTGCAGAATGCTTTTTGTTGCATAGGGCAATCGATTGGTTTATAAGTAATCCCTAAATTTCTGGCAGGCAACGCAGGAGGGAACATGACTGGATTTGATCAAGAGCTCGATGCATCGGGATTGAACTGCCCGCTTCCCATTCTCCGAGCAAAGAAAACGCTAACAGGTATGGAAAGCGGCAAAATACTGCGGATCATTGCCACCGATCCTGGTTCGGTCAAGGATTTCGAGGCTTTCTCGAAGCAGACGGGCAATGAACTGTTAGAATCGGCCGAGGATGGCGGCAAGTACATGTTTTTGCTTAAAAAGGCCTGATGCCGTAAGGCAGGGCTTGTGCCAAGCGCCGGAGGAGATGTTAGATGACTGAAAAAAAGCTTGCCATCATCGCAACCAAGGGCACGCTGGATTGGGCTTATCCACCCTTTATCCTGGCTTCAACGGCTGCTGCGTTGGGCTATGATACCCAGGTGTTTTTCACCTTCTATGGTTTGCAGCTGTTGCGCAAGAAACTCAACCTGAAGGTTTCGCCATTGGGTAACCCCGGCATGCCCATGCCGCTCGGGATGGATAAGTGGTTTCCCGTCATGGGGACGGCGCTCCCGGGAATGGAAAGTGTCATGTCAGCGATGATGCGCAAAAAGATGAAGGCAAAGGGTGTCGCCACCATCGAAGAGTTGCGGGATCTGTGTATCGAGGCAGACGTCAAGATGATCGCCTGTCAGATGACCGTCGATCTCTTCGATTTCACACCGAATGAATTCATCGACGGCATTGAATATGGTGGGGCGGCGACCTTTTTCGAGTTTGCCGGCGAGTCGGATATTTGTTTATATGTCTGAGGCTGACACTCGCCGATCTTCACAATGCTCTGCGTTCAGGAGATTTTCGGGATGATTCCTGGGGAAATCTCTAAGAGGGTGTTTTAAAACCCGGCGAGCGCAGGCAAAGCAAGGCGCACGGTGGCGAGGAACCGGAGTGTACACGGGAGTATATGAGGATTTCGAGCCAGCGCGTAACGCCGCTGTGGCAAGCGCAGCAGGTTTTAAAACATCCTCTAAGATTAGGTAAGAAGAACTGGTCGGGCCAGCTGATAACGTGGCCTGACTAAGGAGCCTCGCGCAGACGGGCGCAGGTCTCATCCATGGGGCAGTCGCCAACAAGTTTTTTTACCTCATCCATCGCGAGGATCTCCACGTAGCGCCTGTTGACACTGATTAGCCCTTCATCCTGGAAGCGAGCGAACAGCCGACTCACGGTTTCAACCGCTAGCCCGAGATAGTTGCCGATTTCATGGCGCGACATGCTGAGATTAAAGTCTCGTTCCGAGAAGCCGCGTTGCTTGAAACGGGCGGAGAGGCTGAGTAGAAAAGTGGCTAGTCGCTCCTCCGCAGTTTTTTTTCCCAGGAGTATCAGCATCTCGTGGTCGCCGGTGATCTCTTTGCCGATGAGCTTGTGAATCCGGCTATCGATGGCCGGCAGCGCGTGGCAGAGCTCTTCTAGGCGATCATAAGGGAGCTCACAGACGGTCGTCGTTTCTAATGGTACCGCCGCGCAGGTATGGTGCTGCGCCTCAATCCCATCGAACCCAAGGAACTCGCCTGGCAAGATGAAACCGAGTACTTGCTCCTCACCGGGTTCGGTCGGAACATAGACCTTTACCGACCCTGAGCGCACAGCATAGAGAGATTGAATAGGATCCCCAATCTTGAACAGATGTCTTCCCCGCGGGAGCGACGGGCTGCGGTGAATAATGTTTATGAGCTGCTCAAGCTCAGTGGCATTGAGTCCTGTGGGAAGGCAAAACTCGGAAAGACAGCAGTTTTTACAGGAAACTGCTGCTTTGGACAAGTGCGGCGCGTAATGCTGAAGGGTCACAAAGAGCTCATTCGTTAAACTTAAGAAGGGATTTGACCAGGTTTGTTGATCCAGATCAATACAAACTATGCAAGGAGTGAGCGACGCGATGCCTTGACGGGATGGGACGTTCATCGCTTAGACTTGATACTTTCGAGCCCGCGCGCAACGCCGCTCAGGCAAGTGCAGCAGGTTTTAAAACATCCTCTAAGTCAGCATCGCTGTGTCAGGGTGATAGCACGTGTAAAGAGGCATCTATGGCCAATGTCATTAAGAAACTGCGAATCGATCATGCCAACATGTCCAGGCTTCTGAACGAACTGGAAACGCAGCTCGGCCTGTTTCATGCGGGTGAAAATCCGGATTACATCCTGATGATGGACATCATGCAGTATATGAGCCATTACCCCGACCTGTTCCACCATCCCAAAGAAGATCTCATCTTTAAGAGACTTATCGAACGGGATCCGAGCTCAAGGCTTGTGGTCAAGGACCTGATGCAGAAACATAAGACGCTGGCGGCAAGCGGAAAGCAGTTCGCGGATTCGCTACGTACAGTCCTGAGTGAGGTTCTCGTGGAGCGTGAGGCGTTCGAGGTTCAGGGGCGCGACTATGTTAAGACCCTTAGAAGACATATCGACGTGGAAGAGAGCCAAGTGTTTCCCCTGGCGCAGAGGGTGCTTAACGACGAGGACTGGAAGGACATCGACAACGCCATGGAAGCCATTGAAGACCCGCTGTTTGGAACGACCGTGCAGCAAGAATACCGTGCTCTCTACGACTACATCCGACACCAGAGTGAATAAGAGGTTTCGGGAAAGCGCTTTCATCTCTACCGCCAATAGGCGTTTGCTCTCGATTTCGGTGTTGCCGTGTTTTCCATGGCGTGTTGCCATTAGTCATTGAGAATTTTGCTGTCCTGACGCGCTTGCCTTCTCAGTCACCGGTGCCGGCGTCGAATGCACAGTGCTTTCATTGCGGGCTACCGGTTCCTCCTAACAGCAAGGATGACATCGAAGTTGAAGGAATTCGGCGCCCGATGTGCTGTCCTGGCTGTCGTGCGGTCGCCGCGGCCATCATCCATGCCGGTTTGACTGACTACTATCGCTACCGTACCGCAAACGCGGTGACTGGAAGTGAGCCCGTTCCCGAGTTGCTGCGTGAGATCGAAGTCTACGATCAGCCCCAGGTGCAACAATCCTTTGCGCATGCATTAGGGGGGGAAGTTCGCGAGGCGTCACTGATTCTGGAAGGCATTGTCTGCGCAGCCTGCGTCTGGCTGAACGAACGCCATCTGCGTTCCTTGGGCGGTGTGCTTGATGTCCAAATAAATTTCTCTACCCATCGGGCGCGGGTGCGCTGGGATAATTCCCGTATTCTGTTGAGCCAAATTCTGCAGGCGATTGCCCGTATCGGCTATCGAGCCCATCCCTATGATCCGATCGTCCAAGAGACACTGCTGGAGCGAGAGCGCAGGCAGCAACTGCGCCGCATCGGAGTGGCGGGGCTTTTCGGCATGCAGGTCATGATGATTGCCGTGGCGCTCTATGGCGGCAGTTTTCACGGTATGGAGCAAACATTTCGGGACTTTTTCCACTGGATAAGCCTATCGCTCGCCATCCCGGTTATCGCTTATGCAGGTCAGCCGTTTTTTCGCGGTGCTTGGCGTGATGTCAGCCGTTTACGGCTGGGGATGGACGTTCCCGTAGCGCTTGGAATTGGCCTTGCCTTTGCCGGGAGTGTCTCGGCGACAGTGACGGGACAGGGCGAAGTCTACTATGATTCGGTGGTCATGTTCGTCTTTTTCCTACTCGTGGCGCGTTACGGCGAATTCTTGGCCCGCCGGCGCAATGCTTACGTTGCGGAGACCTTGGGCCACGCCGTGCCTGCGGTGGCCACTCGTCTTATCGCCACGGCCGCTGGCGAATCACAGCAGGTAGTATCCCTTGCTGAGCTGACATTATCTGACCGCGTTCTTGTGCGTCCTGGGGAACGGATACCCTGTGACGGTATCGTGGTCGATGGCGTTTCTATCGTAGACGAATCGCTTTTGACGGGAGAAAGCCGCCCGGTGAGTAAGCAATATGGACACCGCTTGGTGGGTGGTACCCTCAATCTAGAAAGCCCGCTGGAGATGACTGTCGAGGCCCTCGGTGCGGATACAGTGCTCTGGCGAGTCCTCGAGCTGGTTGATCGGGCGCAGGCAGAGAAACCACGCTTGGCGCGGCTCGCCGACCGCGCCTCGGGTGTATTCGTGGGTGCCGTGCTGGTGCTCGCGCTCGGTGTGAGCTGCTATTGGTGGCAGATCGATCCGCAGCGCTGGCTACCCATCACCGTCGCCGTGCTGGTGGCGACTTGTCCCTGCGCGTTATCCCTTGCCACCCCTGCCGCCATCACCGCGGCCACCAGCACGCTGGCTCGTCTGGGGGTATTGGTGACCCGGGCGGCGGCACTCGAAACGCTGGCACAGGCGACCCACTTCGTGTTTGACAAGACCGGCACTCTGACCAAGGGCGAGGCGACTTTGCTCGAGGTCCGTCCTTTTTCTGATGTCATGGCGTCGCACTGCATCCGTCTGGCGGCGGCGCTGGCCCAACGATCGGAGCATCCGTTCGCGCGATCACTGCTAGCGGCCTCGGCCGGAATCGAATTACCTCGAGCCGCAGCAGTGCGACGCGTTCCAGGCGCGGGTCTGCACGGTATCATTGCCGGAAACCCATACTGGTTGGGGGCACCGCAATTTATCTCTGCGGCAACGGGATTTGATGTCGAATCTGACACCATGGCGCAGCTCGAGCGTTCCGAGCGCAGCGTCGTGCTGTTAGCCGATAGATCAGCGATACGCTGTGCCTTTTGTTTTGGCGATGAGGTGCGAAAGGAAGGGGAATCGCTGATTACTCTGCTGCGTGCCCGCGGGCTTGGGGTGTCACTTTTCTCCGGTGACGCCGCGCTCCCCGTGCGCCGGGTGGCAGAAGCCGTGGGCATTGAAGACAGAGCTCATGGGCTTGCTCCTGAGGACAAGCTCGAGCGGGTAACGACGCTGCAGCGTGCCGGGGAAGTGGTGGTGATGGTGGGCGATGGCGTCAACGATGCGCCGGTGCTTTCCAAGGCTCACGTCTCCGTTGCCATGGGAAGGGGCACGGAGGCGGCACGAGCGAGTGCCGACTTAATACTCATGACAGAGGAGCTGTCGCACTTGGCTGCAGCTATCGACATCGCGCAACGGACGCGGCGACTCATTCGGCAAAATCTCGCGTGGGCAGTCGGTTATAATGTGGTGATTCTCCCAGTGGCGGCCATGGGATACATACGTCCGTGGATGGCAGCGCTCGGAATGTCCCTGAGCTCGCTCATCGTTGTCGCCAATGCATTGCGACTCATGAAGTCCAAGTAGCCGAGGGCTGGTAATCTCATGGAGATTCTCTATCTCTTAATCCCGATCTCGCTGATGCTGGTTGGTGTCATCGTCATCATCCTCTTTTGGGCGGTACGTTCGGGCCAATTCGAAGACCTTGAGGGGCCCGCCCATCATATACTGATGGACGATGATGAGATCTCTCGACCCGCGGCGCAACGACAGCCGCTGCGCAAGGGGATGGACAAATGATGGTGAGCGCTTCGGAAGCGACCCTTTCCTTTGAGCAGCGCCTGTGGGGACGCTTTAGCGGCGTGCTTCGCTGGCCGCAATTAGAGGCGTTGTGGGAGCGCGTGCGGGCGGCGTCGAGCGGTTGGTACATCTATGACCTGGAGGCACCACCGCCGGTGAGGCCCGCATCCACTGAAGAGCTCATCACTTTTCTCAAACGGATCGATAAGCACCTGCGACTAGAGCATGAATATGACTACTGCGGCATCGTGTATGCCGACGATCTCCATGAGCCGAGCCTGATCAAAATCTACGATCCGGGGAATTTGGGTGCGGTCTGCGGACCCAGCGGCAACCGTGTGCTGCCGCGCTGGGTGGTAAGCCGCACGCAACCCACGGTCTTGCGCGAGCACGCACCCTCAGAATTACCCTCGATAAAGTGGTGGCAGCGCCTTTTCCGATTCTCTAGCGGATAGCATCGCTTTATAAAGCCGTCTCAAAAAATTCCCTAGGAGCGTTGTTCCTCCTCTACCGATGCAATCTTCGCCTCGATTGCCTGAGGTTGGACGCTGATTTCGGCGGATGGGCCGGTCGCATCAGTCCTCGCTGGCGGTAAGCTGGGCTCGGATTGGAAGCTACCGGACGGGTTGGTGAATTTGTCGTTGAGTGTTTGCACATAGAGATCGGCGTCTTTCAGGACTTGGGCGATGCGCTTCTTGGCCCGTGTGCCCCAGCCAACGGGGCTCGAGCTGAAAATGGAGTGGGTAAAGTGGGTGTTTTTGGTAAACGCGGCGATGACCGGCTCTCGATAATCGCGCAGCGTCGAATCACGGCGCAGCTTGGAAATGACTGTTCGCGCCACCAGCTTGCGCACTAACAGGTGGAGATACAGACCCAGCCCGGCGAGCGCGGCTAAGGTAAACCCGAGGAGCCAGACATTGCTGCTCAGGCTCGCGAGCCAAGGTGGGGAGAAAAGCAGTCCATCCCAATAACCCGCTGAGATACTCCAGGCCAAAAATCCCAGCACCAGCAGCGTAAACACGATTCCATCCGCCCACAGGGTACGGCGTTTCCAGAGTACCTTTGCCTGGCGTAGGCTCGGAACGATTTGGTATTCAATGGTCTTGGCTATCTTCTCCAGCACGCCGACAATACGATACGCTCGTTCTTCGCCAACCTGCTGCAGCCGCGTATGGATATCGGCCAAATCCGTATCGCGTTTCATTTCAAAACGCGACCGTAATTTTTCGTTTTCGATGGGAATGGCAGCGTCCGGATTATAGATTCGGTAGAAACGCCCCGCCGTCAGGCCTTTCTGCGCCAGCGCCCGCTGCCAGGCAGCCACCACCTCCTCGGGATTGTCCTCGCGCGCCGTTGCGTCAATCTGATTCAGTATGTAGAGAAACTTGTTTGAATCCGGGCGATTGATAGTATCGGCCACCAAGTGCTGTAAGGTGTCCTGCATGGCCCCCGGCTCAGGGTGGCGTGCATCGAAGAACACGAGCACAAGATCAGAGAGATCGATGATGTGATCCGTGATCCGCAGCGTCGAAGTACGCTGCGCATCGGCATCGAATCCTGGGGAATCGATGATGATCTTGCCGCGCAAGCGCTCGCTTGGACAGGTTTTGAGTTGCAGGTACGCATCCACACGCCGACCCTCGCCGGCCGCGACTCGGTCGATGTCCTCGCTGATCTGGTAGAAGGGAAAGCGGGGATCAGCATCGAGCGCCAGCCCTGGCAGCACCCGCGCGGCCCCGTCACTGCTGTAGCAGATTACCGTAAACTTATCATCGACCGCTTGGTTGCCCGTGAGCTGCAGCTTGGTGCTTAGATAGTGGTTGATAAAAGTGGATTTTCCGGAGGAAAACGTTCCCAACACCGAAACCAGCGGCCACCAGGGAACTTTGGTGGCGTAGGATTCATCGCGGCGCAGGAGCCCCAGCCGATAGCCGACACTATCGAGCGTCCGGAAGCTCTTGACGGCTTGGAGGAGCACCGGATTTTCCTGCTCTAGGTGGGCTTCGAGTCGTTGCAGGCGAAGATTCAGAGAAGATTTAGCGGGATCGGCCATGAATAACCCCAGGGATAATCAGGTTGAGCCTGTCGTGATTCGCTTCCGGCACCTGCCGCGCGATCACGTGGGTCGGAACGAGGGCCAGTATAACAGACAGTACACCCCGAACTGGCCAAGACAATACCGTCCTCGTATCCATATGAAGTCGGCTAGCGTGGTTTTGCACTGGCAACGCTCGGCTCAGCAGCACGCCAGGTGCCGGAGCGACCACCGGACTTTTCCAGTAAACGTATCCCTGCGATAGTCATTTCCCGATCAACCGACTTACACATGTCGTAGATCGTGAGTAGCGCGATCTGAACGCCTGTGAGCGCCTCCATTTCAACGCCCGTGCGGGCGTGGGTCTCGGCGCGAACGCGGCAGCGAATCGCCGTCAACTCGACCTCCGGGAAAAACGCCACGTCCAGCTTGGTGAGCGGCAGTGGGTGACACAGCGGCACCAGATCAGATGTTCTCTTGGCACCCATAATGCCCGCTACTCTGGCGATACCGAGCACGTCACCTTTGCTGAGGCCTCCTCTTAGCACCCGCGCGAGCGTCCCGGAGGTCATATGGATGCGCCCTTCGGCGACAGCGATGCGATGCGTCACCGGCTTGCCACCGACATCCACCATATAGGCTTCACCGTCGGCGTTAAAGTGAGTTAGCTCACTCATCCGACCATCAGCTCTCGGCGTAACCAGTGGTGTGGGGTGCTGCGGCACCCGAAAAGAAACAGCTACCGATGCTGGGATGTCGCTGCCAGGTAGCGTGCCCTGTGAATGGGGATTGCCGTCGCGGCTGGCACACACGACCTGCGCTTGGGCGCCCGTTCAACGTTGTTCTCGCAGCGCATCGAGCACCATTTGTTGCAAGCATGTCTTGACGGATTCCGTGAGAGGTTGATTGCAAGCGTCTGTGATGAAAAAGAGATCCTCGGCCCGTTCGCCAAGAGTGGCGATCTTGGCATTTTGCACCCGCATCTTACACGCCACCATGGCGCTGGCGATCGTGGCCAACAATCCCGGCCGGTCCCTTGCAATGACCTCCATGACGGTGCGTTTGTTCCGTTCATCTGGATAAAAGAAGACCCGTGGCTCAATGGGAAAGTGTTTCAATTGCCGCTTTGCCAACCGATTGACCGGTAATAGCGCCTCTTGAGGAGAACGCAGTTGGTCACGCAGCACCGCGCAGATCTCATGCTCGCGCGCGGGGTCGGTGATAGCCTCGCCCCCTTCTTCCAAGACGGCATAGGAGTCAAGCGTCATGCCATTATTGGCAGTGATAATCCGTGCGTCGTGAATGGTGAGCCCAAGCCGGCTCAGGATCGAAGTCATTGCCGCAAAAAGATTGTCCTGGTCTTTGGTGTAGACAAAGACCTCGGTAGCGCCGCGGCCCTGTCGCACCAGCACCAGCGGTGACGACGGCTCGGCATGCATGATCGCTTGGGTGTGCCAGGCAATCTCATCGGGTCGAGAACGCAGGAAATAATCTTCACCAAACCATTCCCACAGCGTTTCCACCTCCCTCAGGTCCAGGTGCTCCTGGGTGTTTTCGGTGGATAACAGGCGCCATGCCTCAGCCTGGGTTTCGCTGATAAGTTCGCTACGGTCTACCGGATTTTCCAGCCCGCGGCGAAGCGCCCGCAGCGTCGCATCATAGAGATCGCGCAACAGCGAATCCTTCCAGTCATTCCACAGCTTGGGGTTAGTCGCCCGAATGTCTGCCACCGTCAGTAGGTACAAATAATCCAGATGGATTCGGTCCCGAACCCGTTCGGCAAAGGCTGCAATGACTTGCGGATCCGAGATGTCTTGACGTTGGGCGGTCATGGACATGATGAGGTGGTATTTTACCAGCCACGCAACCAGTCGCCCGTCGTAATGGCTCATCCCGTGGTGCCGACAGAACTGCAGGGCATCTTCGGCGCCAAGCTCCGAATGGTCGCCGCCGCGACCCTTGGCGATGTCGTGAAACAAACCAGCAATATAGAGTAACTCTGGTTTTGGTAGGCGCTGGAAAATGGCAGAGCACAGCGGAAACTCATGCTTTTTTGCCGGTACGGCGAAGGTGCGCAGGTTGCGGACCACAAAAAGGCTGTGCTCGTCCACCGTGTACACATGAAATAAGTCATACTGCATCTGCCCGACCACAGCGCCGAATACCGGCAAATAGGCCGATAATACGCCATAACGATGCATGCGCCTAAGCTCATGGGTGAGCCCTCGAGGCTGCCTCAGGATCTCCAGAAATAGCCGCCGCGCGCGGATGTCGTAGCGAAACTGCTCATCGATGAGGTAACGGTGATCCCGGACCAGCCGAATAGTGGAGGCACGCACGCCTTTGAGCGTGGGAAACAGCTGCAGCACTAGAAAGAGCTCCAGTAGTGCTCGGGGAAACTGCTTAAAGACCTTGTCGTGAGCCACCTCGAGGAAACCGTTACGACTCTGAAAGCGTTTTTCGAAGCGGCTGTCAATCGGCACGATCTCGACCGGAACGTCGGCATAGAGGATGACCTCCTCAAACAGCTCCAGCAGCATCTCGTTGAGTCGGTCGAGCTCGCCGATCGACCGGTAATACCGCTTCATGAACTGCTCCACCGCGAGGTGATGATCCTGGTCACGGTAGCCGAGCTCCTCGGCGATGGCCCGCTGATAGTCGAATAACAGCCGATCCTCTCGCCGTCCGGTCAGCACATGCAGGGCATAGCGTACCTGCCAAAGGAAATCCTGCTCGTTGATCAGCGCCTCGTATTCCGAGTCGGTCAGAAAGCCATGGTCGACCAGCTGTTGCAGGGTTCGCGCGCCGAAGTGGCGCCTGGCGATCCAGCCGACCACCTGGATGTCTCGCAAGCCCCCGGGTCCTTCTTTGACATTCGGTTCCAGGTTGTAGGCCGTGTCATGGTACTTATGGTGCCGACGTTGCTGTTCCTGCCGTTTGGCTTCAAAAAACGCCCGGCTCGACCATAGGTGTGCTGGGCTCAGGCATTGTTCCAGCTTATCCAGCAGTTGTTGCGGGCCATCGATGAGCCGCGCCTCCACCAGGTTAGTGATCACCGTGAGGTCGCGTCGGGCTTCTACCACGCATTGGTCCAGCGTGCGCACGCTGTGCCCCACTTCCAGACCGATGTCCCAGAGGAAGGTAATGAAACCCTGGATGCACTGACTCAAGGCACGGTCGGGTTCCTCTCTAAGTAAAACCAGCAAATCCACGTCTGAGCCTGGGTGCAGCTCGCGTCGTCCGTAGCCTCCCACCGCCACGAGGGCAAGCGACGGGTTGCCTTGAAGCGCAAACCGTTGCCAGACGCTCTGCAGCACTTGGTCGGTCTGCAGCGCTTGCTCATGGATCAGGTCACGGGCAGGGGATCCGGACTGAAACCGCGCAGTCAACTGATCTCGCACGAGCGCGAGTTGCTCGCGCACCTGACTGCTCGTCACCTCACGGCTGGCGAGATTTAATGCTGTGATGGTGTCTTGCGAGCCAGGAGCATTTACGGATGCGATGGAAAGTGTATTCACGGCTAGAGATCGTCTTCAGAACGCCTTGTCAGAACTTCGACACCGGTGTCGGTGACCAACAGAGTATGCTCCCATTGGGCGGACAGGCTGCGGTCTTTGGTAATCACCGTCCAGCCGTCGGGGAGCATCTTCACGTGTCGGCTGCCGACGTTGATCATGGGCTCAATGGTAAAGGTCATGCCGGGCTCGAGCAGCTCCCGCGTACCGGGGGTGCCGTAATGGAGCACCTGGGGATCCTCATGAAAACGCCGACCGATGCCGTGGCCACAATACTCACGCACCACGGAGCAGTGGTGTTTCTCCGCGTGGCGTTGTATCGCGTATCCGATGTCACCCAGCCGAACTCCGGGTCTTACCATTTCAATGCCGATGCACATACATTCATGGGCCACCCGACTGACGCGCTTGGCGATCACCGACGGTTCGCCGACGAAAAATATTTTGCTGGTATCGCCATGGTAATCATCTTTAATGACCGTGACATCGATATTGAGAATATCGCCGTTCTTGAGGCGCCGGCTTCCCGGGATACCGTGGCAAACCTGATGGTTTACTGAAGTGCAAATGGACTTGGGGAATCCATGATAGTTGAGAGGGGCAGGGATCGCTTGTTGCACCCGCACAATATAATCGTGACAGAGGTCGTTTAGCTCTCCGGTGGTGCTCCCTGCTCGAACGTAGGGGCGAATGAAGTGCAGCACCTCAGCGGCGAGCTGACCGGCGACCCGCATCTTATCGATTTCTTCTGGCGTTTTAATGGAAATGCCCGCACGTTTTCGGATGTCCATGGGCGTTATCAACAGTTGTCAGGTGGACCACGATTTCGGCATTAGTTGGCTGACACTTTCGGTACCGTTGTCTTCTGCCGACCGTGCTCTAGGCCAAGGGTAAGCGCTGGTCGGTGGTACTAGGATCAGCGACTCGCGGCTCGTTATTACTTGAGTCTATTTACTAGACCATTTTTTATTAGACTATTTTGCGCGATAGACAATTCCGTCGCTATGGCGAAGCGCGAACGATGCGGACCTTTTTCCTAGGCCGAAACATTTTACCGCTGCTTGCCCGTGACCGAATTCTGTGAAGCTGACCTGTGCAGAAGGGTAGCACAGAACTGTCGCCTCGAGCTTGCCTTCCATAAGGCCTGTGGCGGCCCTGTTCTTGCTTGTGAATCGACATTTAGCAAAACAATCCGAGCACAGCAACGGCGTCCCTCGAGCGCCTCGTAGTCGGCGCACTATCTCGCCTCTAGTGCCATTTTCTCTTCTCAAATGGGCACTTACGGATTGTTGCCAGGGTTTTTCTATGGTATAAAAATGACCTCTTATCGGGCGAACGCTGTGCAGCGTTCGCAACTCCTTAAGTTGCAGCAATAAGCTTCGGCGTTTGAGCGCCATTCCATGTACGGGGGTGTCTCAGCGGCGCGTATTCGCTACATGGAGCGTTTTGGTTACTCAATCCGAATTCGGAGTGTTTTTGATGGCAGTTGCTACCATGCGTGAGATGCTTGAGGCCGGGGTGCATTTCGGTCATCAGACCCGGTACTGGGATCCTCGAATGTCGCCGTACATTTTCGGGGAGCGCAATAAAATTCATATCATTAACCTTGAGAAGACATTGCCCCTCTACATCGAGGCCACTAATTTTATTGGACGTATGGCGGCAAATGGCGGCACCATTCTGTTTGTGGGGACCAAGCCCTCGGCTCAAGAGATCGTTAGCCAAGAGGCGATCCGATGTGCCATGCCTTACGTTGACCGGCGTTGGCTCGGTGGAATGCTCACCAATTTCCGCACCGTCAAACAGTCGGTAAGGCGACTCAAGGAGCTGGAGGCCATGATGCAGGACGGTACCCTGGGGCGCTTGACTAAGAAAGAAGGCCTGTCCCTGCAGCGTGAGCTGGGTAAGCTTGAGCACAGTCTCGGTGGGATTAAGGACATGGATGGGCTCCCTGACGTGCTGTTCATCGTTGATGTCGGATACGAAAAGATCGCCGTTAGCGAAGCCGTGAAGCTCGGCATACCGGTCGTCGGCGTGGTGGACACCAACAACAGCCCCGAGGGCGTTGACTATGTTATTCCCGGTAATGACGATGCGATACGTTCCATCCAGCTGTACGTTCAAGGCGTTGCAGATGCGATTATCCAGGGTCGTGAGGCGGCTCGGCTTTCCGTTCAATCCGGTCCAGTCGGTGATACCTCGGAAAGGCCTGTCCAGCTTGGCGACGTCGGTGCAGAGAGCCCTGCGCGAGACCAGCTGTCCCATGAGCCAGTGGCACGCTTTGAAGCCAATGCGGAGGCGCGGGCAACGGCAAGGCAACCGGGTTTGCCCACACCCATTGGGGAAGAATAAATATGGCAATTACGGCAGGCTTGGTTAAAGAGCTTCGGGAGCGAACCGGAGCCGGCATGATGGAGTGTAAGAAGGCCCTGGTGGATGCCGATGGTGATATCGAAAAAGCCATCGAGACCATGCGTAAGGCGGGGCAGGCTAAAGCGGATAGGAAAGCCGGCAGAACGGCGGCGGAAGGGCTGATTGCCATTGCTTTGGATAGCCAACACCAACGGGCGGCCATGGTTGAGGTCAATTGCGAGACGGATTTCGTTGCCAAGGAGGACGGCTTTCAGGCGTTTGCGGCGCAGGTGGCAACGCAGGCGCTGGGAGTACGCCCGGCGACGCTGGAGGCGCTCTTGAATACCCGTCTTGAGGCGACCCAAGCCGCCACTATCGAGGAGCGTCGGCAGCAGCTTGTCGCCCGCATCGGTGAGAATATCTCGGTGCGTCGATGGGTGTCGCTTGAGAGTGCCCGTGGGCAAGTGGGAAGCTACCTACATGGCGGGCGCATCGGTGTATTGGTCGCCATCAACGGGGGTGACGAGAGATTGGCTAAGGACGTTGCCATGCACATTGCCGCGAGCAGGCCGGTGTGTATTGCCGAAGGCGAGATTCCCGCCGACCTGCTGGCGAAAGAGAGAGAAATTTTCACCGCACAAGCCGCGAGTACCGACAAGCCACCTCAGATCGTCGAAAAAATGGTTGCCGGTCGGTTGAAGAAGTTCGTTGCTGAGGTCACTCTCCATGGCCAGCCTTTTGTCAAGGATCCCGACATTACCGTGGCAACGCTTTTAGCCGAGCATGAAGCCGTAGTTGAGGGATTTCAACGTTACGAAGTCGGTGAGGGATTAGAGAAAAATACTGAGGATTTTGCCGGTGAAGTGATGGCGCAGATCAAGGCTCGCCCAGACAGCATACCCGCGCCCAATGATCCGAATGCGCCTCCACGGTAGTCTGCTCCATGAAATACCGGCGGATACTACTTAAGCTTAGCGGTGAGGCCCTACTTGGGTCAGAGCCCTATGGGATCGAGTCCGAGTCTTTGGAACGCGTTGCCGTGGAGATCCATGAATTGGCTCGGCTTGATGTGCAGGTCGCGCTGGTCATCGGTGGCGGTAACATCTTCCGGGGCGCGGGGCTCGCTTCTGGTGGGATGGAGAGAGTAACGGCCGACCAGATCGGTATGCTGTCCACAATCATCAACGGCCTCGCGCTTCAAGATGCCTTGGAGCGAAAAGGCCTCTATGTGCGTGTGATGTCAGCTATCCGCGTCAATGAAGTGTGCGAGGAGTATATTCGCCGCCGCGCAATCCGCCATCTTGAGAAGGGGAGGGTGGTCGTGTTTGCGGCCGGCACCGGTAATCCCTTTTTTACGACAGATTCTGCAGCGAGCCTGCGAGCCATCGAGATCGGCGCTGATCTGCTCATCAAGGCGACCAAAGTCGATGGGGTATTCTCCGCCGATCCGATGACCAATCCAAATGCCGAGCGCTACACCGATCTCGATTACGATGAAATACTTTCTCAGAAGCTACAGGTCATGGATGCGACGGCTATTGTTCTTTGTCGGGACCATGACATGTCCTTGAGGGTCATCAATATGCGCAGTCCGGGCGCACTGATGCGCACGGTTTTGGGCGAGGACGAGGGTACGTTGGTGCGCAGAATACACGGCGCGCCGGCTGCAATCTGATAGGCTGATGCCTGACGAATTGGGTGTGGAGCATAGCAAATAGCGATGATAGACGATGTCAAGAGCGATGCGCAGCATCGGATGCAGAAGAGCTTAGAGGCCCTTGAGCACGAGCTACGGAAGTTGCGTACCGGTCGGGCTCATGCCAGTTTGCTGGATCATGTCAAGGTTTCCTATTACGGCTCGGATGTTCCGGTTAATCAAGTTGCGAGCATCAATGTGGCGGATCCTCGGACCCTGGCAGTATCACCGTGGGAGAAAAAAATGGTCCCTGCGGTTGAGAAGGCGATTCTCAACGCTGATCTCGGGCTCAATCCAGTAACGTCTGGCGATGTCATTCGAGTGCCATTACCCGCACTTACCGAGGAGCGCCGTCGCGACATGATTCGCCTCGTGCGCCAGGAAGCTGAGACGGCGCGTGTCGCTATCCGCAACGTGCGCAGGGACGCGAATCACGCCCTGAAGGCGATGGTTAAAGACAAAGCGATCAGCGAGGATGAGGAGCGGCGCGCCGAGGATACAGTGCAGAAGCTTACAGACCAATTCATTGCCGAGGTGGAGCAGATTCTCAAACGCAAAGAAGCCGATCTCATGGAGATTTGATGATTGACGTCAAGCGGCGGAGTGCCCGCGGTTGCGGGCGAGATGAGGTCGGAGCTTAGAGCTTGTGAAGAAACCGTAGCGAGCACCGTCTAACGGCGCTATCGAGAGGCAGAGTCCGTTTATTCACAAGCGCTTAGACAAGATTAAAGAGTGCGTCTTCTTTTAATATCCCGCAGTAGGATCAGGTGTCGACGGTGTTGCTGCCAATGCGCGGTGCGAGCTATTTTGCGCGCCGTTAATGAAGCTTTCTTACAAATTCTTCCGCTTGCCCCAGGGGGCGTGGCCACTTGCGATAGTCATTAGGAATGATTTTTGAATTGGCCTAGTCTACCTCTGGTAAGGGCGAGTAAGTTCTTATGCACTGCCGCATACATTGGGATCCTAAACCTCGGTGTCTCTCGCTCCTTCCTCTGGATGCTTTTTCAGCGTTTCAACCCAGATTGAACCTCTAAATGACTTTTATCTCTGAGACTGCTGGTTCGCCGCGTGCGCCCCGGCACGTGGCGATCATCATGGACGGCAACGGTCGTTGGGCACGTAATCGGCACCTTCCGCGCATCGCCGGTCATCGAGCCGGTTTAGAAGCGGTGCGCAGAGTCGTTCGCAGGTGCGGGGAAAAGGGGGTGGCTGTGCTCACGCTGTTTGCCTTTAGCAGCGAAAATTGGCAACGCCCCCCCGATGAGGTGCGATTGTTGATGGGGCTGTTCACGACAGCACTCGATCAGGAGGTAGCAAAACTCCATGAGCACAATGTTCGCCTGCGTATCATTGGCGATCGCAGCGCCTTTGACCCAAAGCTGTGCCAGCTGATCGATCAGGCGGAACAGCGCACCGCCCGTAATGATGGGCTAAGTCTGATGATCGCTGCTAATTATGGAGGTCGTTGGGATCTGACACAGGCGATGCGCAGGCTGGCGCTGCAGGTGAAGCGGGGCGAGCTGGAAATAGAAGATATCGATGAGCAATCCATCCAGTCGGCACTTTCCTTTCATGGTTTTCCGGAGCCCGACTTGTTTATTCGCACAGGTGGTGAAAAGAGGATAAGCAACTTCCTGTTGTGGCAGCTCGCTTATACAGAGCTCTATTTCAGCCAATTGCTGTGGCCCGATTTCGGCCTGGAGGCCTTCGATGAGGCGCTTTCTTGGTATGCTTCCCGACAGCGGCGCTTTGGCCGTACCGGCGAACAGGTGGCTAAGGCCGAGGGATATTGAACACTTGGCGCGAGGCATGATGTCCGGGCTGGGTTGGCGCATAGTGACGGCGTCGGTGCTGGCGCCGCTCATGATTGGTGCCGTGTTGGTGCTGCCAACGCCGTATCTCGCCGTGGCGCTCGCGGGGGTGATTCTGATTGCGGCATGGGAGTGGTCTGGGATCATCGGGTGGACTTCTCCGGGATCGCGATGGGCCTATACGCTTGCGTTTATTCCCGCGCTAGGGGTGGCCTATGGGACGACCTGCGTGGCTGTTGCATGGTTTGCGGTGCTCGCCTTGGCCTTAGTCTGGTGGCTTGGAGTGGCGGTATGGGTGCTGCGATTTCAGCAGGGCCGGGGCATGCCGGCTTGGCAGATGCCACCGGTGCGGATCCTCGCCGGACTGATGGTGTTGGTCCCTGCTTGGGTGGCACTTATTGTGTTGCACGCCGAAGCGAACGGTGGGCCGCGCTACGTGGTTTTTTTGATGCTGCTCATTTGGGCCGCCGACACCGGTGCTTTCCTTATCGGCAGACGGTGGGGCGCGCGGCGCTTGGCGTCCCGGGTGAGTCCCGGGAAGAGTTGGGAAGGGGCCGGCGGCGGGCTGTTGGCGGGGGCAATTTTGGCCGTTCTGTTCGCACACCTCCTCGGCCTGGGTGGCTATGAGCTGGTAGCCTTTATGTTATTGTGTATGCTCGTCGTGCCGGTTTCCATATTGGGCGATCTCGCGGAGAGCGTTTTTAAACGTCAGGCGGGAATGAAAGACAGCGGCAGCGTATTGCCAGGCCATGGCGGGATATTGGATCGGATCGACAGTATGACGTCCGCGGCGCCATTTTTTGTGCTGGCCCTGGAGGGGCTGAAAGCGGTAAGGTGAACTTATTATTTCTGCTGTTACAAGCGGTTTCAAAAAGGGGGCGAGCGCCGGAGTCGCAAGGCGCACGGTGGCGAGCAACCGCAGTGTATACGCCAGTGCATGGGGATGGCGAGTGAGTCCTCCATGATCGGAATCACAATCCTTGGCTCCACGGGAACGATTGGCGTCAACACCCTGGATGTGATCAGCCGTCATGCGGACCGCTTTCGCGTCATCGCGCTTACCGCGAACACGGACGATGTGCGGTTGTTCGAGCAGTGTCGGCAGTGGCGTCCGGAATATGCGGTTATGGCGGCGCCGGAGGCGGCAGGGCGGTTACGCGAACGACTCGCAGGGATGCAAGACATTACCGTTCTGGCGGGTACCGACGGGCTTGAACAGGTGGTGAGGCTCCCCCATGTGAACAGTGTCATGGCGGGAATAGTCGGTGCGGCTGGATTGCTGCCAACGCTTGCCGCCGCGCGGGCGGGTAAGCGCGTGCTCTTGGCAAACAAGGAGGCGCTGGTGATGTCTGGGCCGCTTTTTATGGATGCGGTCAAACAGCATCGGGCGCAGTTGTTGCCGATTGACAGCGAGCACAATGCGGTGTTCCAGTGCCTCCCGGAGCGTTACTCTGAAGGGCATACCGGTTTGCGCCGTATTTTGCTCACCGCTTCTGGCGGTCCGTTTCGTACGCGCACCCTCGCTGAGCTCGCCGGGGTGACGCCTGAGGAAGCTTGTGCGCATCCCAATTGGGTCATGGGTCGGAAGATCTCCGTGGATTCGGCCACCATGATGAACAAGGGGCTTGAGGTTATCGAAGCCTGTTGGCTGTTCGATGTGGAGCCCAAGCGTGTCGAGGTCGTGGTGCACCCAGAAAGCGTTATTCACTCGATGGTTGAGTACCGCGACGGCTCGGTGTTGGCGCAGCTCGGAAACCCCGACATGCGCACGCCTATCGCGCACGCGTTGTCTTGGCCAGATCGCATGGAATCGGGCGTTTCCAGCCTCGACATCATTGCCATCGGGAAACTTTCCTTCGAGGCTGCTGATGTAGTGCGCTTTCCTTGCCTGCGACTCGGCTATGAGGCCGCCGAAGCAGGAGGTACGGCGACAACCATTCTGAATGCCGCCAACGAGGTGGCGGTGCAGGCTTTCTTAGAGCGGCGTCTGCGTTTCAACGACATTCCTCACGTGATCGAGGCGACCCTCGCTGAGCGCCCCTACGGTCCGGTAGAAAGCATCGATGTGATCCTTGATGCCGACGCGGCGGCAAGAGACACAGCGCTTGGGCATGTTTTGCGTCTGGTGGAAAGCAGAGCATAGGATTAATGGAATTCGTACACACCCTTTTCGCTTTCGTTATCGCCATTGGCGTTCTCGTCACCATTCATGAGTTCGGGCACTTCCTGGTGGCTCGTAAACTGGGCGTCAAGGTGCTGCGCTTTTCCATTGGGTTTGGGCCTCCATTGTGGATCAAGCGTGCGGGCGCCGACCAGACCGAGTATGTCATTGCCTCCGTGCCGTTAGGCGGCTATGTGAAGATGCTCGACGAACGCGAGGGTGACGTTGCCGCAGCAGAACAGCATCGCGCATTTAACCGTAAACCCTTGGGAGTACGCACCGCCGTTGTGTTGGCGGGGCCTTTGTTTAATTTTTTGTTTGCTGTCATCGCCTACTGGGCGATGTTTCTGATCGGCGTTACTGGACTGAAACCGCTGATTGGGGAAGTTGCTCCCGGTTCGCTTGCAGCGCAGGCGGGAATCCAGGTTGATCAGGAGATCGTGGCGGTCGATGGGCGCGGGATCCGTACTTGGGAAACCGCCGTGCAAAGCCTCATGCGTGGCGCCATGGACCAACGGGTGGTCGAGATCACATTACGGGATGCGGAGGGTCGGTTGACTTCCGCAACGCTCGATCTGAGAGACATTGCGCTAGACGATCTGACCAAAGGGCATTTTTTTGAGACCCTAGGTCTACAGCCCCGGCGCCCTAAGCTGGCACCCATTATCGGGCGCGTGCAAGCCAATGGTCCGGCCGCTCAGGCAGGGCTGCAAGTGGGCGATCGGATCGTCACAGTGGGGGGCGAGCCGGTGCAAAACTGGCAGACGTGGGTGGAAATAGTGCGCAGCCACCCCGGTGAAGCCCTCGATGTTGAGATCAAACGAGGGGACACCCTAATGGCGCTTGCCATTACCCCGGAGACTGTTACAAGCGAGGAAGGGGCGATTGGCCGAATCGGGGTGGAGGTGGTGCGCAGCGAGAGCTCCTCGCCAGAATACGCCGTTACCGAGCGCTACGGTGCGGCTGCCGCATTCGGTCGCGCGTGGGTTAAAACCTATGATGTGTCCGCGTTGACACTGCGCATGCTGTGGAAAATGGTTCGCCTGGAAATCTCGGTGGAGAATTTGAGCGGCCCCATTAGCATCGCGCAATACGCTGGCACCTCTGCGAAAATAGGGATAAGCGAATTCCTCCAGTTCTTGGCCATCGTCAGCGTCAGCCTGGGGATTTTAAACCTGCTCCCGATTCCAGTACTGGATGGGGGACACTTGATGTATTACTGTATAGAGCTTTTCAAGGGAAAGCCTGTGTCTGAGGCAGCCCAGATGGTCGGGCAACGCGTGGGGCTGGCAATGCTTTTCGGTCTTATGGGGCTTGCCTTCTACAATGATGTGGCCCGGTTGCTCGGGTGAGCCCGACATGGGGCAAGGGGAGTGTAAGGACTCCGTGCCTTGCGGCCTTCGTGGGGCTTGCGCTGTTTGTTGGCGGTGCCTGGGTGACCGCGAGCCAGGCTGCGGAAGCGTTCCTGGTCGAAGATATTCGACTCGAGGGACTCCAGCGGATCTCGGCCGGGACCGTGTTTAACTATTTGCCGGTGCAAGTCGGCGATACTCTGGATCCAGCTCGAGTGGCGGAGGCGATTCGCGCGCTTTATCGAACAGGATTTTTTAGTGACGTTAGGCTTGGGCGCGAGGGATCGACATTGGTGGTGTCCGTCGTGGAGCGGCCTTCCATTGCGGAAATTAAGTTTGAGGGAAACAAATCCGTTGAAACCGATCGCCTGCTTGAGTCGCTAAAGCAGGTTGGATTTACCACCGGGCAGGTATTCAATCGCTCCACCTTTGATCAAGTGGAGCAGGAGCTTCAGAGAACTTATTTTAGCCTTGGAAAATATGCGGTCGAAATAAAGAGCACGGTGACGCCCTTGGAGCGTAATCGGGTGGCGATCCGTTTCGATATCGCCGAAGGGCAGGTTGCCAAGATAAGAAAAATCAATATCGTCGGCAACCAAGTCTTTGACGACGATGAGTTGCTCGACCTCTTTAAGCTGAAAACTTCCGGATTCCTGACACTTTTTACCAGCGCTGATCAATACTCTAAGCAGAAGCTCGCCGCCGATCTCGAAGCGCTCCGGTCTTATTATCTCGACCGTGGCTATATCAATTTTAATATCGATTCGACTCAAGTCTCCATCACTCCGGATAAAAAGGATATCTACATTACTATCAACGTCACCGAGGGCGGGCGTTATACCATCAAAGATATCAAGTTGGCAGGTGACCTCATCGTTCCCAAGGAAGAGTTGTTTCCAAAAATTTTGCTCAATCGCGGAGACGTGTTCTCAAGGCAGAGAGTGACCGACACCACGGAGCGCCTTACGGAACGGCTAGGCGACGAAGGCTATGCCTTTGCGAATGTCAATGCGATCCCAGAGCTTGACGAACAGGACAAAGCGGTTGCATTAACGTTTTTCATTGATGCTGGCAAGCGAGTTTATGTGCGCCGCATTAACTTCAAAGGCAATACCAAGACCCGGGATGAGGTGCTGCGCCGGGAAATGCGCCAGATGGAAGGCGCCTGGGTTTCCACACGTGCCGTGGAGCGCTCTAAAGAGCGGCTGGAGCGGCTTGGCTATTTCAGCGAAGTCAATGTTGAGACACCTCCCGTTCCCGGCACGGCGGATCAGGTGGATATTGATATCAGCGTGGTGGAGCAACCCTCCGGCAGCTTTGTCGCAGGCCTTGGCTTTTCGCAGGCGCAGGGCATTGTGGTCAATGCCAGCATCAGCCAGGAAAACTTCCTAGGTACCGGAAATCGCGTTAAGGCGATTTTTAACAACAGCGATATTAATCGAACCTTTAGCCTTTCTTTTCTCGATCCCTATTGGACTCTTGACGGTATCAGTCGAGGATTTGATGCCTATTATGAAGATATCGATGCCGCCGCCGCCAACGTGTCCGATTATACCCTGGATCGAATCGGGGGCAGTGCCAAGCTCGGCATCCCCACCAGCGAATATGATTTCTTGAACTTGGGGATCACGGTAGAGCAGCGTCGCTTTCAAGTCGGGGCTTTCCCCTCTGCAGAAGTGCTGCAGTTTCAGGAGGAAAACGGTGACCGCTTCGTGGAGTTTCTCCTGAACGCGAGCTGGTCACGGGATGGCCGTAATCGCCGTGTTTTCCCCGATCGCGGGATCTTGAATCGAATTTCCGGTGAGCTTGCAGTACCCGGTAGCGATCTAGAGTTCTACAAGCTCACTTACCAAAATCAGACGTTTGTGCCCCTCTACCCTCCTTATACTTTGATGTTTGGCGCCGAAGTGGGCTATGGCGATGGCTATGCAAGCACGGAAGGCCTGCCGCTTATCGACAATTTCTTTGCCGGTGGTATTCGAACGGTGCGCGGTTTCAAGGCCAATACTCTCGGCCCTAGGGATTCCCTCGACAAACCGCTGGGAGGCAGCTTCAAGCTTATCGGCAATGTAGAGCTGCTACTGCCCATTCCGTTTGTCAAAGAGATCAGATCGGTTCGACTCTCGGGTTTTTTCGATATCGGTAACGTTTTTGCCTCCGTAGATGATTTCGAAGCGAGCGAGCTCCGGTATTCGGCTGGCATCGGGGGCACGTGGCTTTCTCCCCTCGGTCCACTCACTATCAGCTTCGCTGTTCCTTTGAATGATCAGTCAGGTGACGAAACGCAACCGCTGCAATTTACGTTTGGGACTAGCTTTTAGATATAACTAATCATGAAATACCGCATAACAACTCAGATTGGGTCTTATATCGCTATCTTTGGATTGATGTTGGTGCTGTTACCGATTTCCGCGCAGACGCGGGACCTCAAGCTGGGAGTTGTCAATCCAGGACGGGTTTTGGAAAAGATTCCCCATACGCAAGAAGCAAGGGAACGAATCGAACGGGAATTCAGCTCCAGAACTCGGGAGATCAAGGGTCAACAACAGGAATTGCAGAAGCTTGAAGAGAAGTTCGAGCGAGATGGTGCCATCATGGGACAATCGGAGCGGGACCGGCTCGAGCGCGACGTCGTGACCCTGAAGCGGTCGCTGAAAAGGGATATCGATGAACTGCGCGAAGATCGCAGTCTGCGGGAAAACCAGGAGCTCGGTGAGCTCCAGACACGGATCGTTGAGGTGATTCAAGCTATCGGAAAAGAGGGCAAGTTCGATTTGATTCTCGTCGACGGCGTCATCTATGCGGACAAGCGGGTGGATATTACGGACGAAGTCGTCTCGCGTTTGACCGATGAGTTTAAAAGATCCTCCAAAGACCGCGGATCGAAGCGCTAAGAAGCTGTTTTGAAAATGTGGCCATGGTTATTGCTTCGTCAGCCTCATCCTTCAGACGGGTAAAACCTTTTTTGTGTCGAGGCACCGCGCAACGCCGCTATGATAAGTACAGTCGTTTTTAAGGCCGCTTGTAGGCAGGCGGTGCGTTGACGATCTCGCTACAAGAATTGTCAGGGCACGTTGGGGCGCAGCTACACGGTGATCCAGGTCTGCAGGTGCATGGGATAGCAACGCTGCAGCACGCGAAGCCCGGCGATGTGAGTTTCTTTGCCAATCCTCGCTATCGCAAACAGTTAGAGAGCACGGCGGCATCAGCGGTGATCTTAGCGGCCGATGCCTTAAGCTTTTGTCCCGCGGCAGCGCTGGTGATGGATAATCCTTATCTTGGTTTTGCACGGGCGGCGGCGTTTTTTGCCCCACCGCAAGAGCGGTCCGTTGGCATCCATGGAACCGCCTGGGTGAGTCCGGATGCTATCGTGCATGAGAGCGCTTGGGTCGGACCGCAGGCCTCGGTGGCGGCGCGGGCTCGTATCGGCCAGGATGTTCTGATCGGCCCAGGCTGTGTCATCGGAGAAGATGTGGTGATTGGTCAAGCCACCCAGCTGGTGGCGCGCGTCACACTGTGTCAGGGTGTTCGCCTGGGCCGAAGGGGGCTGCTTCATCCTGGGGTGGTGATTGGCGCCGATGGTTTCGGCATTGCCAATGACGCGGGGATTTGGGTAAAGGTACCGCAACTTGGCGGCGTACGTATCGATGATGATGTTGAAATCGGTGCCAACACCACCATCGATCGGGGGGCCATCGAGGACACCGTCATCGAGCAGGGGGTGAAGATCGACAACCAGGTGCAGATTGGACACAACGTTCGCGTCGGCGCGCATACGGCCATCGCGGGCTGCGTGGCGATTGCCGGCAGCGTGCGTATCGGGAAGCGCTGTGCCATTGGGGGTGCCGCCTCTATTGCGGGTCATCTCGAGATTGCCGATGACGTATACCTTACCGCCGCCTCGGAGGTTTCGAAGTCTATTACCCGCCGGGGCATTTACTCCTCGGGAATGCCAGTGCAAGAGAATCAGATGTGGCGGAAGAATATCGCGCGTTTCCGTCATCTGGATGATCTGACGCGCCGGTTAAGGCGGCTCGAAGATCACTGCGGATTCACGCAGGACCAAGACTAGCAAGGATCGGTAAGCGGCCTTGCTCAAACCGGGCGTGCTCGGCAGACGAGGGCTTGGAACCGGGGTCATCAGCTTCTTAGGCCAGGATCCCCGAAGATCAGTAAGTCAAATAATTCAAGCACCCGGAATAATCCTCATGGCCGAGATGGACATCAAAGACGTCTTAAGGTATCTACCTCATCGGTATCCCTTCTTGTTGATCGACCGGGTGCTAGCATGCACGCCGGGCTCCTCTTTAGTGGCGCTCAAAAATGTGACTGTCAATGAGCCATTTTTTTCCGGCCATTTCCCCCACCGACCGATCATGCCTGCGGTGCTTATCTTAGAGGCGATGGCGCAGGCAACGGGTATTCTCGCACTTCGTACCCTCGATACGCTGCCATCGGACAAGGCGACCTATTACTTCGTCGGTGTCGACAAGGCGCGTTTCCGACAACCTGTTGAGCCGGGCGATCAGCTGCTCATCGAGGTGACATTGGTGCGAAACGTACGCAGTATTTGGAAAGCTGCCTGCGAAGCTAAGGTCGATGGAGCGGCGGTAGCGAGTGCGGAGCTGCTCGGTGCATTGAAGGAGCTCGATGGGTGATTCATCCAACGGCGATGGTGCACGCGAATGCACGCCTAGCATCCAGTGTCCGCGTGGGGCCTGGATGTGTCATCGGCGCTGATGTGGAAGTGGGGGAGAATACTTGGATCGGTGGCTACTGCATCATCAACGGTCCCACCCGGATCGGTGAAGATAACCGAATCTATCAGTTCAACTCTATCGGAGATATTCCGCAAGATAAGAAATATCACGGTGAGATCAGTTACCTTGAGATGGGTGATCGCAATGTCATACGCGAGTACTGTACTCTTAATCGAGGGACTGAGTTGGGTGGTGGTACCACACGCGTGGGCAGCGACAATTGGATCATGGCCTACGTTCACATCGCGCATGACTGTGGCGTTGGCAACCACACCGTCATGGCCAATGGGACCACGCTCGCTGGCCACGTAACGGTGGACGATTATGCGATCTTTGGTGCGTTTACTACCGTGCACCAGTTCTGCAGTATCGGCTGCTATAGTTTTTCCGCCATGGGCTCGGTGATCTTAAAGGACGTGCCTCCCTTTGTGATCGTAGCCGGCAACGCGGCCAAACCTCGCGGGCTGAACACCGAGGGCCTACGCCGGCAAAATTTTGCGCCGGAAGCGATACGAACGCTGCGCAATGCTTACAAGACGCTTTACAAGAAAGGATTGAGCCTTGAGCAGGCAACGGAGCAGCTGCGCGCTCTGGCGGGCGAATGCGACCATCTTACGGCGATCATCGAGTTCCTTGGCAAGTCCCGCCGCGGCATCGTGCGCTGACCCTGCGGTCCGGGCTTCTTATCCGACGTGTATTCCCCTGCATTAGCCGAGCGGCGGCTTCGCGTCGCTATCGTAGCCGGTGAGCCGTCCGGCGATGTGCTGGGTGCCGGTCTCCTGCGAGCACTCGGTGCTCACTATCCAAGAGGGATCGAAATAAGCGGGATCGGTGGTGAGCAGATGATAGCGGCCGGCTGTCAGAGCCTCTGTCCAATGGAACGGCTCTCCGTCATGGGCCTCATCGAGGTCCTGGCACGCTATCCCGAGATCCGCGCACTGCGCCGTCGCCTCGTACAGCGGCTACTTCAGCATCGACCTGACGTTTTTATTGGCGTTGATGCTCCCGATTTCAACTTGCCAGCCGAAGCGCTATTGCACAAGGCTGGCATTGCCACCGTGCACTATGTCAGTCCGCAGGTATGGGCCTGGCGACGGTATAGAATGCGAGGGATTGCACGCGCGGTGGACTGCATGCTAACGCTATTTCCTTTCGAGAAAGCCTTCTATCAGCAGTATCAGGTGCCGGTATGTTATGTTGGCCATCCCCTCGCAAATCAGATCCCGATGACGGTAGACCACCGGGGCGCAAGGCAAAGCCTGGGGTTACCCGCTCAAGGCCAAGTCGTCGCGTTGCTACCCGGGAGTCGGATGCAGGAAATTCGACGGCTGGCACCCACGATGCTGTCGACGGCGCGCTGGCTTCTGGCGCGGCGTACCGATCTGTGGTTTGTCATGCCGGTAGCCAACGCGCCCGCGCGAGCCTACCTTGAAAGCTTGCGTCGATCGCTTGGTGCCGATCTGCCCATAACGCTCTTGGATGGTCAAGCCCGCATGGCTATGGCTGGCGCCGATGTCGTGTTGGTGGCATCCGGGACCGCGACTCTGGAGGCATTGCTGCTCAAGCGGCCTATGGTCATCACCTATCGCACGGCAAGGCTCACCTACTATCTGGCCAAGGCGATGGTCAGCGTGAACCATGTCGGCCTTCCCAACCTATTGGCGGGGCGATCAATTGTCCCAGAGCTGTTGCAGGGTGCTGCGAATCCAGACATGCTGGGTGCTGCCGTGCTGGATTGGTTGGAGCGCCCGGAGCGGCAGACGGCGTTGCAAGCAGAATTCGATCGTATTCATTCGATCCTTCGCCGGGACGCCGATAGCCGTGCGGCAGAAGCCGTCCTTGAGCTACTGCAGCATCGAGGAAAGCTCTGAATCATGCCCGGACGGGGCAATGTGTTGGGTTATTCCCGCGATCGGTTGGTACGCGCGGCGCGCGCATAGCCTCGCTCGGTACCGTTGGCGAAAAAGCCGTTCCAGACGTCGAGAAAGGGGTTTTGCTCCTGCTCACGAAGCCATGTGAGGAAGGCACCGGGCGGCTCTCTGTCGAGACAGAATTTTCGGTAGGCGGTTTTTAGCTGTGGGAGCGCCGCCGCCGGATAGTTTGAGCGCTGGATACCCACTCGATTCAGCCCATAGAGGGAGTTGTCGCGCGCCATTATGGTAAACGGCAGCACGTCCTGGCTCACTCGTGAAAGGCCGCCCACCATGGCGAGCTCACCGACGCGGGCAAATTGATGGATGGCCGCACCACCGCCTAGGTTGGCGCAGTCCATGATCTGTACGTGACCGGCGAGATTAACGCTATTGGCCACGACGATATGGTTGCCGAGCCGGCAATCGTGGCCCACATGACTGTAGGCCATAAAATAATTTCGCTGCCCGATAACGGTCTTGCCGCTGTCCACGGTGCCCCGGTGAATGGTGACATACTCGCCGAACCAGTTGCCATCACCGACTTGGAGTCGCGTGAGCTCGCCATCATAGCCGAGGGATTGAGGCTCACCTCCTAGGCAGGCGCCGCGCATCAAACGGTTGCCGTTACCCATGTTGACGGCGGCATAAACATGGCAGCCAGCCCCGAGTTGGTTATCCTCACCAAGTACGGCTCCGGCCTCGACGATGGTGAACGGCCCGATGGCGCAGCCATCACCAATCACCGCGTTTACCTCCACAATGGCGGTCGGATGGATCGTCACAGCCACGGCGTCAATTGCCCCATGATTAAATGTCCGCTTCAGGGAGCGAGGGTTACCGCCGCGCTGGGAACCTGAGCAAAACCTGTTCTGGATCGAATTATGAGGCGCCTTCGCGCACTCGACGTGTGATTTCAGCGGCAAGCTGCAAGGCTCTCGCTGCCTGCGCGCCGGTCACCATGGGCTCGTCGCGGGTCATTACACAGCGTGCAAAGGCGCGTAGCTCATTAGCCAGCGGCTCGCCTTTTTCAATCGGCACCGCCTCCCGGGTAATGCCCATTGGCGATTTTCGCCGGATTTCGCCGGTTTGCTTCCGGTAATCCAGGGAGACATAGGCGTCTTCCAGGAACACGCGGAACTTGCGTATGGGCTCCGGCGTGATGCGGCTGCTGGTGACGTTAGCGACACAGCCATCTGCAAACAGGAGGCGCACATTGGCGATGTCTTCGGTGGAGCTTAACACCGGCAGCCCCACGGCGTGCAGCTCGCGAATGGGTGAGGGGACAAGATGCAAGATCACTTCCAGATCATGGATCATCAGATCTAACACCACGCTCACTTCGGTGCCCCTTGGGGGTAGCCCGGGGCGCGCAGGGGGGTAAGGCGCCAGCCGATGGGCCTCGATGAAGCGAGGTCGGCCGTGCATTTCATCGAGAAAGGTGAAAGCTGGATTGAACCGTTCGATGTGCCCGACCTGTAATACCCGATCGTGCGCCGCCGCTAGCGCCACCAGCTCTTCGGCCTGGGCGGTGGTTTCCGTGATAGGCTTTTCGATGAGCAGATGCAGGCCGCGTTCCAGCAATTGTCCGGCGATGTGATGGTGTTGATCCGTCGGCACCACGACGCTGGCCGCATCGATATCGTCCGCAAGCGCTGCCAGCGAAGGATAGGCCTTTGTTCTGTGGTGTGCGGCTATCTGCGCGGCGCGCTCGGGTTGCACATCGTAGATGCCCACTAAGTGGGTTTCAGCGAGCTCGGAATAAATTCGGGCATGATGTTGCCCGAGCGATCCGACACCGACCACACCGACTTTAACCGTCCCTGTTTTCATGTCACCTCGTTGACCTCATCAGAGTGTCACTTATCACTTGATAAGAACACCCTGGTGCACGCCCCCCGCAGTCTGTGACGTCCTCAACCTCATCTAGGTTTGCACAAAGTGAACATACAAGGATTCCAAGCCAGCGTGCAACGCCGCTGTGGCAAGCGCAGCAGGTCTTAAAACATCCTCGTAGCCCTGTGTTACTCTATGGCGCGACATGTTGGGAGACGCGCAAGTGTGAAAGTGAGTCCCAATATACCGCACTTGCCGTTCCCGTTCCTACGGCCGAGCCTTCGATGCTCGTGTTATCGCCCATGGGCGCACCGCTCATCGGGAAACTCGAATGAAGCTACGCCGGCGGTAAAACCCATTAAGGACTGTTTGTTGCCATGGAGCTTATAGCGGGGGTCGACGAGGCGGGTCGCGGACCGCTGGCGGGACCTGTCTTTGCCGCAGCGGTGATTTTCCATGCGAGATCGCCGGTGGCGGGCGTTCGGGATTCCAAACTGCTGACGGCGCGGGAAAGGGAGCGGCTTGCCAGGCTCATTCGTGAGCAGGCTTTGGCTTGGGCTATTGGCTGGGCCACGGTTGAAGAGATCGATGCGCACAACATCCTGCAGGCGAGCTTGCTGGCGATGGGCCGGGCGGTCGAGCGCCTTGGCACTTCGCCTCATCGAGTACTGGTGGATGGACGTCAATGTCCGGCACTTTCCCTGCCGGTTCAAGGTATTGTCAAGGGCGATGTATCGATACCCGTGATCAGCGCTGCCTCGATCCTGGCCAAGGTAGCACGGGATGGGGAGATGTTGCTGTTGCACGAATCTTATCCCCAATACGGGTTTGCCCAGCATAAAGGCTACCCGACGCCGGCGCACATCGCGGCGCTTCGCCATTACGGTGCCTGTCCCGCCCACCGTCGAACCTTCCGGCCGGTCAAAGCGGTGCTTGGTTTATATGAGCCCCAATCGCGTCCGGTACGAAATAACTCAGCTGCCAGTTAGAGGTGACCGCGGTGCGCACTTTCGTGCATCTCCACCTGCATACCGAGTATTCCATCGTCGACGGGATTCTCACCGTTCCGGCGCTTATTGAAGCCGTTTCCCGGGGGAATATGCCGGCGGTGGCCGTCACCGATCAAGGCAATCTATTTTCCATGGTGAAATTCTACCGCGCCGCTATGGCTGCGGGAGTGAAGGCTATCATCGGTCTCGATGCCTGGGTGCAGGAGGAACTGGAGGAGCGCGAGCCGGCTCGAGTGGTGCTGCTGTGTCAGGATGCCACCGGCTACCGTCACTTGCTGCAGCTCGTCTCGCGTAGCTACACCGAAGGACAGGCTCGCGGGGCACCGATTATCCAGCGTGCCTGGCTGGAAAAGGCCAGCGCGGGACTCATCGCTTTGTCCGGTGGGATGAAGGGTGATGTGGGTCGCGCGTTGCTCAATGGTCAGCAGGATAAGGCGCGCCGCCTTCTCGACTGGTGGCTCGAATACTTTCCGGATCGCTACTATCTGCAACTGCAGCGAACCGGCCGTCCGGGCGAAGATCAGTATCTGCAACGGGCTGTCGCTCTCGCGGCGGTGGCCGATGTGCCAGTGGTGGCGACCAACGAGGTGTGTTTCCTCTCGCGCGACGATTTCGAGGCGCACGAGGCACGGGTGTGCATCCAGGAAGGTCGCACCCTGGCGGATCAGCGCCGCACCCGCCGCTATTCCAATCAGCAATACCTGCGCAGCCCAGAGGAGATGGCTTCGTTGTTCCAAGATTTTCCGCAAGCGCTGGAAAATGCTGTGGAGATCGCGCGGCGCTGCAATGTCGCACTGCGGCTTGGTCAGAATTTCCTGCCGGACTTTCCCGTGCCGGCGGGCAAAACGGCGACGGCTTGGTTCGAAGAACAGGCTTGGCAAGGGCTCGAGACCCGCCTAGCGAGCGACAAGCACAGCAACACGGTGGGCGCGGCGACTGATCGCGCGCTCTACGAAGCACGACTTCGTCACGAGATCAAAGTCATTACCAGCATGGGATATGCCGGCTATTTTTTGATCGTCGCCGATTTTATCCGCTGGGCGCGCGAACATGATATTCCGGTGGGGCCCGGTCGAGGTTCAGGGGCAGGATCGTTGGTGGCCTACTCCTTTGGCATTACCGATCTGGATCCCATCCTCTACGATCTGTTGTTTGAACGCTTTCTGAATCCGGAGCGGGTGTCGCTTCCCGACTTTGATGTGGATTTTTGCATGGTGGGCCGGGACCGGGTGATCGATTATGTGACGGAGCGCTACGGTGGTCCCGATTACGTGGCCCAGATCATCACCTTCGGCACCATGGCGGCCAAGGCCGTGGTGCGCGACGTCGGGCGTGTGCTTGGCTATCCGTACGGTTTCGTTGACCAAATCGCCAAGCTTATCCCCTTTGATCTCGGGATCACCTTGAGTCGGGCGCTGGCGGGAGAGGAACGGCTGCGCCAGCGGTACCACGACGAGGAAGACGTGCGCACCTTGATTGACCTGGCGATGTGCCTCGAAGGGTTGGTGCGCAACGCCGGGCGCCATGCCGGCGGCGTCGTGATCGCGCCGGCACCGCTGACCGAGTTTACCCCGCTTTACTGTGAACCGGGAGCGACCTCCGTTATTACCCAGCTCGACAAGGACGATGTCGAGGCGGCGGGACTGGTCAAGTTCGATTTTTTGGGACTGCGCACGCTCACCATCATCGATCGCGCAGTGAAAAACATCAATCAATACATCGGTGGAAACCAACACCAGCTCAACATCGCTGCCATCCCCTTGGATGATACAACCGCCTATGAGCTGATCAAACGTGGCGCCACGACCGCCGTGTTCCAGCTCGAATCCCGCGGTATGAAGGATCTCATCCGCCGTTTGCTGCCCGATTGCTTCGAGGATGTCATCGCGCTGGTCGCCTTGTTCCGGCCGGGGCCACTGCAATCGGGGATGGTAGATGATTTCATCGATCGCAAGCACGGCCGTGCGCTGATCGCCTATCCGCATCCGGCCCTGGAAACCATTTTGAAGCCGACCTATGGGGTGATTTTGTATCAGGAACAGGTGATGCAGATTGCTCAAGTGCTAGCCGGTTACACCCTAGGAGGTGCCGATCTCCTGCGCCGTGCCATGGGTAAAAAAAAGCCGGCGCAGATGGCGCGCCAGCGAGCTGTGTTCGTCGCCGGGGCGCAGGAGAGGGGGGTTCCCGAAGCCCGGGCGAATGCCATCTTTGATCTCATGGAGAAATTTGCCGGCTACGGCTTCAACAAGTCTCACTCCGCGGCGTATGCCTTGCTCGCTTATCAGACGGCATGGCTCAAGGAGCACTATCCGGCGGCCTTTATGGCAGCGGTGCTGTCTGCGGACATGGACAATACCGACAAAGTGGTTGGCTTCATCGAAGAGGCGCGAGATTTCGGATTATCCGTGCGGGTGCCCGATGTCAATCGCTGCGCTTACATGTTTTCAGTGGAGGATGAGAAAACCATTCGCTACGGTTTGGGCGCCATCAAAGGCGTTGGACAGTCGGCAGTGGAGGCCATTATTGGCGCCCGGGAGGCGCACGGCGAGTTTGCGGATCTGTTCCAATTTTGCCGTGCTATCGATCTGCGCAAAGTGAACCGACGGGTCATCGAGGCATTGATCCGTGCCGGCGCGCTGGACTGTCTGGGCGCCTCGCGCGCTTCGATGATGGCAACGCTGACTCAGGCGATGATCGCTGCAGAACAGACGACCCGCGATCGCGCTGTCGGTCAGAACGATTTATTTGGGGGCGCCAGTGCGGCGCGGCCGCGTGTACCGCGGTCGGTGACATGCGAGGAATGGCCCGAAGCCGAGCGCTTGCTCGGGGAAAAGGAAACCCTTGGTCTGTATCTCACCGGCCATCCCATTACCCAGTTCGAGGCGGAGCTGGCGCATTTCACCAGTCATCGGTTGGCTGAGGCACGCCCCAACGCGGGCCGCAGCGCAGTGGTTGCCGGGTATGTGGTGAATCTGCGTACCTTGAACAGCCGCAACGGCCGCATGGCGGTGATCACGCTCGATGATCGCACCGCCCGCCTCGAGGCTATCCTCTACGCGGAAGCTTTTGAGCGCTTTCGCGAGGTGCTGGCGAAAGACGCATTGGTCATCGCGGAAGGGGAAATTGCCGCGGATGATTATACCGGTCGCTACTCCATGACGGTGAAGAATCTCTATGATCTAGAGCGTGCCCGGGAGCGCTATGCCACCCATCTGTCGATCGAAGTGACGGCGCAGCAACTGGGCAGTGGCTTCGTTAATCGGCTTGCGGGCGTGCTAAACCCTTATCGTCAGGGTTCGATACCGGTTGTCATCGACTACCGACGTGCCGATGCGGCGGCGCGGCTTGCTCTCGGTGACGCCTGGCGAATCCGGCCGAGCGAATCACTGCTTCAGGGCCTTATTGCCCTTGCCGGCAACGATGCCGTCAAGTTGGTCTACGGGTAGCTGATTTACGCTGTCGTGGAGCTTTTGTCGACAGCCCCCGGAGTCCCTCACTGGGTTAGAGAAGGGCGATATCGAGCTTTGCTATCCTGATGAGCCGCCTTTTTCAGACTCGCACCGTAACAGCATATTATGGTACGCTAACTTGCCAAAAGGTTAGCCAACCAAAAATAAACAAGCAGTGGGGTAGGGCTTATCCCTATCAACAAACGAATAACTAAAAACTAAGCGCCGCCCCTTATGTTGCCGTGACCGAACAACTTGTGCTTACTTCTGATATGTGGGTCGTGCTCACGATCCTCGCATTGACTATCTACCTGTTTGTTTCGGAGGTGGTGCGCGTAGACGTCGCCGCCATCCTCGTGATGGTGATGCTCGGTGTCATTGGGATTGTGCCGGCCACGGAAATCTTCGATGGTTTCGCGAGTAACGCCGTCATATCCATTATCGCGGTCATGATCATCGGCGCTGGCTTGGACAGGACCGGCGTCATGAGCCAACTCGCCGGTTATATCCTAAAAGTCGGTGGCAGCACCGAGAAGCGGATCATCCCCATTATTTCCGGTACGGTGGGATTTATATCGAGCTTCATGCAGAACGTGGGCGCGGCTGCCCTTTTTCTTCCCGTCGTGAGTCGTATTTCGACGCGCACCGGTCTCCCTTTGTCACGCTTGCTCATGCCCATGGGCTTTTGCGCCATTCTTGGGGGAACCGTAACCATGATCGGCTCGAGTCCCTTAATTCTCTTGAACGATCTGATCTTGACATCCAATCAGAGTCTCCCGCAGGGCGTTGAGCGAATGTCGACCTTTCAATTGTTCGACGTGACCCTGGTGGGTGTTGCTCTGGTCGTCAGTGGCATACTCTATTTCGTGCTGGCAGGTCCTTTCGTGCTGCCGGTGGTAAAGGAAGCAAGAGCAGATCCAGAGGCAACCACTCGATACTTCAAAGAGGTTTACGGACTCGAGGGGGATATCTACGAGGCGAGAGTGCCGCTGGAGAGCACGATTGCGGCGGTCAGTGTTGAAGAGGCCGAGGCGCAAGACCGCGCGCCATTTATTCTTGGGATCCGCAATGCCAACGAAGTGAGGCTTGCGCCGCCGCGTGACGACATGATTTGGGTCGGTTCGGTGCTGGCGCTCATGGGAGAAGAGAAGCAGGTCAAGGAGTTTAGACGGATAAACAAGCTGGAGCTGAGCAACGAGCTCAATGCGTTCGTCGAGACGCTGAATCCCTCCCGCGCTGGGATCTCAGAGATCGTAATTCCGCCCGGGTCCGAGCTCATTGGAGAGAGCATCGCTAGCATTCGTATGCGCCATCGCTATCGGCTCAATGTGCTTGCTGTGCACCGTGGTGAGGAAACTCTGCGCGAAAACCTCAGGACATTAGTGCTGCGTGCCGGCGATACGCTGGTCGTTCACAGCGCCTGGGACGATCTCCACGCGCTGTCCACCGACCGCAATTTTGTCGTCGTTACCGACTACCCCCATGAGATCCGCCGCCCGCACAAGCTGCTTCATGCCGTGCTCTTTTTTGCCATTGCCTTGAGCTTGGTGCTGTTTACCGATCTTCGTCTTTCCATAGCGTTATTGGTGGGCGCCATAGGCATGATTCTAAGCGGTGTGCTGACTATTGATGAGGCGTATCGGGCCGTGAGTTGGCAAACGGTGTTCTTGCTGGCAAGCCTCATTCCTTTGGGAGTCGCTGTGGAGACCACCGGCACTGCCGCCTGGATCGCTCAGGAAACTTTGGCTGTTATGGGTGACGTGCCCATCTGGGTGCTACAAGCCGTGATTGCGGTGTTGGCGACCATCTTCACTCTGGTGATGTCTAATGTGGGGGCGACGGTTTTGTTGGTGCCGTTGGCTGTTAACATTGCCATCGGTGCGGGGGCCAATCCTGCCATTTTTGCCCTTACGGTGGCATTGGCTACCTCCAACTCCTTCCTAATCCCTACGCATCAGGTCAACGCGCTCCTCATGGGACCGGCCGGCTACCGAGTCGCCGACTTCATGCGCGCCGGTGGTGGCATGACGGTGCTGTTCCTCGTCGTCATGCTGATCATGCTGAACATCGTATTTTAGTTCGTCGGAGCTCAGGCCCAAACATATCGGGCGGTTTCGATACGTCATGATTGGCGCGATTGCAGGTGATGTCATTGGCTCGGTGTATGAAGGGGATCCGCTCAAGACGAAGGATTTCCCGCTCTTCAGTCGACGATCCCGGTTTACCGATGATACGGTGCTAACGGTCGCTGTCGCGGATACTCTTCTCAGCGGAGAAGATTATGTATCCGCCTTTAAACGCTATTTTCGTGATTATCCCGATCGTGGCTTTGGCGGTTTATTCGTCCGCTGGGCAAGCTCCGATCAGGTGACGCCGTATGGGAGCTTTGGCAACGGAGCGGCGATGCGCGTTAGCCCTACCGGCTGGGCAAGGGACACGTTGTCCGAGGTCTTGGAGGAAGCGCGGTGCAGCGCGCGGGTCACCCATGACCATCCTGAGGGAATTCGTGGTGCTCAAGCGACCGCTGCGGCTGTCTTCATGGCGCGCGCCGGCGAAAGCAAACATCAGATCCGACGTGCTATCCAAGATCACTTTGGGTATGACCTCGAACGAGCCCTTGATGACATACGCGCTGAATACCGGTTCGATGTCAGCTGTCAGGGCTCCGTACCTGAGGCCATTATCTCGTTTCTTGAATCCGCAGACTATGAGGATGCGGTGCGCAATGCGGTTTCCCTCGGGGGCGACAGTGACACCATGGCCTGCATCGCGGGCGGCATTGCGGAAGCCTTTTACGGCGGAGTCCCCCAGTGGATCGTTGACGAAGTGAGGCCGCGATTGGATCCGTCACTGTGGGAGGTTATCGCCGAGTTCAGGCGCCAATTCAGTTTGCCATAACCTCTGATTCGGCGGCCGCCGTGGGGGGCTAGGGAGGCGAGCTCTGCAGCGGTGTTTCCATGACTCGATAACCTGTTTCATCCCAGAATAGCGCATGGGGTTGCCGGTACCAGTCGCCGAGAACGATTCGCGTTGCCCGTTGGTGACCGATGTGGAAAGCATGTATCGCCGGGCGGTGAGTGTGGCCGTGAATAAGGTGCAGTACGTCATGCTTGCGCATCGTGCGCTCCACGGCACTCGGGTTGACGTCCATAATGGTTTGCGGTTTGAGCCGGCTCTGTTGCTGAGAGCTGGCACGCAGGGAATCGGCTTCGGTCGCCCGCATTGGCAACGGCAACGCGAGAAACCGCGATTGATTGGCGGCATCGCGTACCCGTGCACGCAACTTTTGATAAGCGATGTCATCGGTGCAAAGGGTATCCCCGTGCATGATGAGCACCGGTGTTCCCTGAACCTCGATAACCGTCGGATCGGGCAGCAGCTCGCAACCGGTGCGCGCGGCAAACTGCTCGCCTAGTAGAAAATCGTGGTTGCCGTGCAGCAGGCTGACGGCGACCCCGGAGGCGGTGAGGCGAGCAAGTGCCGCAACAACAGCGGGATGGGGATCGGTTTCGTCATCATCCCCCAGCCATTGGTCGAAGAGATCACCGAGGATAAACAACGCCTCGACACGATTTGCCTGCTGTTCGAGAAAGGCAAGAAAAACCTTCACCATAGCGGGGCGCGTTGCGCTTAGGTGCAAATCGGATATAAAAAGTTTCGCCACAAAAAGTTACTTCAAATCAAGATCTGCTTTCGAAATCTCGTCCTATTGCTCAACGATTTCCACCTGCTCGATGACAACATCATTGATGGGTACGTTCTCGTGTCCCGCCCGCCCCGTAGTAGGTACCTGGCGGATCCGATCGAGAACCTCTTGCCCCTCCACCACCTCGCCAAAGACGCAGTAACCCCAGTTGTCTCGGGTCGGGGCTTTGAAGTCGAGAAAAGTATTGTCGGCCAGGTTGATGAAGAACTGCGATGTGGCCGATTGTGGGTCTGCGGTGCGTGCCATGGCAATGGTGCCTGCTTTGTTGCTCAGACCATTGCCAGCCTCGTTTTCGATGGGTGGTCGAGTCGACTTTTGGCGCATGCCAGGCGCGAATCCACCGCCTTGAACCATAAACCCGTCGATGACACGGTGAAACAGGGTCGCGTCATAAAAGCCGTCGCGGGCATACTCCAGGAAATTTTCCACAGTCGCGGGCGCGTTTTCCCGGTCGAGCTGGATGGCGATTGCCCCCATATTGGTTTGCAGACGCACCATCGATTCACCAGCACTCATGGCGGTTTCTCCAAAAAGGCAAAATAAGACGAGTAGGCTGAAGCAATAGAATCGGTGCGCACTGGCGATAATCCGTTGACAAGTCTGCATACCTTCTATGCCTCCCATAATCACTCTGACGTTCTCCAAAAAATGGTTTTCCTTCCGCGACAGCATCCATGCGCCAGAGTGAAGCAGGTGCGTAGATTACGAGTTAACCCAATAGATTTCCACCGTCAGGGGTAAGTCTTTGAAACGGCGGTCTTCACCCCCCACCCCTCTCCCGCAAGCGGGAGAGGGGAGTGAACGGTTATGTTGCAGCGCTGACTGGCGCCGGAAGGATAAACAACTGCCAGCAAGGCCTAACCTCAGGAAGCCATCCACCACCTTTGGCATGAAGGATGCGCTCTACCACTCGTTTGTGGCTGAATGAGGAGCTGATTCCATGGGATGTCGCCGATTACTCACTGTTACTCTGATTGCCCTTGCAACGCTCCTTGCTGACGGCACGGCACAGGCGGAACGCGTCAAGGATCTCGCGCGCATTGCGGGTGTACGTGATAATCAGCTAGTGGGCTATGGGTTGGTAGTCGGTCTTGATGGGACGGGTGATCAAACAGGGCAAACCCCATTTACGGTGCAGAGTCTGAAAAGCATGCTCAACCGCCTCGGCATTCGATTGCCGGCAAATGTGAACCCACAGCTGAAAAATGTTGCCGCCGTTACCCTGAGCGCCACCTTACCTCCCTTTGCCAAGCCCGGACAGACTATCGATATCACGGCGTCGACTATCGGCAATGCCAAGAGCCTACGCGGGGGCACCTTGCTGATGTCCCCTCTCAAGGGCGCCGATGGGCAAATCTATGCCATCGCTCAAGGCAACGTCGTCGTCGGCGGGTTTGGCATTGCCACCAATGACGGCAATAGCATCTCGCTCAATGTGCCCACCGTCGGTCGCATACCGAACGGCGCCACCGTGGAACGGCCTGCGCCCACCACTTTCGGCTCCCCGGAGCAGTTCGTGCTTAATTTGCACAATCCTGATTTTACCACTGCCAAGCGCGTCGCCGATGCCATTAATATCGTGGTCGGCAGGGGAACTGCCTGGCCCATGGATGCCACCTCGGTGCAAGTTGCGGCGCCCAGTGATCCGGGCCAGCGGGTAGATTTCGTCTCCCTCATTGAGAATGTGTCGCTGGAGCCGGGCGCGGCTCCTGCCCGAGTCATCGTCAATGCCCGCACCGGATCGGTCGTCATTGGCAGTCACGTGACGGTTCAGGCGGCCGCTGTCTCCCACGGCAATCTTTCCGTGACCATTACCAATCGGACGCAGGTGAGCCAACCGTTGCCATTTTCTGAGGGTGAAACGGTAGTCATTCCGAATTCTGAGATTTCTGTTCGAGAGGAAGCGAATCGCGCCTTTGTTTTTGGGCCGGGCGTTTCGCTGGACGAGATCGTGCGTGCAGTGAATCAGGTCGGTGCGGGCCCTAGTGATCTGGTGGCGATCTTAGAGGCTTTGAAGGAAGCAGGCGCACTTCGGGCTGAGCTGATTGTTATCTAGAGCGCGGCACGCATTTTGGGATCGTCACTTAGCCATTGACAGGACGCTTTCACGAGCGCAGTGACCGTTAATGACCCCGACCAACACGCTGACCTCATCCGCCGCTAACGTTTACACCGACTTGACAGCGCTCGCGCGGCTGCGCCAGCAGGCAAATCAAGACGCTCAGGCGGCGCTTCCTGAAGTTGCCCAGCAATTTGAAGCCGTGTTTTTGCAGATGCTGCTCAAAAGCATGCGTCAGACCACAATGGGCGATCCCCTTCTCGCGAATCAGGGTGTCGACTTTTATCGTGGTCTCTTCGATCAGCAGATGGCGCTTAATCTCGCGCGATCGCGCGGCATTGGACTGGCCGATCTCTTGGTGGGTGAGCTACGGGATCCAGCGGAGAAAGCGCCGCAACAAGCGCTTGGGGAGCTCGCCATCGGCCAGACGCGCACTCGCGTTGGACGCCTGAGCGAAGTGCGCTCATCCGTTCTCAAAGCCCCGTCCGTCCCGACGCGCCTTGAACCGGTTTTGGATACGCCGGAGAGCTTCGTACAAAGCCTGTTACCCCACGCCAAGCGGGCGGGACAAGCGCTCGGTGTTGCGCCTCAAGTGCTCATCGCGCAAGCGGCTCTAGAGACCGGTTGGGGACAAGCGCTGATCCGCCACCCCGACGGCGGAAATAGTTTTAACCTATTTGGTATCAAAGCAAATGATCGATGGCAGGGATCCCGGGTCATCGTGCCCACCATTGAATTTGTCGATGGTGTCATGGAGCGTCGCCAGTCCGCCTTTCGTGCCTATGCCAGTCCTGCGGAAAGCTTCGAAGACTACGTCGATCTTATTCGCAACTCGCCCCGTTACCAGCAAGCACTGGCCAGCGCGAGCGATCCCGCGGCCTATATGCATAGCCTTCAGGATGCGGGGTACGCCACCGATCCCCGCTATGCAGAGAAGGTGCTGGCGGTGATGGATTCACCGGCGCTTGGCGCCTTAAAGCTCGCTAACGTTGCGTCGCTAGATTAGGTGGAGGTGCTAGATCAATGGGCCTAAGCGGACTTATCGGTCAGGGATTATCCGGCTTAGTCGCATCCCAACGAGGATTGGCGACTACCGGACATAATATTTCCAATGCCAATACGCCCGGTTATCACCGACAGCGCGTGGAGCTGGGCGCGCGACTGCCACAGGGTTCCTCTAACGGTTTCATCGGCAAAGGTGTCGCCGTCAACACCATCCGTCGGAGTTACGATCAATTTCTTACCGCGCAAATACGCACCAGCACCGCGGGGTCTGGTGAGGCGCAAACTTTTCATGAGCTGGCATCCCGTGTCGACAACTTGCTGGCCAATGCCGATACCGGACTGGCATCTTCTTTACAAAGCTTTTTCGATGCTGTTCATGAAGTCGCTGCGGATCCAACCTCACTTGCGAACCGCCAGGTGCTGCTGAGCGAGGCGGAAGGGCTCGCGCAACGCTATCACGCCCTGAATGGGCAGTTGACCGATCTGCAGCAGGAGGCCAACGGACGGTTGACTGGCCTGGTGAGCGAAGTGAATGCCTTGACCGAGGGCATTGCGGAGATGAATCGGGAGATCGTACAAGCCGAGGGCGCCGCGGGCGGGCAGCCGGCCAACGATCTACGGGATCGCCGGGATGAGCTGCTGCGTCAGCTCGCCGAACAGATAGGCTTTCACACCGTTCAACAAGACGATGGCGCTATCAACGTGCTGATTGGTAACGGACATCCCCTCGTCGTCGGTGGTTCCAATATGAGCCTTAGCGTGGTGGCTAATTCGTTCGACCCAACGCGCAAAGAAATCGCTGTCTCCGCCGGTGGTAGCAGCACGATCATTTCCGACACCCTAAGTGGCGGCGCGATCGGCGGCATCCTCGACTTTCGTGATCGAGTTCTGAATAAAGCCGAGAATGCGCTCGACGCAATTGTGGTCGGGCTCACGCAGAGCTTCAATGAACAACACCGCCGTGGTACGGATCTCGACGGAAATCCAGGGCTCGATTTCTTTGTTCCTATCGATGCCGCGAGCGCCAGAGAATTCGGGCTCGCCATCCACGAGCCCCGGGAAATCGCCGCAGCGCTACCGGATGCACTGGGAGGTGTCGGGGATAATCGCAATGCCCTAGAGCTTGCGAAGCTGCAGGAGATGCTCACGCTGGAAAACAATAATGCTACATTTTCTGGGGCCTATGGACAACTGGTGGCCTCTGTCGGTGCTGTCACGCAAAAGGCCGAGGCGCATCGCAGTGCCCAGGAAGCCTTGCTCAGCCAAGTGACGGACGCCCGGGACGCGGTATCCGGGGTTAACCTCGATGAGGAGGCCGCCAACCTGCTTCGCTATCAGCAAGCCTATGAGGCGAGCGCCCGGGTCATTGCAGCCGCAGACGCCACCTTCAATTCTTTGCTCGACGTGGTTGGACGGTAAGCTATGCGTATCTCTACCTCCATGCTCTTTCGTCACGGCTTAAACGCCATGCAACAGCAGCAATCGGGAGTGGCCACGACCCAACAGCAGATCGCGACGGG
>JBAPTW010000044.1:0-3678 GCA_049282355.1 Gammaproteobacteria bacterium | reverse complement strand
CCCGATCGATTCGCTGAAGGTGGATGCCTATACCATCCCCACCGAGGCGCCCGAGTCCGATGGCACTCTCGAGTGGGACAGCACGACCCTGATCCTCGTCGAAGTCCACGGTGGCGGGGAAAAAGGTATCGGCTATGGCTATTCTGACACCGCCGCGGCACGCTTGATTCATGACAAGCTTGCCTCGCTCGTCGAGGGACGCGATGCGCTGAACAACAGCTCGTGCTGGTGGGCGATGGTCGATGCGATCCGCAACCTGGGACGCCCGGGGCTGTGCTCCATGGCGATCGCCGCTGTCGACAATGCACTGTGGGACTTGAAAGCAAAACTGCTCGGTCTCCCACTGGTGCGCTTACTTGGGCAGGTGCGTGAGGCGGTGCCGGTCTACGGCAGTGGCGGCTTCACCTCCTATGACATCACCCAATTACAGGATCAGTTGGGCGCTTGGGCGGCAGCAGGTATGTCTTTCGTCAAGATGAAGATCGGCCGCGAGCCCGAAAACGACCTGGAGCGAGTGCGCGCTGCCCGCACCGTCCTCGAGGCGGGCACCGAGCTTTTCGTCGACGCCAACGGCGCCTACACACGCAAACAGGCCCTGGCGATGGCCGAGGAATTTACGCACTACGGCGTGACCTGGTACGAAGAGCCGGTGTCGTCCGACGACCTGGAGGGTCTGCGGCTGATACGCGATCGCGCTCCGGCCGCTATGGCGGTATCCGCTGGCGAGTATGGCTTTGATCTGACCTACTTCCATCGGCTCCTCGAGGCGGGTGCCGTGGATGTGTTGCAGGCCGATGCCACGCGCTGCGCCGGCATCAGCGGCTACTTGTCTGTGGGCGCCCTGTGCCAGGCGTATCACGTGCCGCTTTCCAGTCACACCGCACCCACCGTGCACCTGCATCCGAACTGCGCCCTGCGCCCCGTCATGCATCTGGAGTACTTCCATGATCACGTGCGCATCGAGCAGCTACTCTTTGATGGCGCGTCCCAAGCCCAGGCGGGTCATCTCGCGCCGGATCTCAGCCGACCAGGCCTGGGGGTGGATTTCAAGCGCCAAGATGCCGAACGCTACGCCGTCTGATGGCAACCCCGAGAGGTTGTGAAGAAACCGAAGCGAGCGGTCAGAGAGCAAGGCATCCCACAATAATCGCTACTAAGGGGGAGCACCGATGAGTGAACCGATCGGACGACACCGCTGGGTGATTGCCGAGGGCTATATTCCGCCACAGAGCACCGGACCGGCCCCTCAACTGGTGAGCCATGAGACCGCCTGCATTCTCAACACCGGCGATGAGAAAGCCCACGTCGTCGTCACCATCTATTACAGCAACCGCGAGCCTGGCGGCCCCTACCGGGTGGAAGTACCGCCGCGGCGCACATTGCACCTGCGTTTCAACGACCTGTCGGACCCCGAGCCCATCGCCACCGATACCGACTATGCCAGCGTGCTCGAGTCCGATGTGCCGATTGTCGTGCAGCACTCACGGCTCGACTCGCGCCAAGCGGAACTCGCGCTGCTCACCACCATGGCTTTTCCAGCGGACTGAACGCAGTTCTTATCGGACCACCAAAGGGAATTGGAAGTCGACAAATGGAGCAGCGTTCGGCCACATTCGACAGCGCGGCGGCTGAATCCGAATCCCTCTCTCGAACGCAGACCGCCTCAGCCCCAGCGCTATTCGCCGCCTGGAGCCACCCGGTTTCATGGGTCTTCACTACGGCTTTCGAACACCGCTAACCACCCTCTTCGGACAAGCCGTCTATGGGCTCATCTTGGGTTTCGGGTTACATGTGGACATTGGATGACCGACTGATGGGATAGGGAATGGCAATGCAGCAGAAATGTTGCCCTTCAACCGCCGAGCTCGCTCCGCCGTTGTTGTATTGGCCTCCGAGGGTAAACGCTCTTACTGACGATTAACCCCGCGATGAACGCGACCAGTGCCAGGTCGAAGGGTTTAATAGCCTTGCCTGCGAGCATCTCACCCGCAGTGATGCCCCTCTCGGCGGTCTGCCGAAGCTCCCGCGCTACCGACGAAAGGGGAGGTTCGACTGGCGGCGGTAAACGGCTTACAGAGATGCGCCGCCGGTTCACGAGTACCAATAGCGCGGCGATGAGCAGCAACGCTATAGCGGTGAGGCCGCCGGCCTGCCACGCGGGCAAGGCCTCTGCCAATGACTGATAAGCCCCGACCAGAAGAAACACCACTCCTATCAGAGATATCAAGGCTGCGATCCCAAGCAACAGCAGTGAGAAAGCGGCGCTGAAAAGGCTGGCGCGCAGCCTCGCGACCTCAACCGCAACCGTATCGTGGAGTAGCCGTGACAGATTGGGCACGACAGGAAATCAGTGCCGCCGATCGAGCAACATGCCAATTAGAAACCCCAGGCCAAATGCGGTCAGCACGCTGGTGAAGGGGCGTGCGCCGATCTCGCGCTCCGCCCGTCGCTGCATCTCTTCGGCTTCGGTCCGCAAGGTCTCGCCGGTCTGCCTCGCCCGACCCACCGCCTCGCGACCGCGCTCGATACCCATACTTTTCAGGGAGCCAAGGAGCGACGCCACATCCGTCTGTAGCTGCTCGACGTCCTTTCGTAAGCTGGCGAGATCATCATTTGCCGTTGCCATAATGGCATTCTCCGTTGATTATGTCAGGTTGAACGGATTCTGGTGATGGCTGATAGCACTATTGAGCTGCCTCCGACGGCGCGAGATGTTAAATTTCATAATAGAAACAACATTTCCGCCGAAGATGACCATAATAAAAACTGTAACGCAATCAAGAACGAAAGGATACCAAAGAATCAAGCTTCCGTGGTGCGAGAAAAAACGGTATTACGGACCCGCAGATAAGATCGTTTGACTCTGTCGGCACCGTGCCCAACGCACAGCCCCATCTCCCATTTTGGCGGTTTCGTAAACACCTCGCGCGGACGACCCCAAGGAAATAAGCCGCCATTCGGATAGCGTTTTGATCTCGAAGCATATTTCAATAATAACTGCCGTCTGGCAATGGATAGACCGAAATATCCTGGATCTCGGGCGTCAGGTCCGGATGTCCTATCTTCCGCCATTGATGGTGTATCTCGCCGCTGGCATTGCCGGTCTCACCAGTATCGTCGGCACCTTCTTCGTTAAGGATTACCTCGACCTGTCTGCACAGTTTCTGGCGACCCTTGGATTTTGGGCAGGGATCCCCTGGGTGCTGAAAATGCCCCTTGGTCATATCGTGGACCTGATCTGGCGCTGGAAATCTCTGCTGGTCTTTCTTGGGGCAGGTCTCATCACCATAAGTCTCGCCATCATGATCGGTCTGCTCGCTAGGCCCGAGGTAATGGGGCAGTTTGCGCCGGTAGCCGCTTGGTATGTGGCCTCGGCACTGCTCGCGCCCGTGGGTTATGTGATTCAGGACGTGGTGGCAGATGCCATGACCGTGGAGGCGGTGCCGCGCATTGACGCGCACGGTCGACCGATCGACAAAGCCACTGAGCGGCTGATGCACACCACGATGCAAACCCTAGGGCGAGTCGCCATCATCGGTGGCGGCATCATCGTCGCGCTCGCCAATGTCCTGATGTTTCGCAACGCCGAAGCTTTGCCCGAAGCAGATAAGGTCGCAATCTACATTGATATTTACCTCATGGCCTTGACCATACCCGCGGTGTCGGTGCTCGGCGTGG
>JBAPTW010000043.1:25000-27118 GCA_049282355.1 Gammaproteobacteria bacterium | reverse complement strand
GAGCGATTCAAACCATCCCGGACCTGTTCCGGGATCCACTCTTCATGTTCTGGAAAGTTGTCAAGGCGTTGGGTTTGTTGCACTTGCACCAGCACCCAGATCGCTTGGGTGTTATATGGTCAAGCCTCACGGGCAATTAGTACTGGTTAGCTTCATACATTGCTGCACTTCCACACCCAGCCTATCAACGTGGTAGTCTTCCACGGCCCTTCAGGGACATCAAGTGTCCAGTGAGACCTCATCTTAGGGGGGGCTTCCCGCTTAGATGCTTTCAGCGGTTATCCCGTCCGTACATAGCTACCCGGCTGTGCCACTGGCGTGACAACCGGAACACCAGAGGTACGTCCACTCCGGTCCTCTCGTACTAGGAGCAGCTCTTCTCAAGTTTCTAACGCCCACGGCAGATAGGGACCGAACTGTCTCACGACGTTCTAAACCCAGCTCGCGTACCACTTTAAATGGCGAACAGCCATACCCTTGGGACCGGCTACAGCCCCAGGATGTGATGAGCCGACATCGAGGTGCCAAACTCCCCCGTCGATATGAACTCTTGGGAGGAATCAGCCTGTTATCCCCGGAGTACCTTTTATCCGTTGAGCGATGGCCCTTCCATACAGAACCACCGGATCACTAAGACCTGCTTTCGCACCTGCTCGACGTGTCTGTCTCGCAGTCAAGCACCCTTATGCCTTTGCACTCATTGCGCGATTTCCGACCGCGCTGAGGGTACCTTCGTACTCCTCCGTTACTCTTTGGGAGGAGACCGCCCCAGTCAAACTACCCACCATACACTGTCCCCGACCCGGATAACGGGCCTAGGTTAGGACCCCAAACACACCAGGGTGGTATTTCAAGGTTGGCTCCACGCGAACTGGCGTCCGCGCTTCGTAGCCTCCCACCTATCCTACACAAGCATGCTCAAAGTCCAGTGTAAAGCTGTAGTAAAGGTTCACGGGGTCTTTCCGTCTAGCCGCGGGTACACTGCATCTTCACAGCGAGTTCAATTTCACTGAGTCCCTGGTGGAGACAGCATGGCCATCGTTACGCCATTCGTGCAGGTCGGAACTTACCCGACAAGGAATTTCGCTACCTTAGGACCGTTATAGTTACGGCCGCCGTTTACCGGCGCTTCGATCAAGAGCTTCGCCGAAGCTAACCCCATCACTTAACGTTCCGGCACCGGGCAGGCGTCACACCCTATACGTCCTCTTACGAGTTTGCAGAGTGCTGTGTTTTTAGTAAACAGTCGCGGCCACCTGGTCACTGCGACCCCCTTCCGCTCGGGAGGCAAGCTCCTTTACGTACCGAGGGTACACCTTCTCCCGAAGTTACGGTGCTATTTTGCCTAGTTCCTTCACCAGAGTTTTCTCAAGCGCCTTAGGATTCTCGCCCTGTCCACCTGTGTCGGTTTCGGGTACGGTCCCTCGTAACCTGAAGCTTAGAGGATTTTCTTGGAAGCATGGCATCGGTGACTTCGGTCTCTGAAGAAACCTCGTCATCACGCCTCAGAATTGCACCTTCGGATTTGCCTAAAGGTACTTCCTACACGCTTAAACCGGGACAACCAACGCCCGGATCACCTAGCCTCCTTCGTCCCCTCATCGCAGTCACGAGAGGTACAGGAATATTAACCTGTTTTCCATCGACTACGCCTTTCGGCCTCGCCTTAGGGACCGACTCACCCTGCGCCGATTAACGTTGCGCAGGAACCCTTGGACTTCCGGCGTGCGGGTTTTTCACCCGCATTATCGTTACTCATGTCAGCATTCGCACTTCCGATGCCTCCAGCACAACCTCACGGCGCACCTTCAACGGCTTACGGAACGCTCCCCTACCGTACGAGCACTTCCTTTAACCTAATATTAAGACTGTTCCTCGCAAAACGCGGGGACCCTAACGGTATTTCCTAACATAATTCATTAGGTTAAAGTGAAGTGCTCGCACCCGCAGCTTCGGTACACAGCTTGAGCCCCGTTACATCTTCCGCGCAGGCCGACTCGACCAGTGAGCTATTACGCTTTCTTTAAAGGATGGCTGCTTCTAAGCCAACCTCCTGGCTGTTTATGCCTTCCCACATCGTTTCCCACTGAGCTGTGATTTGGGGACCTTAGCTGGCGG
>JBAPTW010000043.1:0-20000 GCA_049282355.1 Gammaproteobacteria bacterium | reverse complement strand
ACCAATGAACTGCTCAAGGGTGCCACAGGGGTAGGTGAAACGGCGGCCTATGATGCGCGAGTTACCGTACCGCTTGTGTTTCCCAAAACGCCGGCGACTGCTTTGCCTGATTTGCCTCCAGAGGCAATCGCACTCATTCCCCCACCACGATCGGCATCACCTGTTCCTGATCTCGCAGATACTGAGCTGCACCCTCAGCCATCAGCCGATCTCGAAAGTCATGCCGTCACGATCTCCAAGGGCGACTCGCTGTCGAGCATTTTCATGGCCCTTGGGCTTTCGCAGGCTGAACTTCATCGTATTCTTGAGGCTGACGATGGTGCCGCAGCGCTCAGCCGCCTACACCAAGGCCAGCGCTTAGAGCTCAAGGTTGATGCTGAGAAGCGCGTAAAAGAGCTGACGTTGGCTGTCGATAGAACGCATTCCTTGCATGTAGTAGACAGCGCCGATGGTTTTCGAGTGCGACGAATCGATGCAGAGCTCGATCACCGAACCGCCACGGCAACGGGGAATATCATGAGCTCCTTGTTCCTATCAGCCAAGGAAGCGGGGCTGTCAGATAGACTGATCATGGAGATGGTGGACATTTTTGCATGGGATGTCGATTTTGCGCTGGACATTCGCGAGGGGGACCGGTTCACGGTCATCTACCAAGAGATTTACAAAAATGCAGAAAAGCTCGGCGACGGCAATATTCTGGCAGCAGAATTCGTCAACCGTGGTCGGAGCACGAGAGCAATCCGCTACACCGATAGTGAGGGGCACACGAATTACTACACTCCGCAGGGGCGCAGCATGCGCAAGGCATTCCTGCGCACCCCCGTGAAGTTCTCGCGCATCAGTTCGCGCTTTACGCGGCGCCGCTGGCATCCCGTGCTGCATCGGTTTCGGGCGCACCGCGGTGTTGATTACGCTGCTCCAACGGGTACGCCGGTCAAAGCAACAGGTGATGGTACGGTAACGTTCGTAGGGCGGCACGGCGGGTACGGACGCACCGTCATCATTCAGCACGGCGAGAAATACACGACGTTGTACGCTCACTTGTCGCGTTATGCCAAAGGAGTTAAGCGTAACAAGCGGGTTCTTCAGGGGGAGAATATTGGTTATGTGGGAAAGAGCGGCTTAGCATCGGGGCCTCACCTGCACTACGAGTTTCGTGTGAATGGCGCGCATCACGATCCGCTCAAAGTGGCACTGCCCAAAGCGGAGCCGATTGCTCCGAAGCATCAGGCAGATTACTTAGCTCATGCCCAAGCCGTTCTTGCGCAGCTTGATTTGCTCGCACGAGTTGCCGTGGCGAGAAAAGACGAGTGACGCGCTTTCCTCCCAGACGATGGGCTTTAAGAACGTTACGAGCGTCGGCGGAGCAGGGGTCAGGGTAACGCAGAATTGCGGGCTTTCCATGGGAGTAGACACGCATTTATTTGTTGGCCTAATGTCTGGCACCAGCATGGATGCCGTGGACGCTGTGTGCGTCGATCTCAGCGGGCAATTTCCACAAATTCTTGCCACGCATGCCCATTCAATTTCGAAGGAGATCAAAGACGGCGTACTGCGCATCGCCATGGGCATGCCGCATGACCTCGATCAGCTTGCGGTGCTCGACGTGAGAATGGGGGAATTGTTTGCCGATGCGGCGCTGATGGTCATCGTAAAAGCCGGGGAGTCGCCCGCATCCATCCAAGCAATTGGGAGCCACGGGCAAACCGTTATCCACCAACCGCGTGGTGATTGGCCCTACACCACACAAATTGGCGATCCCAATGTGATTGTTGAACGCACAGGCGTTACCACAGTCGCTGACTTCAGGAGGCGGGACATGGCGGCGGGCGGACAAGGCGCACCGTTAGTGCCGGCCTTTCATCAGGCCGTTTTTCGGAGCTCCGAGGTTAACCGGTTGGTGGTGAACATCGGCGGCATGTCCAACATTACAATCCTCTCGCAAGATAGCAGTGTTCCTGTGGTAGGCTTTGATACGGGACCGGGCAATGTGTTGCTGGATGCTTGGGCTACTCTGCATCGAGCGACCCCCATCGATGAAGGTGGCTGCTGGGCAGCTAAGGGCAAGGTTCATTCTGGGCTGCTACAGGAACTGCTAGAAGACGACTTTTTTTCACTGCCACCGCCGAAAAGTACGGGCCGTGATCGCTTCAACTTAGCTTGGATTCAAAAAAAGCTTGCTCGCATACCTACTCGCCTTTCGCCAGAAGACATTCAACGTACCCTCTGCGAGTTGACGGTCGCTAGCTTGAGCGCGGCGATCACTCAGTACTCTGATCCCCCGCGGGAGGTGCTTGTATGTGGCGGTGGTGTCCACAATCACGTCATTATGGCAGGACTGTCGCAAGCGTTCCTGGGCAGCAACGTGTCTTCCACAGAACGCTATGGTTTACAGCCCGATTGGGTGGAAGCCACCGCCTTTGCTTGGCTAGCTAAAAGAACCTTAGCTGGGCTTCCTGGTAACCTTCCCTCGGTCACAGGGGCGAGGCGATCGGTCGTACTTGGCGCAGTCTATCGCGCTTGATACGGTCCTGCTTGCTATGGCGCGACGGTAGTTTTTTACAGCTTCTAGGCGGAAAACGATGAACCACATCCACAGGTACTGGAGGCGTTGGGGTTAGACACGACAAAGCGAGAACCCTGGAGATCCTCCCGGTAATCAATCGAAGCGCCTGATAAGTACTGTAAGCTCAAGGGGTCGACCACCAGCTTTACGCCGCTATTTTCCACTACGGTGTCATCATCCTGCAGATCCTTCTCAAATTCGAAACCGTACTGAAAGCCTGAGCAGCCTCCACCTTGAATGTAAACTCGCAGCATCAGCCCTTCAGTTCTCGTCTGCGCCGACAATGCTTTTACTCTTGCCGCTGCTTGCTGCGTGAAATGTATTGGAGGGGAAGATGTTTCCATTGTGACGCTATTCATATCTGAACAAGTCCTCTGAATGGTTAATGGTTACTTGCAACCTATCAGATTATCAAAAGAAACATAATATTACTATATATCAAAGTGTTAATCTGACACCTCTAAAGAGGTGTCATGGGATAGCTTAAGGGGTGCCTCCGTGGACAGTGCCGCCTCGGCACGAACCAAATTCCCATTCACTTGAGCTCCCATAGCCATTTCAATCATCGTGTAATAGACGTTTCCAGTGATCTTCGCCTTCGAGGCAAGCTCGATATGCCCCTCTGCATAAACATCGCCGATGACAACCCCATTCAAGAGCAGGTTGGCGACCTTGACGTCACCTTGGATGGTGCCATGTTCGCTTAACGTCAATACCGAAGAGGAGTCTGTTTCTGCGGTTACATTGCCTTTGATGGTCCCGTCCACATGCAGTCCTCCGGTGAAGCGAAGATCGCCGCACAATTCGGTTTGCCGGCCAATCAATGAATCAATCTTCGTCGTCTTGACCTTATTACGATTTCCCCACATTGCTTTTAGCTCGTTGCCTGTTTCCAGGTAAAGGTTTTTTCGACGGTCTGCTGCGGTTGCGCTTCACCATGAACCCGCACTCGAATATATCGTGGGGCAAAGTTCTGCGGGAGATGCAAGAGACCCTCGACTCTAACAAAGTTTCTGAATTGAAGATGAATTTCTGGGCTTGCTTGTTTCGCACCCGCAAGCTCACTAAGAGTCAGTACGGCCGCTTTGCCGCTTTGAGTCCCTGAAACCCGTATTTCCATAGAACCCGATACCACGCCATCTTCTGTGCCGAAGTGGGTGAGCACAACCTGGTAACGGTAAAGCCCAGCTTTTTCAGCGTGTAATTTAAGACTTTGAATCACAAATTTTTTTCTAAAATCAGCGCGAACCACGATAGCTTTGTAAACAGCCAGTTCCTCCGTGAGCCTAAGAACTTCATCTTGAAGCTGCTTTAGCGATTCACCAATGCGTTTGTAGGCTGCGCGTTCAACTTGGCCCTTGCGTGCAAGCATGACGGTTTGCGCGCGCAGTGAGGCATTATTTTGGCGTAGCAGCGCAAGTTGTTCGTTGCCGTTGGTGCACGGCTCCAACTCTGACAAGGTATTGCTGCTGCTAACGCTCGCGCGTCCCAGTGTAAAAAGCCCGCCGCCCACACTGCCCAAAAAGAGCACGGCCAAAACAACACTGAGGGAATATTTCCACGGGCTATAGCGGCTGATTACCCGTCGATGCACCGTTGAGGGGGCAGGAGGTCGCTCCGGTTTGGCTAGACTCTGCGTCATTCTTTCTGAGTGACGAGTTGTCTAGGTACGTCACTTGTCGGTTTCCACGGATTATCATGAGCAATAGAAGCGTCATGAGGGCGTAGCCGAACAGCATATCTTCTAGGGCAGCAAAGCAACCTGCTCGAGACCTGTGCGCTCGTCTAACCCAAACATAATATTCATATTTTGTACAGCTTGGCCGGCTGCACCTTTCCCGAGATTGTCTATTACGGAGAGCACTATCACCGTCTCACCACCCTGCGGTCGGTGCCATGCCAAGCGGCAGAAATTGGCGCCGCGAACACTACGAGTTTCAGGATGACTGCCAGCCGCCATAACGTCCACAAAAGGCTCCTCCCGAAAGCGGGCCTCAAATAGCTCCTGCAAATTAAGATCCTGCTTACGCAGCCGGGCATAAAGAGTGGCATGGATTCCCCGGATCATGGGCATGAGGTGGGGCACAAAGGTAAGCCCGACTGGCCTCCTAGCGGCGCCTGCTAAACATTGAAGGATCTCCGGAAGATGCCGGTGGCCGGCCACTGCATAGGCTCGCACCGTCTCGCTGGACTCGCAAAGAGAGGTTTCAATAGCCGCTTTGCGCCCGGCGCCGCTGACACCGGATTTTGCGTCGGCAATCAAGCTTTCGGGCCACACGCAATCGCTTTCCAGAAGCGGTAACAAGCCCAGGGTCACTGCTGTCGGATAGCATCCAGGATTGGCTACGAGACGGGCATTCTTGATCGCCTTGCGGTTGAGCTCGGGCAGGCCATACACAGCCTCCGCGAGTAGCTCGGGGCAAGCGTGGGGCATTGCATACCACTTTTGCCACTCATCGGGGTTCTTGAGACGGAAATCGGCCGCCAAATCAATGACGCGGGTCCCCTCTGAAAGCAAGAAAGGGACGAGTGTCATCGCGAAGCCATTCGGGGTGGCAAAAAAGACCACGTCGCAGGCTGATAGGGCTTCTGGATTCGGCTCGCTGAAGCACAGCTCCAGTTTTCGTCGAAGACTCGGAAAAAGATCCCCCACGCGCCGGCCCGCCTCGCCGCGCGAGGTAATCATCTCCAGTGAGATTTGTGGATGATTAACGAGCAACCTTAGGAGCTCAACGCCCGTATATCCGGTTCCACCGACGATGCCAACGCGAATCATATCTACTGTCCGGGCGCTTCCAACACACACATGCCAACGGCGTGACGATAGTGGCACCGGTAGACGGTGTCAACCTTCCCTAGGCTTCAAGGAATTTTGGCGTCATACATTCCGTATATAATAGGCAGTGTGGGCAGCAGACTCGCTCTGTATGGCGTTCATTAATACATTCGGCTCGAATCGTCAGCTGACATCTGTAATCCAAATCCGCGCCTGAATCATCGGGTTTCAGTTGTGTAACGGAGGTTAATTATGGCAAGAACAGTGATGTGCACGGTGTTGAAACGTGAAGCGGAAGGCCTCGATGAGCCTCCCCACCCAGGGGAGCTGGGGACCCGCATCTATCACCATGTATCGAAGGAAGGTTGGCAGCAATGGCTAGACCGGCTGCAGATGATCATCAACGAGAATCAGCTGAGCACGGCGGATCCGAGAAGTATAGAAGTCATAGAAAGGCATATGGTCGGCTTTTTGTTTGGTGAGGGCGAGCAGGGCGGACTTCCGCAAGGCTTCCGCGCGGCGGGCGGAAAGAAATAGTAAGGCGGGATGAATGCTCGTACCACGAGTCTTCATTGAGGTGCGCTGTTTGGTTGGTATCAAACGGATGCTAGCCTCCACATGGGTGCAACCACCACTTTGAGCTTTTGATAAGCTTGACGCAGGGCTTGTTCCACCTGATAGGGCGTTGGTCCCTTAGCAAAGATGAAACCAAGGTAGGTTCCGCCTTCAGGTAAGGGCGTCAATTCATAACCCTCGCGGATCGTTATTTCCACGTCTTCGATATAAGTCACCCTACGGGCCGCTAACACGCCTTCCACACGGCGTAAAACGCCCGCCCGTGGGGTCGGGATCATCATAACACCCGCCGCATCGTGGAGCTGCGCTCCCTGCACAGGCTCGCGCAGCGCACAACGCAATACGACCTGTTCGAGACTGATTCCGGTTTCAAACTGCAGCAGGCGGGCACAGTCCCCACCAATCGTTCTGGCAGCGACTTCAATGATCCATGCCCTGTCGCCGGCAATACGTAGCTCGGCATGAACAGGTCCCTGTTGCAGTCCGTAGGCCTCGCAAGCGGCGCAAAGTTGCTGATAAACTTGCGCTTGTGCCGTTAGGCTCAGACGGGAGGGTGTTACGTAGTAGGTTTCCTCAAAATAGGGTCCGTCGAGGGGATCCGGCTTGTCAAATATGGCGAGAATTTGCAATTGTCCGTCGGAGAGGAGGCCCTCGACAGCCACCTCAACGCCGGGCAAAAACTGCTCGACCAAGATATACCGGCGAATCTCTTCATCGAATTCCGACTGCACAAGGGCAGAAATGCGCCGACAGGCGGCGATCAGCTCTTGAGTGTTATTTGCCCGAATCACACCGCGACTGGCAGACAGCGCCAGTGGCTTCGCCACGCATGGATACGGAATTGCGGCAATCTGCGCCGACAGATCGGCCGTAAGGTCAATGCGACGAAAGCACGGTACCGGTACTCCCCGTGCGGCAAGCGCGGTGCGTGCTAGATCTTTACGCCGGGCAATTCGAGACGCGCCCGGCGGGTTGTGCTTGAGCCCAAGTGCCTGTGCCACTCGGCTTGCCAGCTCTACGGTGGCGTCCTCACACGCCACCACTGCCAAAAATGGTGCGTGCAGAGCTTCCGCTGAAATATGTTTAACAGCCTCGGCAGGCCGCTGGAGATCGATGTGCAGGCCGCCCGCCGCCTCGGGGACCAAGGAGTGGCTGCCCTGAGTGGCAATGACAAGCTCAATGCCTTCGAGACGGGCAGCCTCGCTATAGGCGCCGATACGATAGCTATTGTGCAGCGCGAGCAATAAAACCCGCCGCTTCGCCGGCGGTCCGCTGGTCGATGGATCGGCGACCGGGTGCGAATCGGGATTAACCACACCCTCCGCCAGCACCAGTGGCCGCTCCACAGGCGCCACAGGTACCGCTTCCGCCAGTGCTGGCAAAGACGTTGTTAAAGACAAAGCTTGCGCCCGTAGGCCGGCTGATATAATCGATCTCGACCCCGTGCAAGTAATTAAGCGCGACCGCGTCGATAAACAGGCGGAAATCCGCGTACTCCATCACCCGGTCATAGGGGGTCTGCTGATCAGTGAACGTCATGCCATAGGTCATTCCAGAGCATCCACCGCCGCTCACGTAAATCCTGATGGCATCGATGTCGTCATCGTCCACTTGCTCAAACAGCTTTGCAAGCTGTGTTTGGGCTTCCGGCGTAATCCGAAGTTCGTCCTCGGTAAGGGTTTCTCGGAAGTCCGGCATCACGGCTGCATTCATATTCGACAACTCCTAGAGGCTTACTGATAATTATTCTCGAATATACCGCGCTACTTGGATACGAACAAGGGATTACGAGTAATGCCGGGCTGCTTGTCGGCGGCGCCGAATTAATGACTCGGCACGAGCGATGCCAGATGGCCCCCGCGGTTTCGAATCATTTTGTAATAAAGCTCGGAGAAATGTGCAACCTGGGAGCGCTGCACCGCCGGAGCTACCAGTAACGTCTCGCTCCAGCTGGCCGCCTTCGGAAGGTCGGTTTTGACATAGACCTCGACTAGCTCACCGAGAAGCTCCAAGCGTGCGAATAAGGGCGCGTATGCCGCATCGACCAATGAGAATCGATTGCCGTTAAAGTAAGGACCTGCACCAAGGATCTCTTCGATCTGTTGCAGCTTTTCCAGTAAATCGGCGTGAACGTCTGCAAACTTGTCGGCAGTCTTCGCATTGATCATGCGGAAGGTATCTATTAGGCAAGCTGATCCGAATTCGATCCAGCTTCGGTTAAGCGCACGCTGCAAGGGGTCTGCGGGGTGGAGACGGTCAGGAAAGACTTCATCGATATATTCGTTGATCACGGCGGACTCGAATATTATGGTTTTTCCATTCACTCGTAGCACTGGCACTTTTCCGAAGGGTGAGATGTCCAGAAACCACTTCGGCGGATCGGCAAGGTCAATGTGAGTCAGGGTGAAGGAGGCTTGCTTATACAAAAGGGTGATGACTGCGCGCTGTACGTACGGACAGAGCTCAAAGCTAATGAGTTCAAGGTCCACCGTGAATCTCCATCAAGTTTCGAGAGAGGGATGCATTGCAGGGAAAATGATTGGGCTTCGGGCTAGATCTCGATTTGCTCAAAATCCTCCTTACGCGCTCCGCATTCAGGGCAAGACCAGTTAGGCGGAATATCCTCCCATCGAGTGCCCGGCAGGATCCCTTCCTCGGGAAGCCCGTCTTCCTCGTTGTACACATATCCGCAGATGACACACATATAGGAACGCATAGTCACTCCTCAAAATACTGTCGCCTGCAAGCGACACCTCCTTAAGCAGCGTGCTCGGTTGAAAAGCTGATTTTGCCTCATCAACGCACTGAGGGTTTGTCGATCCCAGAGCGGCAAGAATCTCTTATATCAATCAGTGAAACACGGTAATCTCAGAAGCGCATTGTCGCATGATTACCCCCCGTGGTCAGCCGTCAATCAGGCATTGCCTTCTCGGGCGGACACTGCCCAGCAATCGGGCAGAGGGGTTTCACGGTGATAAAATTAAAAAAACTGCTTTGGACACGCCAGCCTTCGCCTTCTTTGGCCCGGCGCTCGGTTGGCGCTCAAGTGACGTGAGGGCGTATTTATGTGTCGGTCACATGATCTATTTATTTTGGCGCAGCAGCGTATTCCCGGTGGTGTCAATTCGCCGGTGCGCGCCTTTAAGGCGGTCGGAGGCGAGCCTATCTTCTTTGAGCGTGGTGAAGGTCCCTACCTTATTGATGTGGACGGGCGGCGCTATGTCGACTACGTGGGTGGTTGGGGACCATTTATTGTCGGCCATGCACACCCTCGGGTGATTCGGGCGGTAACAGGAACCGCGGAAAAAGGCTTGGGTTTTGGCGCACCGACGGTGCTCGAGACGTCCATGGCGGAGAAAATCTGCACGCTCATGCCTTCCATCCAGAAGGTGCGGATGGTCAACTCGGGCACCGAAGCGACCATGTCCGCCATTCGCTTGGCACGAGGGTTTACGGGTCGAGAGAAAATAGTCAAGTTCGAAGGGTGTTACCATGGCCATGTCGACGCACTCTTGGTTAAGGCAGGATCAGGGGCGTTGACGATGGGTGTGCCTACTTCGCCGGGTGTACCCGAGGCGATCGCTAGCGCAACCCTTACATTAACTTACAATGAGCCGCAGCAGGTCCGGGAGGTTTTTGCTCGAGACGGGGAGGATATCGCGGCGGTCATCGTTGAGCCGGTAGCCGGCAACATGAACTGTGTGCCGCCGATTCCTGGGTTCCTCGAGTGTTTACGTCAGGTCTGTGATGAGTACGGTAGCCTACTTATTTTTGACGAAGTCATGACGGGTTTCCGGGTTGCCCTCGATGGTGCGCAGGGCCTCTATGGCGTGCGCCCCGATCTAACGACGCTTGGAAAAGTGATTGGCGGCGGTTTGCCTGTAGGCGCTTTTGGTGGCCGCGCCGACATTCTTGATCGCCTGGCACCGGATGGGCCCATCTATCAGGCGGGTACCCTCTCTGGCAACCCTGTTGCCATGGCAGCCGGCCTGGCAACCCTGGAAATCGTTGAGCAAGTCGGTTTTCACGAGGCGCTCTCGAACACCACCCGCCAGTTGATTGAAGGTGTGCTGGAACTTGCAAAGGCAGCCGACATCGGAATGACGGCAAATTACGTCGGTGGCATGTTTGGTCTCTTTTTCGGGAGCGCTTCACGAGTTGACACTTATGCGCAAGTGCTGGCATCGGATCAGGTGCTGTTCCGGCGTTTTTTCCAAGGTATGCTGCGTAGAGGAATCTACCTGGCACCCTCGGCGTTTGAGGCAGGATTTGTCTCCAGTGCACACACCACAACTCAACTGCAACAGACATGGGACGCAGCCGAGCAGGTATTTAGAGAGCTTTCGGCGCGTTGTTAGGCGCTCTCTAGAATTGCCGAGCCCTATGGACGTGGGAGAGGGGCAGAGCTGCCCCTTTGGCTCTCGACTGCTGTGGTAGCAAGGCTAGTCTTTCGCTAGAATTTCCCCCGCCTCGTTGGCTATTTGTACCGTAACCGGTATTCCTTCTCGCACTGCGGCTGTTACCACACAAAAGTCGTCGAATATTTCCAAGCATTTCTGAAGGCGAGGCGATTTCCCGAGCTCGTCGCTCAACGTAATGTGGACGTCAACCTTGCCGACGCGCAGGCGTTTGTTCTCGTTGCGCGTAATCTCACAGGTTACTGTTGTTTTCATGCCGGTCTCAGGAATGTCTTCTCGGGCAATGCAGTGCAATAAGCTGGCGCTGAGGCAATTGCCGAGTGCGGCTGCGAGAAGCCGCGAGGCATTTGGATGCTCCTTCGTGCCAAGCGGTGGTGGCTCGTCCGTCAACAAATCCGGCGCCGCTTCCCAGTCGAAGTGGACCTGGTACTGATAGTCTTGTATGTGATCCATATGAATGGTGAAGCGACGTTGTTCAGACATACTCAGGCCCCTCCGAGGATTGGGTAGCGTTTCAAGCATTAGGCGGCCGACATTAGGCCTGCTGACCTGCCGCATCAGCATTTTGTAGACACAGGTGGCACGTGCATTGGCGTAATAGGCTTGACGACAGCCTTCTCATTGTAATTCATGTTGACTTCGGAGTATCTCCGTCCGATGTGTCTGCCTAAATCCAATTCAAGCAGTTTTTAAGAGAGAGCCTCGCTTTCTCACCCCGGGGAGGTAAGGCTCCGATTTTTGTGGACGCGAGGTTGCTCGTGGGAATGCATCTTTCTAGGATAAATACAAGACCGCTTCGCTTTGCTTCGGCGGTGTTTGCAATGGAGATGACAACAGTGGATAGGTGGCGTGAGCTTGCGATTTGGGTCGGGATGGGGGGTGCTGCTATGGCCTTGTTGTTGCCGGCGGCGGCAAAATCAGATTTGCAAACGATAGGTGATTTCCAGGCATGGAATGCCGCGACCTTTACAGACAATAGTGTCAGGACGTGTTATGCGGTGAGCACACCGGCCGAATCGCTCCCAAAGAATGTGCGTCGAGGCAAGATCTACGTGATGGTGTCCCGGCGGTCCTCTGAGCAGACGGATGAGCTCATCCTAGTGTCCGGATATCCTTATAAGGATGGCTCCCCGGCTCAAGTGAGCATTGATACGTCAAAGTTCACCTTGACTACGGGTAACGAATTTGCCTGGGTGCCGATGGGCGAGGTTCAGCAGTTGGTTAATGCCATGATTGGGGGGCAGGAGATGACCGTAGAGGGCATCTCTGCTCGTGGAACTGAGACCACAGACACATACTCACTGCGAGGTTTCACGGCGGCATACAGGGCGATGGTGAAAGCCTGTAAGTAATTTCATTAGTGGTGGCGGGCAAACCACGCTCACAACCGTGCCGCTGTATTTTGTGGTTTCTTTTTCCCTCTCTTTAGCAGGCTTCGCAACGGCCGATAAATTCACAAATCGCGGCTGTATCGGGTGCTCGTCTAACTGACAAAGGAAGGCACGCTTGCCCTTCTATTTCGACCAATCTCACTCGGTACTCCTTCTCAACAGGCACGCTTTCTTCCTGGTCTCGTATGCGGTGTTGTTTCTATTATCTTCTCTCAGAACGTAAATTGAACCCATGGTAGACAGCAAACATTCACTTCATGACGAAATACGAAACCTAATTCCTGTCAACGGACTAGCGACGCAATTCCAGGATCAGATTGCAAAGCAGGCTGAAGTCATTGGCTATCGCAAGGGCCGATACGTTTTTCATCAGGGTGACCGAGATGATTACGCCTTTTACCTTCTGGAAGGTTGCATCGATCTCTATGCGGATGACCGGCTTGCCGAAAAAGTAACCGCTGGAACAGAGCGAGCTCGATACCCGCTCGCTCAACTTCAACCGCGTCAACTTTCTGCGAAAGCGAAAACCGTCGTTAAGGTACTGCGGCTAGAGCGCGCGGCGTTGGATAAGCTGCTCACCATGGAGCATGAGGGCAGCGAGGGAGCTTCCATGAGCCCTGCCGAAGAGGTGCAGGACCATTCCAGCGATTGGATGACTCGAATGCTACAATCCGAGATCTTTGGGCGGATTCCCGCGGCCAACATTCAGCGAATCTTTGCGTGCATGGAAGAGGTCTTTGTTGATGCCGGCGATGTCATCGTGCGTCAAGGTGGTTCCGGGGATTTTTACTATATCGTTCGGGAGGGGCGGTGCGCGGTAACTTACGCGCCATCGCCGGCGGCAAAGCCGGTATTGCTGGCCGAACTTAGTGTCGGAGACAGCTTTGGAGAGGAGGCATTGGTAGCCAACGCAATGCGAAACGCGACGGTGACCATGCTGACCGACGGGCAGCTAATGAGGCTCACCAAAGAACACTTCATTGATCTCATCAAGAAACCGTCCCTCGAGTCGGTAAGCTTTCCCGAAGCACAGTTACTGGTTCAACAGGGTGCGCTATGGCTTGATGTGCGTTCCCCGGATGAACGTCAGCGCGCTGCGCTCCAGGGCAGCATCAATCTGTCACTAATTTGCTTGTCCAGCACGGATTCGAAGTCGCACATCTAGCGGGTGGCCTGATGCAGAGCTCGCTCTCAGAAGTGCTGCTGGAAGCAGACTCACGGCAGGCATTTACGCAGCCAAGAAGCACAATATCCGAAGAGGTCAAGAGCCGTGGATTCGAGCAGACGGGTGACAACGTTGTGAGCATTAAGTGGGAGCTGGAAGAAGCTAAACAGGCGGCCGAAAAGCAGGCCGCCTACAAGCATGCCCAAGAAGAAGAACGTATGCGCCATTTGGCAGAAGAGGCGGAAAACCGTCTCAAGACCGAGCAACATCGCTTGCAAGCCGAATATGTGCGCCATGCGGAGGAATTGCTTCGCTTTAAAGATGAAGCGCTCTACGGGACGTTCTTGGGCGACCCGCGAATTTCTCTCACAAATATTGAAATAGCGGCGAATGTGGTGCAGCAATAACCGTCGGCCTCCAACGGCAAGTTTGCCTCCAGCAGTTCCTCGGCGTAGTGCAGCACTTTCTGATCCGTTAATTGCAGCGTATCATTCGACATGGGCTTGTTCTCCGTGAATTGTTTGGATTTCGCCTACAATTTTGCACGGTTTGAACAAGCCCTCTTTATTATGGCCCCGTAATCACACCTTGAAGGTGTAACGCAGCAAGGATAGTGATCATGCAACGACGGCGGTTAGGTAATACAGACATTGAAATCACGCCCATTGGTTTTGGTGCATGGGCCATCGGCGGCGATAACTGGGCGTTCGGATGGGGACCTCAGGATGATCGGGACTCCATCGCTGCTATTCGACACGCGGTCGAGGTCGGGATCAACTGGATCGATACGGCGGCGGTCTATGGCTTTGGCCATTCGGAGGAGGTGGTTGCCAAGGCCTTAGCCGAAATACCAGCGAGCTCACGCCCGTATGTCTTTACCAAGTGTGGTCTGGTGGCAGGTGATGACGGGGCGCCGGTGCATTCTCTTGAACCGGCATCTATTCGTCGCGAAGTTGAAGATAGCCTTCGACGGCTATGCGTAGATACCATCGATCTCTATCAGATCCATTGGCCGGCGTTCCCACCGGATGACGCTGATCCCAAAATTATCGCAGCGGGCTGGCAATGCCTCGTGGACCTCAAACAGAGCGGCAAGGTCCGCCACATTGGGGTTTCAAATTTTGATAGCGCTCAGTTGGAGCTGATTCGCGCAATAGCTCCCGTCAGCAGTCTGCAACCGCCGTACTCTCTATTGATGCGCGGCATTGAGCACGACGTTTTGCCTTATTGCGAGCAGCATGGGATTGGCGTCATTGTGTATTCGACGATGCAGTCGGGGCTGCTTACGGGGGCTATGACCCGGCAGCGAATTGCATCGCTTCCCGACACGGACTGGCGCAAGACCAGTTTTCATTTTCAGGAGCCTACCCTGTCAGCCAATTTAGCTCTGGTCGAGGTACTCAGAGGCATTGGCCAACGCCACGGCCGTTTACCGGGCGAAGTTGCGATAGCATGGGCACTGCGCAAGCCATCGGTAACGGGAGCCATCGTAGGTGCTCGGCATCCAGCGCAGATCGATGGCATGCTGGGAGCAGCCGATTTTCGTTTAAGTACGGTCGAGCTAGAGGAGATTGCCAGGGCCTTGCCGCCCTCGGTTGGACTTTTCTAGCCACCCGCCAACCTACACTCTCGCAATGGGGGCGGGTTCGGTAAAAACGGTGGCGAAGCGAAGAAAGTTAATAAAGGGTCTGCCTTGCGAAAACGACCCAAAATAACCGCCTCAGCTGATCTCGCTAATCGACAAGCTGTTGCTACGTAAGCGCGAACTCATCGAGAGTCTCAACGACCCGCTCAAGAACGTGTTGCCGATCGAGCCTACCCGCCATCGCCAGCGCTGTTTAGAGTCGGCTCGTTCAGATTTTGGTGAACCTGCTGACGAACGAAGCATCCGCTATGATTTGACCACCACGCCTTAAAGTTTCTCTCGCTCTTTCTCACTTTCCTTGTACGCTATCACCCTTCTGTTGCTAACCGAGATCTTGGAACCGCAGAAGTGCCCGCATGAACCAGCTCATCGTTTACTTGCTCTGTCTGTTGCCAGTGATCACCGCGGCGCAGGGGCCAATGCCTTCGCCGCCGGCGCCTGTCATTGTCGCAGAGGTCCGCGTCGAGCGCTTCGTGGACCGCGTGGAGGCGCTGGGCACCCTCAAGGCCAACGAGTCGGTTTTGCTCACAGCCAATGTGACCGAGACGGTGTCGGCCATCCACTTCGACGACGGCCAGCGGGTAAAAGAAGGCCAGGTGTTGGTGGAGATGACCAGTGCCGAGGAGCACGCCTTGCTCGAAGAGGCGCGCGTCCGGGTTGCCGAGGCCGAGCGCCAGTACCAGAGGGTGAAATCCTTGGCGGCGCAGCGCTCTGCCTCCGAGTCCCTTCTCGACGAGCGCAAGCGTGACGTGGACACAGCCCGCGCCTTGCTAGTGGCCATCGAGTCGCGGTTGGCCGACCGACTGCTCAAGGCTCCCTTTGCCGGAGTGCTGGGGCTGCGCAACATCAGCCCGGGGGCTTTGGTCGAGCCAGGAGATCTCATTACGACCTTGGACGACGACACCGTGATGAAGCTCGACTTTGCCGTTCCGAGCGTCTTCCTCACTGCCTTGGAGCCGGGCCTGGGCATTGCAGCCAAGGCGCGAGCCTACGGCGAGCGCCGCTTCGTGGGCAAGATCCACAGCATCGACAGCCGGGTGGATCCGGTGACCCGCTCCATCCAGGTGCGCGCCCTGATCCCCAACCCGCAGCGCACGCTCAAGCCCGGGATCCTGATGCAGGTGGAGCTGTTACGTAATCCCCGCGACGCCTTGGTGGTCCCCGAGTCCGCTCTGCTGCAACAGCGGGGAGAGCATTTCGTGATGGTGGTGGGGGAGGGGGATATTGCGAAGCGGCGCCCGATCCGCATCGGTGCTCGGCGCCCAGGCGAAGTGGAAGTCGTCGACGGGCTGGCGGCCGGTGACAAGGTCATCACCCATGGCAATGACAAGGTTCGCTCCGGCCAGCGGGTCGAGGTTCTGGCTCTGGACGACGGCTCGCAGGGCCTGCGAGAGATGCTGGAGTCTGCCCAGTGATCCTCTCCGACGTCTCGGTCACTCGGCCGGTGCTGGCGTCGGTGTTGTCGCTGCTGCTGATTGCTTTCGGCCTGGTGGCGTTCGCGCGCCTGCCGCTACGCGAGTACCCGGACATCGACCCGCCGGTGGTTTCCATCGAGACCGTCTATCCGGGTGCGGCCGCCAACGTGGTGGAGACGCGCATCACCCAGCTCATCGAGGACCGGGTCTCCGGAGTAGAGGGTATCCAGACCATCGAATCTGTGAACGAGGACGGGCGTTCGGCCATCACCATCGAGTTTGCCATCGACCGCGACATTGACGGTGCCGCCAACGACGTCCGCGACCGGGTCTCCGGGATACTGGACCAGCTCCCGGTGGAGGCCGACCCACCGGACATCCAGAAGGTGGACAGCAACGAGGACGTGATCATGTGGCTCAATTTAGTGAGTGAGCGCCTGACCGTCCCCGAGCTCACCGACTATGCGCGCCGCTATCTGGTCGATCGTTTCTCGGTGCTCGATGGCGTGGCACGGGTGCGCGTCGGTGGCAACCAGATCTTCGCGATGCGTGTGTGGATCGACCGTAGCGCGTTGGCCGCCCGCGGGCTCACGGTGGCGGACGTGGAGAACGCGCTACGCGCCGAGAACGTGGAGCTGCCGGCGGGCAGCGTGGAGTCCCGCAGCCGCCAGTTCAGCGTGCGGGTGGAGCGCGCTTTTAACACGCCCGAGCAGTTTGCTCGCCTGGTGATCTCGCGCGGAGAGGGCGGTTACCTGGTGCGCCTGCGAGACGTGGCGCGGGTGGAGCGCGGCACCGAGGAGGACCGCACCTTCTTTCGCGGCAACGGTGTGCCGATGGTGGGATTGGGGATCATCAAACAGTCCACTGCCAACACCCTCTCGGTGGCGGATGCCGCCAAGGCGGAAATGGCCCGCCTGAACCCCACCCTGCCCGAGGGCATGGCGATCAAGCAAAGCTATGACACCTCGGTGTTCGTCAAAGGAGCGATCAAGGAGGTTTACAAGACGCTGGCCATCGCCATCGGGCTGGTGATCCTGGTGATCTTTCTCTTTCTCGGCAGCGTGCGGGCCATGCTGGTGCCGGCGGTCACCGTGCCGGTCTCTCTTATCGCGACCTTTCTGGTGCTCTGGATGCTCGGCTTCTCCGTCAACATCCTCACCCTGCTGGCCTTGGTGCTGGCCATTGGTCTGGTGGTGGACGATGCCATCGTGGTGCTCGAGAACGTGCACCGGCGCATGGAGCAGTACGGTGAGACTCGCCTGGTGGCAGCCTACCGCGGCACGCGGCAGGTGGGCTTCGCGGTGGTGGCGACCACGGTGGTGTTGGTGGCGGTGTTCGTTCCTATCGCCTTCCTGGAGGGGGATGTGGGCCGGCTGTTCTCCGAGTTCGCGCTCACCATGGCGGCTGCCGTGTCCTTTTCGACCTTCGTCGCCTTGTCGCTGTCCCCCATGCTCGCCTCTAAGATCCTGCCCCAGGATCACCGCCGCGCCAGCCTTAGCAAGGGCGTCGACTGGGTATTCCAGCAGGTTCGGCGGGGTTACGGTTCGGCCCTGCGTTTTTTCCTACGCTTCAAATTGCTGCTGGTGATCCTGTTCGTCGGCACCCTGGCCGGGGCGGTTTGGCTGTTCCAGAGCATTCCCCAAGAATATGCGCCCAAGGAAGACCGGGGCGCCTTCTTCATCCTGGCCGACGGGCCTGAGGGGGCGTCTTACGCCTACATGAAGGAGTACATGGAGGAGATTGAGCGCCGCTTGCTCCCATATGCCGAGAGCGGCGAGGCGCTGCGGGTGCTGGTGCGCGCACCGCGCAGCTTCACCGGTGCCCAGATTTTCAACTCCGGTATCGTTATTTTGGTTTTGAACGACTTCGCCCAGCGCCGTTCCGCCTGGGTCGTCATCGACGAGATCCGCCCCAAGCTGGCCGCTCTCGCGGGGGTTAAGGCCTTCCCGGTCATGCGCCAGGGCTTCGGAGCGCGCATCCAGAAGCCGGTGCAGTTCGTCATCGGCGGCGGCACTTACGCGGAGCTCGCCGAGTGGCGGGACATCCTGCTCGCCAAGATCGAGGAATCCAACCCGGGGCTGACCGGCATCGAATGGGACTACAAGGAGACCAAGCCCCAGCTTCGGGTGGACATCGACTACGATCGCAGCGCCGATCTCGGGGTCACCGTGGGCGTCATCGGCCGCACGCTGGAGACTATGCTCGGCTCGCGCAAGGTGACCACCTATATCGACGCGGGTGAGGAGTACGACATCATCCTCGAGGGCGAGCGCGATGCCCAGCGCACCCCGGCGAGCCTCGAGAACGTCTATGTCCGCTCGGTCCGCAGCGGCGAGTTGATTCCGCTCGCCAACCTGGTCAAGGTCACCGAAGTTGCCGACTCCAGGAGCCTAAACCGCTACAATCGCGTGCGCGCGATTACCATCGAGGCGAACTTGACCGACGGATTGGCCCTGGGCGAGGCCCTCGACTATTTAGAGGGCCTGGCACGCGAGCACCTGCCCGAGCAGGTGCAGGTGGACTACAAAGGCCAGTCCCAGGACTTTCGCGCCAGCACCGCCGGCATTCTGTTCGTCTTTGCCCTCGGTGTGGTCGTGGTCTTTCTGGTGCTCGCCGCCCAGTTCGAGAGCTGGGTGCATCCTTTCGTCATCATGTTCACGGTACCGATGGCCATGGCAGGCGCCCTGCTCGGGCTTTGGCTCACCGGCCAGACCATGAACATTTACAGTGAGATTGGGCTCATCATGCTGGTGGGTCTCGCCGCCAAGAACGGTATCCTGATCGTCGAGTTTGCCAATCAGCTCCGCGATCAGGGACGGGAGTTCCGCGAGGCCCTGTTGGAGGCCGCCGACCTGCGCCTGCGCCCGATCATCATGACCGGCATCACCACCGCGGCCGGTTCTGTGCCGCTGCTGCTGTCCTCCGGCGCGGGTACCGAGACTCGCATTGTCATCGGTACTGTAATCCTCTTCGGCGTGCTGACCGCCACGCTGTTCACGGTGTTCGTTGTCCCGGTCGCCTATGACCTGTTGGCACGGCGTACCGGCTCTCCGGGAGACGTGAAGCGGCGGCTGAAGACAGAGTCCGGGCAACCCGCCTAATAACGATTAGACGATTTCCACCAGCTCGATGTCGAAGTCAAGTGCTTGGCCGGCGAGAGGGTGATTACCGTCGACGGTAATTGATTCCTCGGCGACCGCTGTCACCATCAGCTTCATGACCTGGCCGTCCTCCCCCTGGGCTTGCAGAGGCATACCCACAGCGGCTTGAATATTGTCTGGCAGTGCGCTTTTCGGCACGTCCTGGATCAGCTGCTCGTGGCGAAGGCCGTAGGCTTCTTCGGAAGGGATCCTCACTGACTTGTTTTCGCCGACCGTCATGCCCTCGACGGCCTTGTCAAAACCCGGGATGACCTGACCGGTGCCGAGGGCGAATTCCAGCGGCTCGTGCCCCGCCGAACTATCAAACTGGGTACCGTCGTCCAGCTTGCCTGTGTAATGGATACGTACGGTGTCGCCTGTTTTTGCTCGATTCATGAATCATCTCCGTGGCGTTGGACTGCTGCATCGCACTCAAACGAGCTAGACCAGACAAACCAGCAAGAGAGCAGTGTCTGGCAAGTGAGAGATACGGCGAGCGTGGATGGGTGGATGGGTATTCGATCGAAGCGGCGATGATAACAAATTTCTCCGCCGGGTCGAAACCCATCCAAAATATTAAGTCCAAGGCTGCAACGTTCTCTGCGGCATTTAGTGATGGAATAGGGCGTCAGTAATGAGCATCCAAGCAGGAAAACTGCTCGCAACAATCCACGCTTAGCTCAGAGGATTGATGCGCTCTTCAAAGATGGATTCCACCTTCTCCACTGCTTCTTCATCGTCCTGCGGTGCTTGCGCCGCTCTTCCCTCAGCACCCGACGGCGCTTGCTCAGTGATGGTTTGTAGCGCTTCCCCGGTCTGACGAGGGTCGACGGCCGAGATGTCGCCGAGAGAGACGATGCCCACCACCTGCTCTTTCGGATCCAGCACGAGCATGCGGCGTACTTTTC
>JBAPTW010000042.1:0-1715 GCA_049282355.1 Gammaproteobacteria bacterium | reverse complement strand
TCGGCAAAATCATCTGCGTGGTGGCGGTATTGGAGGTTACCTCGGTAAGGAATGTCAGGGATAGACAGATCAGCGCGATCATCAGCAACGGCGGGAAGCCGGAAAGTAACTGCAACTGATTGCCGAGATAATCCGCAAGGCCCGTGACCTTGAACCCTTCGGCCAGCGCGAAGCCGCCCCCAAATAAAATGATGATGCCCCAGGGGAGATTCTTAAATACCGTGCCATCCATGAGTGTTGCCGCCTTGGAGCGCGCTTCGAGGCTGCGTGTCGGGATAAGGAACATGAGCGAGGCCATAAACAACGCCACGGTGCCGTCGTCGATCATCTTCGGATCCGGCAGCAAACCGGACCAGCCCGGGATTTCGACAAACCCAAGTTCAAGGTCCCCGCGAAATATCCACAACAGAGCGGTGGTAATGAACACCAAGAATACGATTCGCTCCTCGAAGCGCATGGAGCCCAGGCTCTTCAGTTCCCGATCGACGATGCCTCTGTCGACTTTCAAGTGGGCAGCGGGACGGAACAGGATCTTGGTGATAACAACCCAGATCACTACGAGCATGATCAGTGTCAAGGGAAGCGCCATGATAAACCACATGCCAAAGGCGATTCCTGGCCCCTCGGGAAAAGTCAGCTCGAACACCCGTTGAAAAGCAAGATTCGGCGGCGTCCCGACCAGGGTCGCCATGCCCCCCACGGAAGCGGCGTAGGCGATGCCGAGCATCAGGCCAACGGAGAAATTGCGCGTATCCTTGGCATCGAACTCACTTTCCATCTGCAACACGATGGAAAGCCCGATGGGAAGCATCATGACCGCCGTTGCCGTGTTCGATATCCACATGGACAAGAAGGCCGACGCCGCCATGAAGCCCAAGATGATGCGCGCCGGTCCTCCGCCGATGGCCTTGATCACCACCAGCGCGATCCGCTTATGCAGGTTCCATCGCTCCATTGTCAGCGCGATCATGAAACCACCCATGAACAAAACGATGGTACTGTTGAAGTACAAGGGAGCAGTGCCCTTGCCGGTCAGGATGTCCAGTGTTGGAAACAGCAGCAGCGGCAGTATTGCAGTAGCGGCCAGAGGAATAGCCTCGGTCACCCACCAGGTCGCCATGAGAACTGCGACAGCAGCCATACGGGTGACCACCGGCTTGTCCGGCTCCAAATCGAAGGACAAGACGAGGAAGAACAGGACCACGCCGAGCACTAGCCCTACTTGTTGCAGCCGAGTTCTTGCATACAGCACTGTTGACACGGCTTCCTCCTGTTATCGATCGTTTCGTTATTATTAGGCGTCAAGAACAACATAAGTGGGCCTGGCCGCCTGTGGACGGTGCAGGCATAAACAGCAGCATGAAGGAGGCTTGCAGGCGCGCTCTTGCGTCTTTCACTCATGGCGATAGCTAGTCGTGATAAGTCTGCTATTTCTTGCCTTCTAATGCAGTTTGCTTATACCTACATTTAATGAGCTTTACCAGTAATGGTGGCTTGGGCAGTCGTTGATCCCGCTGCTTGTCCCGAACCTGATGCTAGTTGAAACGTTGGTGAGCGGGGCGCAAAGCCGCGCAGAAGAGATGCGTTACTTGGCCCCTGCCGAAACAGACGCCTCCCCGCATGGTAAGACCGAGTAGAGGCAATCTACTCACAACATCCTAAGTCATGCCACCTGATGCTGGATAAGCTTATCCGGGATACGCCGTGAATACGTC
>JBAPTW010000041.1:0-4217 GCA_049282355.1 Gammaproteobacteria bacterium | reverse complement strand
GCTTCAAAAATGTCGTCACTCGCCATGTTCTTCATTCTCAAAGCGGCTGCAAAAGGAGGAGGTGATGCAACGGGAAGCGGTAGTCAGCCATGAGCAGGCTGAAAAGAGTCCACCCAACCAACTTTTTCAGAGGTTAGACAGCAGCGAGCAGGGCTTGAGTAGTGCTGAGGCGCGAGCCCGCCTGCAGCAGTACGGTCGCAATGTGTTGGAAGAGAAGCGCGAAAGCCTTCTGAAAACACTGCTCGCCTATTTTTGGGGGCCCATTCCCTGGATGATCGAAGCCGCCGCGGTTCTTTCGGCGATCGCCGGAGATTGGCAAGACTTCACCATCGTCGTTGTTTTACTGGTGCTCAATGCCTTGATTGGTTTTTGGGAAGAACACAAGGCTGCCAATGCCTTGGATGCCCTCAAGCGCGCGTTAGCCCTTAAGGCTCGCGTGTTGCGCGATAGCCAGTGGCAGGGAATCGATGCGGCAGAGCTGGTGCCGGGCGACGTGGTTCGCCTGCGTCTCGGTGATGTCATTCCAGCCGATGTGAAACTCCTATCGGGGGATTTCTTGAGCGTCGATCAGGCAGCCCTGACCGGCGAGTCGCTTCCGGTGAGCAAGAAGGCGGGGGAGACGGCCTATGCGGGATCGGTTGCCAAGCAGGGTGAGATGCTGGCGCTGGTGACGAGCACCGGTAGCGAGACGTACTTCGGCCGGACGGCCAAGCTGGTGCAAAGCGCCGGTGCCGCATCTCATTTTCAGCAAGCCGTCATGAAAGTCGGCGATTTCTTGATTCTCGTTGCCGCCGGCCTGAGTGTGATTCTTGTCATCGTCGAATTACACCGCGGCGCGCCGGTGATCGATCTCATTCAATTCGTATTGATCCTGGTGGTGGCGTCCATTCCGGTTGCCATGCCGGCAGTGCTTTCGGTCACCATGGCCCTGGGAGCGGTGGCGCTCTCCAGAATGAAAGCCATCGTATCGCGTCTTCAGGCCATCGAGGAGATGGCGGGAGTCGATATCCTTTGCTCCGATAAGACCGGCACCTTGACTGAGAACAAGCTGACTTTGGGGGAACCGGCAGTCTTCGCCGAGCAAGCACCACAGGCGGTGCTCCTTGCTGGGGCGCTTGCCTCCAAGGAAGAGAATGCCGATGTCATTGATCTCGCGGTGATTGGGGGGGTGGCGGATCCGACAGTATTGTCGAGCTATGAACAACTCGAATTCATTCCTTTCAACCCGGTCGATAAGCGCACTGAAGCGACCATTCGTGACGCCAAGGGACACACTTTCAAGGTGACCAAGGGCGCACCCCAGGTCATCATGAGCCTCTGTCGGCTGAAGCCGCAAGAACGGGAGCGGGTGGAAGCGTTAGTGAACGAGTTGGCGACCAAGGGTTATCGCACATTGGGCGTAGGGCGCTCAGATGAAAGAGAATCATGGCGTTTCCTCGGCATCCTGCCGCTGTTTGATCCCCCGCGAAAAGATGCCGCCGATGTCATTGCCCAGGCCAAGGCCCACGGCATCGAAGTAAAAATGGTGACGGGTGATAACGTGGCGATCGGTCGCGAAGTCGCCGGACAGCTCGGCATGGGCAAGGCTATTCAAGCCGCCGGCCAGCTGTTCCAAGAGGAAGGCCATCAGATTGCCGGTGGCGAGGCCATCGCTCGCCTGGAGCAGGCCGACGGGTTTGCGGAGGTTTTCCCGGAGCACAAATACGCCATTGTCAAAGCGTTGCAGCAACGAGGGCATTTGGTTGCCATGACCGGTGACGGTGTCAATGATGCTCCCGCGCTCAAACAGGCCGAGGTGGGGGTGGCGGTGTCCGGTGCCACCGATGCCGCCCGCGCGGCGGCGGCACTGGTGCTGACGGCTCCCGGACTTTCGGTGATTATCCAGGCGGTGGAGGAAGCCCGGCGTATCTTCGAGCGCATGATGAGCTACACCATTTACCGCATCAGCATGACCATTGACATCATGGTATTCGTCGTGCTGGCTATGTTGCTGTTCGACATTTATCCCCTCACCGCGGTGATGATCATCGTGCTTGCGCTCCTCGACGACATTCCCATCATGACCATCGCGTACGACAACACCTATCTCTCGCCAAAGCCTGTCAGATGGGAGATGCATCGCGTGCTCTCGATTGCCATAGTGCTCGGGTTTCTCGCGGTGATCCAGACCTTCGGTTTGATGTATGTGGCAGACGAGTTGCTCCAGGTGGATGTGCCGCACCTGCAGACCCTGATCTTTCTGCAGCTGGTGATCGGTGGGCACCTGATGCTGTTTCTGACCCGCAGCAGGCACGCCTTCTGGCGGGCTCCATACCCTTCTTGGCAGCTGTTTGGCGCCATCGTCACGACCCAGATTTTCGCGGCGTTGATGAGCGGTTTTGGTTGGCTGGTACCGGCCCTGCCGTGGCGCTTCATCGGCTTGGTGTGGATCTATAATCTCGTCTGGATGTTCCTCCAGGATATCGTGAAGGGTGGCGTCTATCGCCTGATCGAGCAGCGAGCGCACCACCATCGGGTATTTCTCGATCGGGTGAACCAGCCACTCCATGGCCGCGGCTGTTAGCTGCGAAGCAAGGCTCGTTAGCCAAAGACGCAGACTAAATAGCTGTCTCAACATTCTCGGGAGCATCGGCAGAGCTCGTGGCCCGGCGGTCGTGTTGACGATTGGTGGCGGTAAAGCTTGCTAGGTAACAGACATGCATTCGAGCCGTGAAACGCCCGCGCAGATTATGCGGGCGAGTGCCTATGAGTCAGTGGCTTTTAGCCCATACTTTTGAATGCGGTAGCGAAGCTTTTCACGCGTGGTGCCGAACACACGGGCAGTCAAGCTCACATTCGATTCGTTTCTTACTAACGCCTCACTGATAATGCGCTGCTCCATGGCGTCCAGGCTCATGCTGCCGTCCATCGGCAGACACAGGCTATCGGAGCTTGGCGCCGGCAGTGGCGCGGCAGAAAGCGTCTCCGAGAGGTGGAGCCAGCGCTCGGGGAAAACGCTGCCCTCTGCGAGTAGGACGCAGCGCTCGACGACATTGCGAAGCTCGCGCACGTTGCCTGGCCAATTGTAGCTTGCGAGTCGCTGCCAGACGGCCTCCGGTACCACTTTGACTGCTTTCCCCGCTTTGGTGTTGAATTCCTCGACAAACACCGGCAAGAGGTCCCGAATATCCTCCTTGCGATGGCGTAGCGCTGGCAGTTCCAGCTGAAATACCGAGAGGCGGTGATAGAGGTCGGCACGAAACTGTCCTTCCTGCACCCACGCCTCCAAGTCACGGTTGGTAGCGGCCATGATCTGGGCGTCTATGGCCAGCTCCCGTTCGCTGCCCAGCCGGCGAATACGTTTCTCTTCGATAGCTTTTAGCAGTTTGCTTTGCAGGTCGAGCTCCAGCTCGCTGATCTCATCGAGAAACAAAGTGCCCCCGGAGGCCTGCTCGATGAGTCCGCGCCGCCGACCCTTTGCGCCGGTAAAGGCGCCGGGCTCATGGCCGAACAACTCTGATTCCATTAGCTCTCGAGGCAGTGCGGCGCAGTTCACCTCAACCATAGGACCCGCAGCGCGCTTGCCCGAATGGTGCAAAATGCGGGCGGCGAGGCCTTTGCCGGTGCCCGTTTCACCAGTCATGACCAGCGCAGAAAAGGGAACCTGGGACAGCCTTTCCAGCATTTCCCGGACCTGGCGCGCAGCTGAGCTGCGGCCGGCGAAGGAGGCGAGCACAAACTGCGCCCCGCGCACATTTTGCTCGTCGCGCAAACGGCGCTGAGCGCGCGCGCTGCGCACGGCACCCGCGACCACCAGCGCCAGACGCTCGGGCTCGCAGGGCTTTTCTAAGAAGTCAAAAGCGCCGAGTTTCAGTGCGCGAACCGACTCCGGCACTCCTCCGTAGGCGGTCAGAAAGATCCACTCGCCGGGTAACCCACGGGTGCGTATTTTCTCCAGCAGATCGAGGGCATTGCCATCGGGGAGGGTCATATCGGATAACACGATCAACGGATCGAGATGATCCCTCATTAGGGATTTCTCGGCGTCCGCCAGGCGTTTTGTCAACACGGCATCCCAGCCTTGCTCGGCAAAATCCTCCTGCAGCTCCTGCCCTAGCAGCGGCTCATCTTCGATAATTAACAGCGTATCAGCCATGCAGTTGTGTTGCGGCAGCGATTGCGGTCTTTTGTAAGATTTGTTGGCACGGTAGACGTAGGGTAACGCATGCCCCCGTCGG
>JBAPTW010000040.1:0-3211 GCA_049282355.1 Gammaproteobacteria bacterium | reverse complement strand
TCAGTGATAAAGGAGGTGTGGCATGACGCGCTATGCCATGGTCATCGATCTCAATACCTGCGTGGGTTGCAACGCCTGTATGGCCGCCTGCGCTATGGAAAACCAAACCCCCGTGTGGAACAACGAGTGGCGCACCTATGTGCACGACAAAGAGATTGGCACTGCGGAACGAGTGACACGGCGCTTTTTCCCGCGGCTGTGCAACCACTGCTCTAACCCGCCGTGTATGACGGTTTGTCCAACGGGGGCCACCTATCAACTCGATAACGGCATCGTGATGGTCGACGAAGCGCTCTGCATGGGCTGTGGGGCGTGCGCCATGGCTTGCCCGTATGACGCGCGCTATCCGATCACCTACGACGACATCAAGCGCGGTAAGGAGTTCTTCGGCAACGATTTTCGACGTGAACATCCCAGCGTCGACAAATGCAACTTCTGCGCCCACCGGGTGGCGGCCGGTAAGAAGCCCGCCTGTGTCGAAACCTGTGTCGGGGAGTCGCGGATGTTCGGCGATCTCGACGATCCCAACGACCCGATCACGGAGCTCGTAGCAAGCGGGGCAGCGCGCCCGCTGCTGCCCCATCTCGGCACACACCCGAACGTTTACTACATCGAAGAACAGAAGAGGATGGTGTGATGGATGTCACGATGAGCTATGTCACTCAGGATTGGTGGACCTGGTGGTTCGCGATTTACCTGTTCCTCGGGGGACTGGGGGCTGCCGTCATGGCGGTCGCCTTTCTCACCGACATGTACCGCCAGAAGCATCCCACCCTGGTCATCTGGGCCACTTTGTCGAGCTTTGTCATGCTCGGCGCGGGTTCCCTGATGCTGTTCATCCATCTCCTGGACCATTTGGCCGTGATTCATGTATTGAACCCGCTGGTGCTGCTTAAGAAACCCGATGCCTGGATTGCCTGGGGCACCCAGTTCATCACCTGGATGATGGTTTGGGGGGCGCTTTATCCGTTACCTTACTTTGTGGAATCACCCACGTTTCGGCGGCTGCCGCTGATTGGGAAAATCCTCCAGCTGCCGGTGGTGAAGAACGTGGCGAACCTTTGCCTGCGCTACCACAAGACGCTCGGATGGCTGGCTGCTGTCAACGGCATCGGCGTTGCGGTCTACACGGGGTTGCTGGTGCAATCGTTCCCAGCGGTCGCGCTGTGGCACAATCCGGGCGTGCCGGTGTTGTTCACGGTGTCCGCCTTCTCCACCGCGCTCGCCTATCTGCTGTTGGTGCTCTATGTCTTCGTCAAGCGCCCCGAGGACCAGGCACTACGCGCCTTCTATGAACGCTCCGATGTCATCCTCATCGCCGCTGAGCTGGTCATTATCTTCTCCTTCTTCAAGTACCTTCAGGTCGGCCAAGTATCGGCCCACAAGTCCTTCGAGCTGCTATGGAATGACCTCGGTTGGCTCATCGGTTTTATCGGATTTGGGTTGCTGGTACCGTTCTTCCTAGAGCTCAAGGGGGTGATTCGGGGCTGGGTCAGTCACGTCCCTATCGTGTTTTCCTCCGTTTTGGTGCTTATGGGCGGTTATCTGCTGCGGCACTATTTTATGTATGCCGGCGTCTACGCCCATCCGTGGTAATGCAGGTGAGATAGCCGATTGCCATTGGAGTCCGGGAGCTGCACGTTGCAGCTTTCGGACTCCAATTCCGCCAGACCGACTTTATACTCCGCATACTCCGCGAGCGTGGCAGCAAACCCATGGCCCCAGCATCGACGGCACTTCCCGAACCTTCTCGGCTGAGGTTATTGGCCGGATTACTGGCCATGCCCACTGGTGATTCGTACTCGATCCTTGAAGAGATGGCGGCACAGGCGCCGTGGCTGCGCGAAAGCCTCATAGAGCTCACCGCTCTGCCCTTGGATCGCTGGCAGGGGGAACATACTCGACTTTTCATTAGTGGTTATCCCCATACTGCCTGCCCTCCCTTTGAATCCGCCTACCGCGAAGGACTGATGGGTGGCAGCACCAACGAGCAACTGATCACGCTTTACCAGCGCGTCGGGCTCGAGACCCAGGACATACCCCCAGACTACCTCGGCGCCCTGCTCGAGTTAGCAGCACATCTACTGGACCGACCCGCGCCACTGGATCCGCAGCTGTGGAGCGCCCTATGGGATGAGCACCTTGGCACCTGGGTACCTCGCTTTGCGCGCGATCTCGTCAATGCAACCCACCTTACCTTCTACCGCCACCTCGGCGGGGAGCTATTGCGCCTCTTTCCTCACCATGGCTGATACACCGACCCAGAAGAGCGATGCGCTCGATTCGCCTTCGCTACCAATGATGTCGTGGTCACTCGTCGTTGCCGCTGACTCGGATGAAAAATTCCTAGGGCGGGTCTTAGAAGTCTTTAAGGCCATCTATGCGCAGCATTTCAGCGACGATCTCTGGATTGTGAACCATGACCTGCCCATCGATGTTCGGGCGCTGCGCCACACCGATCCGTGGCGCATTGGGCTGGTGCTGACACCGTGGATGCTAGCCCGCCTTTTCAGTCCCCTGCGTGATCCAAACATTGAGTTACCCGAAGGCTGGCACGCGAGCCAACGGTTGGGCGCTTCCTATACCGTGATCGGTCCGCCTATCGCGTTCTCGGTTCTTGGACAACAACAGAGCGCTTACCTTAACTACCATCCCCAGCTTGGCCACTATCTTATCCAGCCGCTCGTGCAATCGATGCAGCAGTACGCCTCGGCAGAGGCGGTGTACGAGGCATGGAGCGAGGCCATCCGCCGGCGAGACGAAACCATTCGCGCCCGTCAGCTTGAGTGCAAATGGCAAAACGAGGTCTCGAGACGCGAGTTCTTCACCCGCTTGCGAAGTCGCCACGACCCCGAAGATAACTGACTACTGCCGGTTACAAAGTCAGGCTAACGCGCACGATTTCAGGCTCATCGGGGAGTGTTGAACGGGTAAATTTGAGCGCCTGACAGAGCTTTAGCATGGTGGAGTTCTCCCGCAACACATCGCCAAAAATTTCTTTAATGCCCCGGCTCTTCGCATAGTCGATGATGAGGCGCATGAGCAGCACGCCAAGCCCCATGCCAGTCATGTCGCCGCGAACGATGATGGCATATTCCGCTCTCTCGTTGTCAGGGTCGGCGAAAATACTCACCACACCATAAATTTCGGTCTGACCGGCGATCCCCGGATCCGTCAGGATCAAGGCCATTTCGCGATCGTAATCGATCTG
>JBAPTW010000039.1:0-3086 GCA_049282355.1 Gammaproteobacteria bacterium | reverse complement strand
AGATTCATTGTTGGGCCTCCGTCTGCTGTTCATCTGTTGGTATTTATTGCAGCAGGGCGGCACACGTGGGATCTCGTCGTAATGCTGACGTTTCGGCTTATGCCCATAGCAGGTCTGCCGTGTCACGTTCGTCCGCTTGTTTGCGACTACTTGGGAGGTGAGAGACTCCTAGACGAAATGAACAGTACTGTCGTGGTTTATAGAGATTGCGCTGGTCGAGATGCGGTCACTCCTGGTCCGCTGGTATGTATGGAATAATGCCCTTTTTGTAAGCGGCCTCCTGAAATTCTCTTGGTAAGTGCCTCACGTCGACGATTAAACCATCGACCATGATCATCCACGCCATCGGATTGTCAGCCAGTTTGCTTGGTAGGCACCAGTTGGGATCTAACTGCATCATGCCCAAGGCATCACGCACGACTTTGGATTTTGCCGAGCCTGTGCTTTTGCTAACATCGAACCATTCGCATAGGTCGCTAGCGCTGCAAAAAGGTTTTTCACTCTTGTCAAACAAAAAATTGACGAAACCTAATGCATAAAGGATTCCGCAGGCCCATGTGTTCGGGTGACCGCTCATGAGAGGGGACGGACGTTTGCGGCAGAGCGCAGCTGTCGCATATCGTGCTAGCTGCGCATATTCATCGTTTAAATGCTGTTCGCTAAACTCATCGGTGAATGCCACAACTGCGTCGAATACACTGCGCATGTGTTTGGGCACCGTTTCTGACTTTGTTGCTTTCGCCATCGTTATTGCCTCAAGAGGTGTTTGTTATTGTCTGCTCTGTTACGCTTCGCTTGTGTCGCTGCGGATGGAAATATCTTCAGCAATGCCATTTAATAAAATGAATGTTGCATCGTTTTCACCCAGCGTTTTGCTTTATTATTGCAGGATATCAGCTAGTTCGGTACTCGATAGCACTCTCAAAGTCTTTTCATTTTAAAAAGGCTGTTTGCACCTCAGCTGACGAGAAGTCAATGTCCGTTAAGGAAACCTATCGCTTCGAACCAGTCGCTTAGAGAGTCGAGGTTGTGCGGTTTGCGATAGTGTTTTGCGAGCTTTGAAAGCTCTCGTCGCGTCAAGGCTGGTTTCATTTTGAAGAAATACAGTGACCCAAGAGCGATAATGGCGTTCAAGAGCGATAATGGCGTTATGGTCATCTTTCAGAAGGCCGGCTAGTAAGTCATAGATAGACTGCTCCGAATCCGTCTCAGTAATCAAGGGAAGCCATAAGAGTTTGGAGATCCCAATAGCTTTTTCCTTTTGAGCTGAGGAAATACACGGTCTCAATATCGGTTCAGAGAAACGTTCGAATAATCGTTGCAGTTCCTTGTCATTCATGATCTGCTGTTTTCTTCGGGTCATCGTCTCTGCGTCGTTTGGTCGTGCCTATCTGAGGGTGTGTTTCTACCGAGAAACAAGCTTGAGTACTGTCTACGGCATGCTGAGCTGTGTGGTGCCTGCACAAGACCGTAGCCAGCGAAGCAGCCAAGCGACGTTCTCCCCAAAGGAGCAATCGTGAGCTGCGAGTAGCGTTCCTCGGTCATATTCCCGTCCGCAGGGTTGCCCATAACTGAGTTAAAGGGCAAAATCGTCCCTCGGTGAGAACCAACCTACAACTATTGCCTCGATGATCATAAGCGCAAAAGACAGCATATGCCACGTGACGGTCCTGTCAAATGGCATGTGACAAGCCGTAAGCCAATCAGAACGAACCTGGAGATAAGTTGAAGCCGCGGCAAATGTTGCTTGCGTGCGTTGTTGTAGTGAATGAGGTCGGGGCGCTGCCTTTGTCCGAGTTGACGTCGGCAGAGTAAGATAACCAAGATATATGGCCTTCGATACAGAACCAGTACAATATCAGAAGACGGCTTTATCCGATCTGCAAGGAGCATGGGGCAACCTTCGGGATGCGGTTGTTGAATCCGTACCATTTCCCGAATGGGAAAGACTGCTCTTTCATATCGATGAAGGAATGAGCTGGGAAAGCGTTAGAAATCTCGAGCGTATGCGTAGGACGATGCTCCTGATTGAAAACATCGTTCGCCAATCCGATTGCCCATCGGAAGTGGAGGAATGGGTAGACATGGTGAGGAATGAGTTGCAGGATGTTCTTGAGGAAATCGCAGCAGGCAAGTTAACTTGAACGTACTGAGTTGTGCACCGTTTGGTACCGTGTCTCGCCGCACTCGTATATCAGCGGAGGAGGTCCAAGATGTTGTGGGACGAATCTGAGAAGCGAATTGCGTCTATATTTGGGAATGATGATATCCCAGACGTCAGCAGCATGACCCTGCAGAGATATCGGAGTTATCTTCTTCAGCACCTTGAGCAAGGGATTAGACTGACAGGCAGGGAAGACTTTCCATGGGAAGAACGATACGTTCTCGGGCATGTTGAATCCGAGGAGTACGAAGAATTCAAGAAGGACAATCCCTCTTACAAGGACTTGTTTGAGCTAGAGGAAATCGTAGAAGAGAGTGAACCTGAGGGTGACCTCCTTGTCCGAGTTAAACGACTTTCAGATTCGAAATTATTTACTATTGGGTTGTCCTGGCTAACGGCCGCTGATGAGAAGTCCTCGAACTTCCAACTACTCGATGATTTCGCAACATGGGTAGCTAATTACGTTTAATCAGTACACTCTCAAGTGGCCAGAGAGTGATATGATTCTTTGAAGTGCTTCGAGAGGCATGCCAACAGCAATTCAAACACGAATAGCCGCATAACTCAGTAGCTTATCTGCTTACACTATAAGCGACAGCCCTGTCCACCTCACTGCAAAACCTCCTGCTATTCCAAGCGTTTACTCAGATGCCGAAGGAAAACCCGCATCTGGTTGGGAGTCCGATCATGGCCAGGGTGGTGTCTATTATCGAGCAGGTTCAGGAACCCGAGGAGTATTGCGCTAGCGGCGGACACATGAACCTGCTCAACAATGATCACACCTAACCATCGTCAGCCGTGGAGTCAAGTCACCCGGTTTGTCGCCATACCGAGGACGCTCTACGGACTTTTGTGTAGCTCACAGGGTGCAATTCGACGGCGCGATCAGAACCCCCAACGGCCAGCTAGTTCCCGATGTCAC
>JBAPTW010000038.1:0-4739 GCA_049282355.1 Gammaproteobacteria bacterium | reverse complement strand
AGCGGCAGTTCTCCATTGACGCCTACGAAAAAATCCAGCTCGACTTGCTCTCCATCGCCGTCACCATCGCCCGTCTCATCATCCCCCTCCTAACCATCGACGTCCGTCTCATCACCTCCCTCCTCACCATCGATGTCCGTCTCATCACCTCCCTCCTCACCATCGACGTCCGTCTCATCATTTTCATTCCCGGTTTCTTCGTCATCGCCAGTGCCAACTCCCTCAGTGGCCACTTGTTCGAATCCACCAAGATCAACATTGGAAGCCCAGGCACCAACGAAGAGATCGATGGGTCCCAGCGTGTAAGATCCGTCGACTCCAAATTGGAGTGCCGGACCTGTTCGAGTTCGAGAGACTCCGCGAAAAACGTAATCCGTTGTGATTGCGATATTCGCCCCGATAGAATAAGGCGGATCTTGCTGGGCTAGAGTAGTAGCGGGTAGGAAAGCGCTCGCGAGGAAAAAGCGAAAAAATCGCATCACGCATGCCCTTCGGGGTACGTTGTTAAGGCTTTCAACCTTTAAGTTAGTTAACTGCCACGCCAACTGCATTTTTACTTTGACTTGAAAAGTCTACGGCAACACTGCATCCAAAGCAGTGTCCAGTGCAGAATTTTGTCCCGCCTCGAGATCATTCAAGCTAAAAACCGAGGCTTTGATATGGGGTGGAATTCCTTTCGCCTCGTAGCTGGTGCCGATGTGATCGTAGTAGACCTCATTTGACAGCGTAACCATCCAGCCATTGGGCAAGGATTTCTCTAATTCATCGGATAATACGCCGCGGGTCAGTTCCCCCACCTGAATCACTTGTGGTAACGCCCGCATGGCGAGCACAAAGATCTCCGCGGCGCTGATGGTATCCGGCCCTGTGATCACAGCCACAGGTTTGCTAAATGGCTTACCATCTTGTGGAACTAGGTAAGCCTCGCGTGGTGTCGTTTCCCCTCGGTAGCTACGTGCTGTCTTGGTCATAGCAAGCCGGCGGGTATCTGTAAAACGGCTCGCAATCGCCAGACTCACGGCGTCGTTCCCACCGTCGTTAAACCGTACATCGATAACCATGGCGTCCGTATCGCGCAGATCATTCAGAACCTGATCCATGATCGCTTGAACGGCCTCGATGTCGTCACTGACAGACTCTCCAGGATTGCTAGCGATCGACTCCATACTTCGGATTCGTAGATACCCCACGCGGCTTTTTATTGTTCCCCAGAGCAGCAAGGAATCATGAATGCCACCGGCACCCTGAATGCTATCTTCATCGAGGTACTTGAGAAGCGTTTTGTTATAGAGCCTAATCTGAGCAGCTTCGTAGTCATCAAAATCTTCAAACACCGATTGATTTTGAAATCCTTCGGAAAGGATCACATCGTGTCCCGTTAGCTTCGATGGACTGAATTCTTTCGATGAGGAGCTCAACACAATATGCGCATCGTCAATAGGGGAAAGCATTTTGCTCAACAAGGAAAATAATGCTCGATTGCTCATGTCGTCGACTACTTGCTCGCGGTGGGCGCGATACTGTGCCTTCCAATCAACGTCACGCTCCGCGAAGAATGCATAGTAATCATTAAAGGTGTGCCAAAGATGTTCAAATGTTTGCGTCGGTGCCGCTTTACTTATGAAAGTGGCTCCATTGCATGTCTCAGGAAGTGATTTCAAACGGGAGAAATGTACCCGAAAAGCTGGAGTCACGGATGACCTGGCGGTAAACGCAAGGCCATCATCCTGCAATTCGACATCGGTAACTAGCTTGTTGAACGCTTTGGACTTCAGCTTATTCGCTAGCAAACAGGTTTCACGTGTGTACTGATAAAGCACTGCACCGTCCTTTTCAACGACGTACACATCACCATAACCGGTTTGCTCCCAAATACCATTCAGTTCGATTGGGATTTCCTCGTCCTCGCCGCAACCATTTAACATAAAGATGCAAATTAACGTTACTGCGACCGAATGCTGCTTCAAATTGATAATTCTCCTGTCTGCACGCAACCACGATAAATACCATTTATCCCAAATCCGGTAAAGCCTTACTCCAGGCGACTGATCTCCATAAGCTCTCTATTAAAAAGTATACGATCACAATTACTGACTCTTCAACATGTTTGGAAAATTTGCAATTTATTAATATACAGCGCAAAAAGCGTCATGCCATTCACATCAATGGCATTAGTGCATGCGCTAAAAAAAGCTTTAAAGTTCGATTGAGATCTGCGCCGCAATCCAGTTTCGGGAACGCAACTCCTCTCCATTATTATCAAAGGCAAAGTCCCTTTTAAAAGTCCCAAATAAATAATCAGCGGCAAGTGTAACGTGTTCGCGAATACGCCATGTCGCCGTTAGGCCGTATTGCCGCTCTGGCTCATCAAACAGTTCTTCGCTGGCTTCTATGCGAGTAGCGACCATCGTGGAAGGCCATGGGAAATAGGCGACTTCAACGTTCCAAGCCCAAGGTTTATCTAGGTCTGCGCCAAATTCTGAAACCGTGCCGATTGCCTTAGCCATTTCTACTGTAATCTCAAAGTCATCCAGACCTGCCCGAGCGTAGGCACTTAACCCGGGAACACGTTCTTGGGACAAATCGCCAAAAGACGCCTCAAACAAACCAATCGTTTCTGCAAGGTCAGACAAATAGCCGACCCCCAAGGTCAGCGTTTCATCATCCGATGAAAATTCGAAGCCGAATCCGAAATCCAGCGAATCGCCGCCTATGCCTATGCTTCTGGCTTCACCGGCAAATACACTTGCCCACAATTCAAAGGTATTCTCCTCAAGGTAGTCTAACGAATATTCGAGGTTAGCTGAGGTAGCCCGAGTCTCGAATAAGTCGACTATAGGCGCTGTCACAAAATGACTGTAAAATGCTCCAAATGGGAGATACTGTCGACCAGCGGACACACTCCAGCTCTCACCTTCTAAGTTAATCGCAGCAACGTCCAAATAGAGACCATCGAAGTTATAGCGATCAAAATTATCATACCCGACCAGAAGCTCTGCTGTAATCATATCCGAAAATGTCAAATCAAAGCCAGCCTGAGCGGATAAGAATACTTCGTAGGTCCGAAAGTCATTGTAATCCGAGCCAGCCTCAAGCAAGCCTGATACGGAAAGCCAATCCGTAAGCTGTCTAGGCACACCCGCCTTTCTTCTTTCCGCTGGATCGATGTAGATCCTCGCCCGCGAAGTATCTTGTGCCAAAGCGGGAGCGTCCTGCGCGTTCCCAGGCGGCGTAACGGCAAATAACAGAAATAGTATCAAGACAGCAAAGCTTAACTTTAGCATTTTACAAAGGCGGACTTAATCTTAGTGCCTTTACTTCCTGTGCAATATAGTGTTTTGTCTAGCTAACAGTCTTTCAGCCAGACCACTAGATACGTTTCCAAGTTTTTCGTTTCGAGGGACGGGGAAGAGTTTCTGCAATCATAGCAGCGGTTAAGCGTTCTGCTGAAACCGAAGCGACTAACACTAGTACGTGCTGAGTATGCAGTTCCTCTGCTCGCGCCGCCGTGGGGAGAAAAACATCTCCTCAGAGATAACTGAAAGCTGAAACGCTCCGGAAAAGCAAATAGATATGTGGGCAATCCGACCAGCAGTGGTGTCTGTAAGAACATTTACAGACTGTTTTGCTATGTTCGAACCCTAACGTTGATGGTACCGAAAACGAGATATGAAATTTTGATTCAACAAGGGCTTTATTGCCGGTAGCCGCAACAGGCATTTACCGAATCCGGTTCACTTCTTGGCCATAATTCTTGGGTACTCTTACCTAACGTTAACGCTTGAACCACCCGAGAGCAATAAAGTAAATTCCAATGACCAGCATGGTCTCTAACAAGACAAAAACTCGAAAAAATGCCCAAACGCTGCTCGACGTTTCGGCACACTCCCAATCGCAGTCAAAGTGAGCGATGAGCTCCCGAACAGCATCGTAACCACAATAGTAAAGGCCCACATAGCCCAGCAGACCAGTGCCTAGTAACGTAAAGATAATCCTGCTCGCCACACGTGTTGCCCCCTTCATGCTGCGCCCAGCTACCCCTTCCCAAGCACCAAAGGACCAATGGCCGACAAGCGAATTTACCTTCGTACTACGACAGCTAAAGCAAAACGGCCAGCGGCCACCCGGTTCACCTCTTTACTATTTCCATTCCTTCGCTCAAGTGAAGTTTTGTCCGAGTAGTAATAACCTCATTAACATGTTCTGTCTGCATTAGCCTTCGATGCCCAGACACACTCCAGGCTCTTCAGCCGAGCTAAAGGCAGCGACACGCCCCTTCCCTTCTGTGCGGCTAATCGCGACGCTCTCTTTAATCGAAACAACATTGCACATTTGCGTCGATTCGGACTCGTTAACTACAAGCATCGCCGGATTTCCCTGCCATCTTGTGTTTGAACTCGGCATTTCACCTTTCATCAAAAAAGAATGCGCATCCAATACCACATTCTCTCCCATGCACACGCCATAGTGCACCAGTGCATTGACTCCAATCGTACATCCTTCGCCGACGCGAATGCGATCCGATTTAAAAATACCTTCTTCTAGAGAATGGGCTTGCAGCAATACTGCCATATTTAGCGTGCAGTAGTTATCAACCTCAACCAATATCTTCTCCGAGAACGAGCACCCATCATCGAAAACCTTTTTGCCTACCTTGACCCCTAGTAATCTGGAAATCACGTTCTTCAGCGGCGTTCCTATGAACAAACGCAACAGAAAGCTCTCGTTTAGTTTCCAGT
>JBAPTW010000037.1:0-59858 GCA_049282355.1 Gammaproteobacteria bacterium | reverse complement strand
CTGGCTGGAACAGGTAATCGGCGGACATAAAAACAGTCCTCGGCAACAGTATTCTCTTGCCCTCGACACGACTGTTCTGCAGTTGCCGACAGGCGACGTCCTGGCCACCTCGATAGACACCCTCGTTTGTGGTGTGCACTTCACGCTGGCGGCTACGCCAGCAGATATCGGCTATAAGGCACTTGCCGTCAATCTCAGCGACCTTGCCGCGATGGGTGCCAAACCGAGCGCCGCGCTGCTCAGCCTGACAGCGACGACGATCGACAGCAGTTGGCTCACTGAGTTTGCCCATGGATTCAAGACGCTCGCGGATGAGTTTGATGTGCAGCTGCTTGGTGGAACAGTAAATGACGGACCGCTGGCCATCACCGTTAACGTCTATGGGCACCTGCCGGCGCAGCACGCGCTTCGCCGCGACAACGCCACCGTGGGCGATCTCATCTTCGTAACGGGTACTCTCGGCGATGCGGGTTTAGCCCTTGCCATGGCGCGCGAAGAAATCACTGCCGTCGCTGGTGATGTGCACCGCCGTTATTTAGAGGCCCGCCTGAACCGCCCCCAACCACGCATCGCGGCGGGTATTGCCCTGCGCCATTTAGCCTCTTCGGCTATCGATTTATCCGATGGCTTATTAGCCGACCTTGATCATGTGCTCACCGCAAGCCATGTCGGAGCGACAATAGATATCACTCGCCTACCTCTGTCTGAGGCGATGATAAGCAGTATTGATCGGAAAGAGGCACGGCGGTTGGCGCTCTCTACGGGTGATGACTATGAGCTATGCTTCACCGTAGCGCCCGATAGACTGGCTAGACTTCGAATGGCCGAGGCCCATTTAGACTGTCCCATCCAGCACATCGGCACGATCGAACGCGACGCCGGACTGCGCTGCTCCGATGAAGCCTGTTCATGGGCCGCGACTCAGTTAGGCTATCAACACTTCACCTGACAAGCAGTGGCAACCACACACCGCTTCTTCCTGCTTTCGCGCACCGCATCAAAAGCGTTTGCCGAAGGTGCATCGCGAAGAACAGGGCTACCGGCTTCTTGAAGCGCAGATTGGAACGCATTCGCTTCGGCCCCGGTAAGCTTTTTTGGAACCCAGCGGGCTTTTTGGCCTGTGGGCTCGGCACCGGTCTGGTACCTATGGCACCGGGCACGGCAGGAACGGCCCTCGGCGTCGGGTTGTATTGCCTGCTAATGAAGCTTCCGCCCCTGTGGTACGCAGCGACCGTTCTGCTCCTCTTTTTTCTTGGGATTGGATTAACACGCGCCGCTTCTCGCCAACTTGCGGTGCACGACCACCCGGCTATCGTCTGGGATGAGATCGTAGGGTATCTCGTTACCATGATTGCCGCCCCGCGGCACTTCGGGTGGATTCTGACGGGGTTTGTGCTCTTTCGTGTTTTTGACATCCTTAAGCCTTGGCCCATTGATCAAATCGACCGACGCATCGCAGGAGGACTTGGCATCATGCTCGATGACTTGGTCGCGGGAATCTACGCTTGGGCGCTTCTCCAGGGCACGCACCTGGGACTCAAGTTCGTTATAGGTTGACCGCTATGGCTCACACCTGGATCATGAAAGCGTCTGTCCGAGGTGTGACCAGTGGGCTTAGTGCACATCGCGGCCACCCATCCGTATATTGCCGCAACAGGGGCTCTTGTCCTCGCCCTTGCCCTTATTGATGCCCGCCCCGTCTATGCAGAAGTCTATCGCTATGTCGATAAGCGCGGTCATGTACACTTCAGCGACCGAAAGCTCGGGCCGGGGTATCAAGCCATCGGCAATAGGCATAACGCTACCTTGTCTGCCAACCCGGCAGCAACGAAGGAGCAGCTCAACGCCCTGATCCTCGACACTGCGCAGCAATACCAACTTGACCCGGCCTTAGTGCACGCCGTGATAACTGCTGAATCAGGCTATGATCCTGAGGCAATTTCCAAAGCAGGCGCGGTGGGGTTAATGCAGCTGATGCCGGCAACCGCCCGCCGCTATGGGGTACAAGATCGCCGAGATCCAGCCGACAATCTCCGCGGGGGCGCACGCTACCTTCACTATCTCCTGAATCGGTTTAAAACCTTGCCGCTCGCGATCGCGGCTTATAATGCGGGAGAAAACGCTGTCGTCAAGTACGGCCATCAAATACCCCCCTACCCAGAAACCCAAGCTTATGTGCGTAAGGTATTGAATTATTATCGGGCGTATTAGCTCACTTACTGGGTGCATGAGTGCACTATCACATCATTTTTCCCTTGGTTTTATTGGCTATTGCCTGCTCATCTACCCATCAGCAGTTCTCATTTTGCCTTTCTGGGGCTACAGTAGGCGCCAGCGAGGATAAACCCTAATTGCCATAACATCGGCCGATGCCCTAGGCTAAGAAACGAAATGATTCTATTCCTGTAAGAAATGTAGCGAACGTCCAGCACGTCCCCTATAATCAGCAGGTTATTGGAACCCCTGCGTTGAGTTACTGGGTGGTGGCCTGTTCGGCTATCGCCCAAGTGGATACGCAGCAGTAACACGCTGGCTTTCACCCAACGGACCACCGCAATGAAGAATGAAAAAGGAAGAAGGCCCTTACAAACCTCTCCACGTTGATGCAAACAGCGATTACCGCAAAGGCACAAGGGAACGCGATTCCATTGCGCGACCGAGCAAGGTCCTTCGAATCGAACAATTGCTGCTGAGGCGGCTATTGGCCGCCCTAGGTCATCCGCCTCTCGTGGTGACCCTTTGGAATGGCGAAGAGGTCTACCGACCGACTGTGCAACCGGTTGCCAGCGTTGCCATTCATGACCGGCGCACGCTATGGAAGCTCCTTGCCTCACCGGAACTCGCGTTTGGAGATGGTTACGTTGATGGCACCATCGCTCTGGAGGGTGATCTTGTCGAGCTTAATGCGGCAGTAACTCGGGCGCGCCTTAGCACGGGATCCCGATTGCTTTCCCTGGAGCGTGCTCTCAACCGCTGGGTGGTGCGTCCTCGCCGCAACACCCTTCGCGGTTCGCGAAAAAACATCCACCATCATTACGACATCGGCAATGATTTCTATCGTCTCTGGCTCGATGAGGACATGGTCTACACCTGTGCTTACTTCCCGAGTTATGCGGCAACGCTAGAACAGGCGCAGATCGCAAAGATGGAGCACGTGTGCAGAAAGCTTCAGCTCTCCTCTGGGCAGACGGTGGTTGAGGCAGGCTGCGGTTGGGGAGGCCTCGCTCGATATATGGCAAAGAGATATGGCGTGACCGTCAAGGCGTTCAATATCTCGCATGAGCAGATTGCCTATGCGCGCGAGCAGGCGAAGGCAGAAGGTCTATCTGAACGAGTCGAATTCATCGAGGATGACTACCGCAGCATCAAGGGCAAATACGATGTGGCCGTATCGGTGGGAATGCTGGAGCACGTTGGAACGGATCATTATTCGGAGCTCGGGAAAATTATCCATCGTTGCCTGAAACTGCAAGGCCTGGGCCTCATCCATACCATAGGCCGAGATCGGGCCAATCCCAACAGCCCATGGATCGAGAGGCGTATTTTCCCCGGTAGTTATCCGCCTTCTTTGCGAGAGATGATGGCTATCTTCGAGCCAAATCGATTCTCGGTTCTCGATGTGGAGAACCTGCGGCTTCATTACGCGAAAACGCTTCAACATTGGCTCGATCGTTTTGAGCAAGCCGTGGATAAGCTGGCTGGGCGCTATGACGAGCGCTTCGTCCGTGCTTGGCGGCTTTACCTAGCGGGATCGATTGCCGCGTTTCTAACCGGTTCGCTGCAGCTGTTTCAGGTGCTATTTACTCATTCGGGTAACAACCGCATCCCCTGGACTCGCGCCCACATCTACACTCGCGGTGAGCATGCGCGTGCAGCCGATGAGGTGGTCTTTTAGAAGCTATTAAAACACGTCGCGAGTGCCGGCAGATTAAGGTGCGCGGCTAATTGCACTTCAAGACGACGCCGACGGGTCGAGAAGCCCGAGAAATTCCTTTTCATCTAAGATAGGGATACCGAAGCTCTGGGCCTTGTCGAGCTTGGAGCCCGGATCAGCTCCGGCGATCACATAATCGGTGTTGCGAGAGATACTACTCGTCACTCGCGCACCTAACGTTTCCAAGCGCACCTTGGCTTGCTCCCTGCCCATGGACTTGAGGGTACCGGTAAGGACAAACGTCTTCCCGGACAGGAGGCGGGGACGCTGCGCCGACGTTGGCGACTCGCTCTCCCAGCTCACGCCGGCGTCCCGTAACCCTTGAATCACCTCCTGGTTATGGGCTTGTCGAAAAAACGAGAAAACGTGTTGCGACACCACGGGACCGATATCCGGTACGGCTTGAAGAGACGCCACATCAGCCGCTTGTAAAGCCTCGAGCGACCCAAAATGGTGCGCCAGCATCCGCGCGGTCGCCTCTCCGACATCGCGGATGCCCATGGCATACAAGAATCGGGAGAGGGTCGTTGCCTTGCTCTTCTCGATCGCCTGCAACAGGTTCTGCGCAGATTTGTCTCCCATTCGCTCGAGTGCGGCCAATTGCTTCTGAGTGAGCTGGTAGACATCGGCAGCCGTTCGCACCAATCCGCCGGCGACCAACTGCTCCACAACCTTCTCCCCGAGCCCTTCGATATCCATGGCACGCCGGCTTGCAAAGTGCCGAATTGCTTGCCTGCGCTGCGCTGGGCAGAATAGCCCGCCGCTGCACCGGGCAACCGCCTCGCCTTCTGCTTGCACTACTTGCGAGTCACATTCAGGGCACACCGTTGGCAGAACAAAGGGGCGAGTGCCGGGGGGGCGCCGTCCCGGGACTACCCGTACAATCTCCGGGATGACATCTCCCGCACGGCGCACGACTACAGTGTCACCGACGCGCACGTCTTTACGTTCCACCTCGGCTTGATTATGGAGTGTCGCGCTGGTGACGGTGACTCCTCCCACTTGAACGGCTTCTAAGCGCGCCACCGGTGTAATCGCCCCGGTGCGCCCCACCTGGACACCAATTGCGAGCACCTGCGTCAGCGCCTCTTCGGCGGGAAACTTATGGGCGATCGCCCAACGAGGTGCCCGCGCCACGGCGCCAAGCGCCGCCTGAAATTCCACGGCGTCGACCTTGTACACGACGCCGTCGATATCATAAACGAGCTCATTGCGGCGTGCCGCGAGCGCACGATAGTAATCGAGACACCCATCAACCCCGCGCACCTCGGCAACGTCAGAGGAAATCGGCATACCCCAAGCTTTCAGCTGCTGTAGCCGCTCAAAATGCCGTTTCGGCAAGCGGTCATCTTCTGCCGCGCCAATGCCATAGCAGACAAGCGTCAAGGGGCGACTCGCCGTAACCCGTGAATCGAGCTGCCGCAGGCTCCCGGCCGCCGCATTGCGGGGATTTGCGAAGGGTTTCTCGCCGCGCTTCCTTTGCTCGTTGTTGAGACGCCGAAAACCATCGCGCGTCATGTAGACCTCACCCCGCACCTCGAGAAGTCGGGGGATGTCCTCCCCGTGCAGCCGCAGTGGGATCGCACGAATAGTACGCACGTTTTGCGTCACATCCTCACCACGAGCGCCATCCCCTCGGGTAGCCCCCCGAATGAGCAAGCCATCCTCATAGACGAGACTCACTGCAAGACCATCGAGCTTCGGCTCAGCCACATATGCTATCTCGCTGACGCCTAGACGTTCGCGCACCCGGCGGTCAAAATCCATCACTTCCTGTTCATCGAAAGCATTGGCCAACGACAGCATCGGCAGGCGATGCTTGACCTCACTGAATACCGGCAAAGGCGCGGCGCCAACGCGTTGCGTCGGCGATGCCGAGGTAATGAGCTCCGGATAAGCGGCCTCCAAACGCTGGAGCTCCCCCATGAGCCGATCATACTCACTATCCGGAATTTCGGGATCATCGAGAACATAGTAGCGATAATTGTGATGGTCGAGGGTTCTGCGCAAGAGCTCAATTCGACGGACAACGTCGATGGAGGTAGACATCAATACGGACAGTCTCCTGGAAAAGACCTTATGCAGCTCAGAACGGAGCCAGCGGCAGTGTCACAGAAATTCCGCGAGGGCAACCCGCCCTCTTTGCTCGGCCCCTATTGAAAACAGCTTCTGCGCCGCAGCAACTGATCGCAACCCGAAACGGGGCCCATTAGTAATCAGTGCAACGTGAGGAGACGTTTTCGCCCAAAATCGATTATTCGTTCTCGCATATGGCTAATGGATTGATGAGTCAGCGAGCTGCGTGTCTCATCGCGCAACTCGCCGCCGAGCCATTCAGCAAGCTGTTTACCGACAGCCAGCATGAGATCGAATGCTTGCGCGCCGTCCACCTCACCGGGTAACTGCAGGAAGAGCATTAATCCCGGCGTGTGTAAGCTGTCTATAGCCTCAACGTCAAACGTACCAGGCTCAAGCATGTTGGCCGCGCTGAACACCGGCTGACTGTGCGCTTGCTCGCCTCGCCCGTAGTAGTGAAAGATCCCCATGGGACCATAGCGCAACCCGGCAGCCTCGAGTGCTTCGCAAATGCTGCCGCCAGAAAAGCGATGGCCCGGTCTTGCCATCACAGCGATGGCGCAGATCAGCGGAGCATCGGTTCGCTTCGGTTCTGCCGCCGCGCCACCGGAACTGACCGAACCGCGGCGTACGGGTTTCTCATCTAGGCGCGCTGTTATCGCTGCAGGAGCTTGCGTTTTAACGCTTGCTAAGTCTCCGACCACAATGTCGCCATCTCGCTTCGAGACCGAGCTTGCAGCGCCGACGGCGTCGCTGAGCGTCGCTTGCGGATCTTTCACCGGCTCCGCAAACAGCCCGTCACCCTCAGTCTCGAAACCCTGGTCCGCACTCTCGCTCGGATCATCCCATTCCGGATGACGCCGACGAAACACCTCCCATGTGAAGATGCCAATAATCAGGAGAATGCCGCTAAGGAGTAGAATCCACCGTAGGTTGTCCATTAGCGCCGCACCGTTCCAAAGCTCAACCCCTTGTTCGTCATGTTATCGCAGCAGCTGCCATCACATCGCCGCCAGGCGAACCGCCTCTTCGACGTCCACCGCGACCAGTCTGGAGACACCCGGCTCCTTCATAGTAACACCAACGAGGTGCTCGCTCGTCTCCATGGATGTCTTATTATGGGTGACAATGAGTAACTGTAACCGTTCCGACATCTCCTTGACTAGATCACAAAAGCGTCCCACGTTGGCGTCATCGAGGGGCGCATCGACTTCGTCGAGTAGACAGAACGGCGCCGGATTCAACTCAAAAATAGCAAACACCAATGCCACCGCTGTCAAGGCCTTTTCACCGCCCGAAAGCAAATGAATGGTGCTGTTCCTTTTTCCGGGTGGGCGCGCCATGATGCTAACTCCGGTATCGAGCACGTCGCTGCCCGTCATTTCCAGATAGGCATGCCCGCCACCAAACAGGCGCTCGAACAATGCACTGAAGTGACTATTTACCCTCTCGAAGGTATCCTCAAACCGAGTCCGACTTTCCTGGTCGATTTTGTGTATGGCATCTTGCAGCGTTGTTAGCGCTTCGACAAGATCCGCATGCTGCGCATCTAAATACCGCCCTCGCTCCGACTGTTGCTCCAGCTCATCAATTGCCGCGAGGTTAATGGAGCCCAAGCGCTCGATGCGTCGTGCCAATGCATCGCGGTTTGCCGACCAAACATCTTCGGTGGCGTCCTTTGGCAGCTCCGTTATCATCGCGGCGAGGTCGTATCCTGCCGCGGCGACTTGCTCGGCGACGGTGTCTCCCCGAACCCGTACCTCTTGAAATGTCATACGCCGTTGCTCCAAGGCGGCGCGCGTGGTTTGGAGTCTGCCTTCCAGTGTTTGGCGCTGTTGCTCCAGTTCCTGGACGCGCGCCTCGGAGCGCTCCATTTGCTCCCGTGCTTGGCCTAAGTGTTCGTCCAGTCTACGCTGTGTCGCGAGCCACTGGTCGATCTCTGTAGCAGACTCCTGTAGCGGCGCTTCTGTATCGGCTAACGTTTGGGACAGCTCTTCATATCGAGCCTGCAAACGGGTTACCTGTTCTTGGTTGCGTAACCGCCCTTGCTCGAGCGACTTGAGCTCGGTGCGCAAAGACGCCGCTCGCAAGCGCGCCCCATAGGCATCGTCTTGCTGCTGCTGCCAGCGTTCGCGCGCTTTTTCGATGAGGGGAAGCTGTTCTTTCCGACGCGTCTCCAAAGCATCGCGCTCATGGTGAAGAGCCTCTAGCGCATCAGTCATGCTCTGCAGAGACAGGCGCCCACTGCGCAACTGTTCTGCATCGCTCACCGTGCGCATTCGGAGCTCATCGAGCTCATCGACAATCGCTTGCAGCCTCGCCCGCGTCCGATCCAGTTCCTTGCGCTCGGACTCGAGCTTCGACGCCAGGGTAGCCTGCTCGCGGTGAGTCTCAGCGAGCTCCGTTTGCAATGCCGCATACTCTTGCTCCAAGGCGGCGAGTGCTCGCTGAGCTGCGGCGAGCTCTGCGCTCCAGTCATTCACCTCCTGATCAAGCTCTGCAGATCCCGCCATCAATCCTCTGATCTCTTGCTCCCGAGCGAGTATTCCGTCAGCGCCGTCTTTGCCTCGGACCACACGTACCCAGCTGCCGCCGACCCATTCACCGGCCGGCGTCACCATCGACTCTCCGGGACCCAAGGAGGCTCTGCGCTGAAACGCATCTTCAAGGCAGTCCGCGACATAGATGCCGTCAAGCACATCATCGAGAGGCCAAGGTGCGGCAATTTTTTCGACTAGCTTGCACCATGACTGCCCGTGACCGTCCGCGTTAGACTCCTGCGTTAATGCGCTGTCGAATAGCGTCAGTGCACCTTCCTTGAGCTGTGCCAAATCTCCTTGAAAACGCTCCTGCCCAACGACGCAGACCGCCTCCAAATGAGGACCAAGCGCGATCTCGAGCGCGCGCTCCCAGCCGGGCGCGGCTTGCAGCCTCTCGGCCAGCCTCGGCAGCTCGGACAGCGCCCGCTCTTCGAGCCACTGCATGACTTCGCCGGGCTTTTTTCCAAGAGCCTCTTGCTGCAGTACGCTAAGTGAAGCTAGCCGACCGCGGCTCTCCTGTAGGCGCGCCTGCGCCGCATGTAATGCCAGAGAGACCTCACTCATTCTCTCCCGTAAATCCCGTATCGCTGTCTGTTGACGTGCCGCCGTTTTTTTTACCTGCATAAGTGCCTGCGCCCGGTCGCCAAGCCGTGCGTGAAGCGCACGGATGCTATCTTCGAGCGTTTCCGGATGCAGGCTCGCACGTTCTTCTTCTAACCGGTGAACGCGCTTGTGAACTTCGAGGAGTCGTTCCTCGACATGCTCGATCTGCGTACGCTGTACGTGAGCTTTTTGCATGCTGTCCGCCACCTGCTCGCTCAACCGCTCCCACGCCACTTGCCAGCGGCGAACCGTCTGTTCCTGCTCCGCATGCTCCGCCTTCGCCCGCGCCGCCAATGACTCGAGATTTTCCAGTTGAGGTTCAATCTCCTGTAAGCTTTCGCCAATCGCCCGCATCCTGCCTTCATCGGAATGCAAGTGCGTTAATGCCTCGCTCAGCAAAGCCTCCTCACTGTGCAAGCTCTGGGATAACTCCTTTCGCCGCGTCTTCTGGTGAGCAATATTTTCCTCGCGGCGGGCAATCTCGGCTCCCGCGTCCAATACCTGACGGTATGCTGCATTGAACTCATCAGTGGTGCTGATCTGCGCCGATCGCATCTGTTCCAACTCGGCCTCGATTGCCCTTTGCTCGGCAACCATGGCTTCGAAGCCGTTCTCCTCAGCACGCAGATCCTCGGCTTGCCTTGTCGCCTCTTCGGCCAGCGCTCGCCACCGCAACACCAACAGCACTGCATCCGCTTGGCGCTGTTCCTGCCTGAGTCGTTTGTATTTCTCAGCAACAGCCGCCTGCCGCTTTAGGTTCGTCAATTGCTTTTCGAGCTCTGCACGCACATCATTGAGGCGCTCCAGATTCTGCCGGCAGTGTCGCAGGCGTGTCTCGGTTTCCCGTCGACGCTCTTTGTACTTTGAGATCCCCGCCGCCTCCTCCAAGAACTCGCGCAACTCCTCCGGGCGCGCTTCGATGAGGCGCGATATCATGCCTTGTTCGATGATGGCATAGCTGCGCGGTCCCAAACCAGTACCCAAAAAGATACCGACAACATCACGGCGCCGACAACGCGTACCGTTCAGGTAATAGCTGGATTGTCCGTCCCTTACCACCTGACGCCTGAGGGCGATCTCCGCATAGGTGGCATACTCGCCACCGAGGCGCCCGTCGGAGTTGTCGAACACAAGCTCAACGGAGGCCTGCCCAACGGGCCTGCGAGAGGTGGAGCCGTTAAAAACCACATCAGCCATGGAGTCCCCCCTGAGATGACGGGCGGAGATTTCCCCCATGACCCAGCGTACAGCATCAATGACATTCGACTTCCCACAACCGTTCGGGCCGACGATGCCGATGATGCCGGGCGGGAGGTTGATGTGGGTGGGATCCACGAAGGACTTGAAGCCTGCGAGTTTTATCCTACGCAATCGCATCGCCGATTCTTTCTCCGGCGCAGTTCATATTCCCAGCTTGAATACCTTACACTATGTATGTTTATAGATTGTAAAGGCAACTTCTGCGCCACGCATTCCCTAAGCAACCCTGCATCTGCACTGCTATGCTTACACGACCCTCAAAGCAGCTCGAGGTATTCGATAATCCTATGCCGCGGCGGGATTATACGATTAGGATTCGGATTCCCGAATTCACGTGCCTCTGTCCGAAGACAGGACAACCCGACTTTGCTACCCTGCACATCGAGTATGTGCCGAACCAACGCTGCATCGAGCTCAAAGCGCTTAAGCTCTATATTTGGTCTTACCGCCAGGAAGGGGCCTTCCATGAGGCGGTGACAAATGGCATTCTCGAGGATCTGGTGCAATCCTGTGCTCCCCGCTTCATGCGTATCACGGCCAAATTCAACGTCCGGGGCGGCATCTATACAACCGTCATAGCAGAGCACCGTGCGCCCAATTGGACCCCAGCGCCTCCGGTCGCCCTGCCATAGCACTTAGCCTATCTGCGCACATAGACTTGACCCTACACGCCGGCATTGATTTTGGTACCTCCGGATGCCGCTTGGTTGTCATCGATACCGAAGGAGCGGTTCGTGGCTACAGCGCAGCACAGCTACCTCCGCCAACCCGCATCGGATCGCGCGCCGAACAGCATCCCGAGCTGTGGTGGGAAGCTTTGGATCAAGCGCTGATCGACCTCCACCGTCACGTCCCGGCAGAGCAAATTCGCAGTATCGCCGTCGACGGCACCTCCGCCACCTTGCTGCTCACCGATGCCCACGGCCAACCCCTCGGACCGGCTTTGATGTACGATGACAGTCGCTCGCGTGTCCAGGCAGAACGTATTGCAGTGCTAGCACCGCGCCGTAGCGCCGCGCACGGGGCTACCAGCAGCCTCGCGAAGCTGCTTTTTCTTCACCAAGCAATTCCCGGCGCCGTCCGTGCCCTGCATCAAGCGGATTGGATCGCTGGTCGCCTCTGCGGAAACTTCGGGATCAGCGACGAGAATAACGCGCTAAAGCTTGGATACGATGCAGCAGCCAGGGCTTGGCCAAGCTGGCTTGAACAGCTGAACGTACCTGACACGCTACTTCCCAGAGTGCTACCTCCGGGCACTCCCATCGGTACCATCACCTCGCACTGGGCCGCGCGCTGGAAGTTGTCTGCCAATACTCTCCTGGTGGCTGGCACTACGGATAGCGTCGCCGGCTTCCTGGCAACTGGCGCACGCAACCCGGGCGAAGCGGTGACCTCGCTTGGCAGCACACTGGTGCTAAAGGTCCTTTGCGACCAACCAATCTTCGCCCCCCACTATGGCGTGTACAGCCACCGCCTGGAAAACCGATGGTTGGCAGGCGGCGCCTCGAATACCGGCGGTGGTACGCTCCTGAAGTTCTTCAGTATTGAGCGGCTGCGTGAGCTCAGTGGGCAGCTTGATCCCGAGCGCCCGACCGGATTGCAGTACTATCCTTTGCCTCAGCCCGGCGAGAGATTTCCCATCAATGATCCGTGCCGAGCGCCGATAGTGCACCCACGCCCAAAGGATGATGCCGTTTTTCTGCAAGGCCTACTGGAAGGCATTGCCCATGTTGAGGCCGAGGGTTATCGCCTGCTCGCTAAGCTCGGAGCACCTTATCCGCTGTCGGTGAAATCCGTCGGCGGGGGAGCGATGAATCGCGCCTTCACTCGAATTCGCGCCAGCGCCTTGGGTGTTCCCGTGACCTCGCCTCGACATTCAGAGGCCGCGTATGGTAGCGCACAACTCGCCAGATCGGGATATAGGCAAGCGCGCCAAGAGACCCAACAGCGGTAACGCCTCCTCACAGGACCCCAGACACATCATGAGTAAGGACTCACTGCTTGGCGCAAGGTACTTCTTTCGCGGCTTAGGACTGATAACTAAACCGGGAGTACGCCGCTACGTGGCCATCCCCTTAGCGATAAATAGCTTGCTATTCGCCTCCCTCATCGCCTATGGGTGGACAATACTGGGGCAGTTGCGCGAAGCAACCGAGCAATGGTTACCGGCCTGGCTCGACTGGCTGAGCTGGCTGCTGATACCGCTTTTTATCATCAGTGCCGTGCTGGTACTTGTCTACGGTTTTTCCCTGCTGGCCAACCTGATTGCCGCGCCCTTTAACGGCTGGCTCGCGGAAGCGGTGGAACATAAACTCACCGGTCAAACGCCCGCATCGATGACAGCGAATGAGCTACTTCGGGAAACCCTTCGCAGCTTATATTCTGAAATTCGTAAGTTAGCTTATTTTCTAGTGCGTGCCGTACTGTTACTGCTGTTATTCCTGATACCCGGCGTCAATGTGATTGCCCCCTTCCTTTGGCTACTTTTCAGCGCCTGGATGCTGGCTATCGAGTACCTCGACTACCCGATGGGAAATCACGGAATTAAATTCGCCGCTCAACGACAGTTGTTGTCTCGTCGGCGCTGGCTCGGGCTGAGCTTTGGCGCTGCAGTGATGGTAGCGATGATGATTCCGGGCCTCAATTTCGTGGCGATCCCCACCGCCGTCGCTGGCGCCACGGCGATGTGGAGCGAGCAACTGCGCAAAAAGCAAGACTTGACCCCCGGGCTCCACTGATGATCAGCGCAACAGATAACTCCTGAGCCGCGACACCGCATCGTGCAGCGCATCCATGCCGGTTGTATACGAAAAACGCACATGCTCCCTGGCACCATAGCTGCCAAAGTCACAACCCGGGGTAAAGGCGATACCCGTACGCTCGAGTGCCTCGTGGGTAAAGGCGAAGCTATCCTCGGCAAAACGTCGGCAGTTAGCATACAAATAGAATGCTCCCGCGGGTTGTCCGGCGATTTCAAATCCGATCGCCCTGAGCTCAGGCGACAGGAAATCCCGCCGTGCTTTCAGCTTCTGTCGTCGTGTCTCCAGAATAGTGGCAATCTCTGGCTGGAACGCGGCCAGTGCCGCATGTTGAGCGATGGTCGAGGGCGCCAAAAATAGATTCTGCGCCAATATCTCAACCTGAGGCACGAACTGCGCCGGCGCCACTAACCAACCCAAGCGCCAACCGGTCATGCCAAAGGTCTTGGAAAAGCTGTTCACAATAAACACGTCATCGGTGAGTTCCAGCGCAGTAGCCTCACATCCTTCATAAATGAGCCGTTGGTACGTTTCGTCGACGATAAGCCAAGCGCCCAGGGCCCGCACCCGTTCGAGGACATCCCGCAGCTCATCGCGATCAACCACTGTCCCGGTGGGATTAGCAGGGCTGGCCACCATCACGGCCACCGTTTTCGCCGTCGCATAGCGAGCGACGTGCTCGCAAGCGAGTTGAAAACCGGTATCGGCGCCTACCGGAACCGCGATCGGCTGGCCCTCGAATAACCGAACAAGGTGGCGGTTGCAGGGATAGCCTGGATCCGTTAATAGCACGGTATCGCCCGGATCGACCAAAACGGCAAGGGAAAGCTGCAGCGCTCCAGATGCCCCTGGCGTTACCAGGATACGCTCGGGAGCAAGCTGCACGCCATGACGCTCTTGGTAATCATGGGCGATGGCAGCTCTGAGCTCCCACATCCCTGCGGCCGGCGTGTAGCGGGTAAAACCCGATGCCAAGGCTTCTTGGCCCGCTGCCACGATGGCCGACGGAGTAGGAAAATCGGCTTCTCCGACCTCCATGTGGATCACCTCTCGACCCTCGGCTTCCAGTGCCTGGGCGCGGGCCAGGATATCCATCACATAGAAAGGTGCGATAGTGCGCATGCGCTGCGCGTAGCCGTGCCGTTTCGCCAACTCAACTGCCATGAACCAAGCGCCTCAAGAAGCCCACATCGACAAACGTCGCAAGACCAGGGTTTCCCGCGAGAACGCGGAAAGGGCGCTTCGGTTCCCCCAGGCAATCGAGCACCATCGCCGCGCCCGCAAAGTCGTCGTTGATGGTGAAGTCATTAACCGTGACCACCGTGGGAATACCTGCGCCCACGGCCGAACGGACTCCATTATGCGAGTCTTCGAAGGCAATGCAGTCACGCGGTTTTAACTGGAGCTGAGCGAGTACCCAGCGATAGATCGCCGGTGACGGTTTCTTCTGTTCGACGACGTCACCGGCGGCGATCAGCGCAAAGCAATCAGTGGCTCCCGTCCTCAAGTTCATCTCCAGCAGCACCCGAATATTGTCGTACCCAGCGGTGCTCGCAATCGCGAGCTGCAACCCCTGCGCCTGAGCTTCCTGCAGAAGCCTACCAACCCCAGGACGAAATCTCGCTTCCCCTTGACAAACAAGGTCCGCATAGTAGCGATTCTTGCTCGTCTGCAATTGTAAGAGTAGCGCTTCCTGATCCGCACGCTGATTCAAGTCGGGGTGATATTCGTCGATGAAATGCCGGATTCGCTCCCGGCTTCCGGCAACTTTGAGAAGCGTCCTGTAGAGAGGTGCCGACCAATGCCAATCGAGATCGGCATCGGCAAATGCAAGATTAAAAGCCCTGAGATGCAGATGTTCAGTGTCAGCGAGCGTACCGTCGACGTCGAAAATGAGCGCCTTGAGCCTATCCATCACAGTTCTTGCCTATGGCAACCTTTCCTAAAATACGCCAATCACTTACAACTACAGCCCCAGTCCGTTGGCTCCCTGATCAAACATCAGGACGACTCGAAACCGCATGGAACACCAACGACCATAACAAATAACGCTAACTGTCGCTGTGGCTGACGACATTACCGTTAGCTTATTGCGTCGGGCCAACCATTTTGTTATTTAAAGCGGTTCTATTATCCGAGACTGAACCGGCAGGTCCCTCATGTGGTCATAACCAGTCAGGTTCGTCAAGTTGCACACCCAATTAGGCGTTTACATGAATAAGTTTGATGATCATGGATGACAATCCGCCTTACACTCAAGCCCACAGCTTCTTACCTTTAGCGTGCAAAAAATGGAGGGCTAACGATGCCTAATACTACCACCTCAGCGCTGACCTTCGCCCCCTACAGGGAGGAGCCGGGTGAGGAGTACATGAATGACAACCAGCGTGAACATTTTCGAAAGATTCTGTTAGCGTGGAAAAAACAGCTTATGGAGGAAGTCGATCGCACGCTTCATCACATGCAGGACGACGCCGCTAATTTCCCGGATCCAAATGATCGCGCCACTCAGGAATCGGAATTCACTCTAGAGCTTCGTGCCAGGGACCGGGAACGAAAACTTATCAGGAAAATCGATGAGGCGCTTGCAGCCATCGATAATAGCGAGTATGGCTATTGTGAGAGCTGTGGGGTCGAGATTGGTATCCGCCGTTTGGAAGCACGTCCCACTGCCACGCTCTGTATCGACTGCAAGGTCTTGGACGAGATTAGGGAGAAGCAAATGGCTTAAAGCCGGAGCCTCGGGGCTCCGGCCAACCCATGCGTCGACAACCGCAGTACCCAGTTTCCCCTGCGTCGAGCCGGCAGGATAAGCAATCGTTACCCAGGGGGCTTAGGCTAACGAGATTTTTAATCAAGCCTCAACACGCCCCAGCGCCAGTCGCTTTTGGTACGCTTCGCGGGTAATGTGGATATCCTCTAAATAGTGGGGCAGTTCCTCAAGACGCAGTGCCTGAGCCCCGTCGACTAACGCCAGTTCCGGAACCGGATGAAAATCCGCCAAGACCAAATTAGCACCAGCGATGATACCTTGGGCCGTCACATGGAACACATCCAGAAGATTGTCTGGAGCCCGATCGCGCGATCCTACTGAATGAGAAGGATCAATGCAGACCGGCATGCGCGTCAGCCGCTTCACCACCGGCACATGGGAAAAGTCCACCAGATTTCGATGGGGTGCACCCTTTTCGGTCTGAACGCCGCGCAAGGCAAAGACAACATTACGATTCCCCTCGCTGGCGAGATATTCGGCGGCATTCAGTGATTCTTCTAAGGTGATTCCAAATCCACGCTTGAACAGCACCGGAAACTCCCGTTGCCGCCCTACGCTTTTCAGCAGCTCGAAGTTCTGAGTATTACGTGTGCCGATTTGCAGCATCACACCGGTGGCATCACCGCTCGCCCGCAGAGCCTGGCGAATCTCATCCACATGGGATTCACAAGTCACCTCCATGGCCACCACTTTGATTCCATACTTTCCGGCCAATTCGAACACATAAGGCAGACAGGCTTTGCCATGCCCCTGAAATGAGTACGGACTCGTACGCGGTTTATACGCCCCCATCCGCGTACACACGAGACTGTGCTCTCGGCATGCCCGCATCATTGCCTCAACATGTTCCTTGGTATCAACAGCGCAAAGCCCCAGGAGAACAGTCAAATTATCTTGCCCAAAGAGAACGCCGTTATATTCAAAGTAGGTGGCACGCTGGTCGTCCTTATGGCGACCCAGTATGCGGTATTCCGTCGATACGCGAACGACGCGCTCAACCCCTGGCAGTGCACTCATCTCCTCGATCTGCAGCCCGGAGGTATCTCCAATCAAATACACTTCAGTGAGCTTCTGCTGCATCCCATGCTCTTCATGCACCCGGTAACGAATGCCATCGAGGCGCGCCAAAATAGCTATAAGCGATTGAAAAACATCGCTTCTTTGGTCCGTATCGGGCTGCAGGATGAGGATCATGGTAATGGAAACAACTCAGCAAGCGTGGCGTGAAACTTGGGCCCCTGGCGATCACCCAAACTCAATGACAATAACTCACATTCTCCGGAATTGTTCATCAACGTGAATAGGATCGTATCGGGTCCAGGTCACGACGGGTAGATGCAAAGAACCCACGCGCCGGGCAAGTTGCTGCACCCTTGCCATCTCGGCAGGCCCCATACGCATGCCCACCTCATCGCGGCTAAGGCGCGCGTCATCATGTCCCTGGGCCGCTGCGAAACTGAGCCACAGGTAGGCTTGCGGCCAGTCTCTGGCTACCCCTTCACCTTTGGCATACATCGAGCCGAGATGATATTGAGCCGGCGCATAGCCACGTTTTGCCGCGTCTCGCAACCAGCGCACCGCTTTTGCAGGCGCCGGTGCCACGCCGTTGCCCTGAGCATAGGCAACGCCCACCAAAAATTGCGATTCGAGATGTCCTTGGGCTGCAGCGTGTTGATACCAATATAGGGCCAAGGCCGGGTCGAGTGGCACTCCCTCCCCAATCGCATATTTGAGGCCGAGGTTAAACTGGCCAAGCGCTGATCCCTGTTCTGCCGCCTTGCGATACCAATAGGTGGCTCGAAGCACATCTTTCGGGATCCCCTGTCCCAGCTCATAGCGTACGCCGAGCAAAAATTGAGCTTCACGACGACCCGCCTCAGCAAATTTCCGATGCCAGTAAGCCGCGCTTTGGCTTTCTTCCAGGGGCCGGGCATTTTCATCCCTTCCCTGATAGCGCCTTGAATCAAGGTGTTCTTGAGTTAGCTTGCCGGTGTGCTTAGGAACCCAATCGACAGCGGCATCATGCCCTTCAGGGATATCCCCTAGCCGACGAATATCAAGAATTGCCTGTGCGTCTCGATGCCCCTGATCAGCCGCTTGACGATACCAGTAAAGCGCCTGCTGGTCATCACGATGTACTCCGAGCCCCTGAGAATACATCCACCCTAGGCTGACTTGCGCCGCGGCATGACCACGTCTTGCGGTTTCTGTAAAGTGGTCAAATGCGGTGACATAATCACCCCGTTCATAAGCTCGGTAACCGGTTGCAAAATCGGCATGGGCTGACGCGGCACTACATAACGCACCCAGCACTACGACAAAATAGGCTAGCGAGCGCACGTTCAATGCAACATCTCTAAGCGGGCCGCAATGGCGGTTAGAGCCTCCAGGGCACCTCCCGCCAAAGACAAGGTGCCTGGCGGCCCCTCGGCTTCATGGGGATTGATGCGAATAAGCGGCGTACCCCAGCGTGCTGCGATCAACTCGCAGGTATAACGCACCGTGGGTACAGCAAGACCCGCACCGCATTCGACTACCACCGTCTGCCCGTTGATCAAGGTTTCAATCCAGCGCTCGAATTGAGCTCTCTGATTGGCGGTACGAGTTTCACACCACCATCCGTCGCCAAACATCAGCACATTAGGCCGAGCTAAACTCCCGCAACGAGGACAATGTGGCAATGGGTCGCGGGCCCGAAAGGTTTGCGGATCCACATCTACGACCGCGCTATCGGCCGGCCAGATGGCATCCGTACAAGACTTGACGCACTGCAGATGATGCAGCGAGCCGTGACACTCTACGATGTGAGCTGCGGAAAATCCCGATTTTTGAAACTGACCGTCGACATTGGAAGTAAAAACCCAACCATCGCCAATGCCCGTCATCCACTCACGCAGGATCTGAAAACCGGGATGGGGAATGGTGCTTTGATAGAGCTGCAATCGGTGGCCATAAAAACCCCAAGCGAGCCGAGGATCACGTTCAAACCATGTTGGATTGGCAAGCTCGACGAAGGCGAGCCCGAGATGCCGATAGGGCGGATAGGCTCGCCAAAACCCTTCATCCCCACGAAAATCCGGCAGCCCGGAGTCAACGCCCATACCGGCCCCCGCACCGATGAAGATTCTTTTCGCGTCTCGAATGAGCTCAGCAGCTCGCACCAAGTTTGATTCATCCATATTCCCTTGATTACCTTTCCCCAAAAAATCCCTCTGTCATAAGAGCCATACCTTAGTTGGTACACGCCGCCAGCATTCCGTAAAATACCGTGCAAAGGAGGATGAATTCACAAGATATGGCAGTATTGAGGCAATCACGCTGGGCACGCGCCCTCGATTACCTATGGGTCCTTCCACAGTACGTTTATCCTCAGCATCTTCTATCCAGGTTAGTCTTTCATATCACGCGTATGCGTTACGCGCCGATTCGGACACGGCTGATCAAGTGGTTCGTGCACCACTATCGTGTCAACCTTGAAGAAGCAGTCCATACGGATATTGCAGCTTACCCCGATTTTAATAGCTTCTTCACTCGTTCTTTGCGCCTCGGCGCCCGACCTTTTCCCGCGGATCCAGCAGCCATCGTTTCACCGGTCGATGGTGACATTAGTCAGGTAGGCCATATTGAGAAGGATCTTTTGCTACAAGCAAAAGGCCAAATGTACCGACTCGCCGACCTCCTGGGGAAACGCCAATCATGGGCCGAAACATTCATGGGCGGGAGCTTTGTGACCATTTACCTTGCCCCCCGAGACTACCACCGCGTACACATGCCGGTCGGCGGGAAGGTTATCGAAACACTGCATGTCCCTGGGCGCCTATTCAGCGTAAATCCCTCGACCACCCGCATTGTGAGTTCGCTGTTTACCCGAAACGAACGGGTGATCACCTTTTTTGAGACGGCAACCACGCCCTTTGCTCTGGTTTTAGTGGGTGCGCTGCTCGTGGGCAATATTGAAACCGTATGGGCAGGAACCATAACCCCCACCAGTTCGAAGCGACCGCCGTTGGAGCACTATAGTAAGAAACAAGAGCATCCAGTTGTCCTCGCGCGCGGCGCCGAGGCGGCACGATTCAATATGGGTTCTACGGTGATTGTACTTTTCCCGGCTGGTACTGCCGAGTGGGATCCCCATTTTGGTGCCGGGAAGCGGGTTGCCGTCGGGCAACGAATAGGAGAAATGCTGGCCCTATAAGCTGCCAGTTAATAGCCAAAAAAAAGTTCGATCTCCGCTAGCTGAAAGGTTGCCTCATCGACCACTTCCTTTTGATTAAGCTCACTCCTCTCTTGACTCAACGTCTCCCAGGCATGCGCCTCGATGGCAATCACTTCCGCTGGCCGTTCGCAAAAAGCGGTTAATCTGGAACGGTTTGCAAGACCATCGGCAACATGCACGACCGAGGCGTCGAAACAGCCTATTCCAGCCCGTTTGGGATTATGATGCCAACGCACGGCTTTGTGCAGAGTTTCGGGAAGCATCCAGGATTTGAGTAAATCGCCGCCCAGCTCTGCATGACTGAAGCCCAACGTCTTGAGCTCAGCCCGGTGCAGCGCCTGCTCGTCGCCATCAGCAATCAATAGTAATCGCTTTGAAACATCCGGTGCCCGCACGTAAAGAACGAGGCTGCCGATGTCGTGCAAGAGGCCGGCGACGAAAAGGCGCTCAGGGTGAAGCACGCGACAACGCTTAGCCAACCCACGGGCGATCAACCCAGCATAGAAGCTGTGCCGCCAAAATGTGCCCATGCTGACGAGGTTGGTTTCTATCTTGGCAAATGTATCCAAGGCACAAACGGCCGTCACTAAGAGCTGTAGCGAACGCGTGCCAACGACAGCAACGGCTCGCGAAACCGTGTCTATCCTGGCAGAAAAATTATAGAAGGAGCTATTGACAACCTTTAGAAGCCGAGTTGTCAAGCTTGGATCCTGGCGGATGACCTCGGCGATATCCTCCGCTGAGGTATCAGTTGCTTGTATCAGTTCCAGGACTCTGAAGTACACGTGCGGAGGGGATACAAGCCAGGAGAGATCGTCTACCACAGCGGTAGCCGCAATCTGACTTGCTTCTTGCGTCATTTACGTTCCGCCATGTTCGGAAGCTACAGCGACCTTGCCCCGATGTCGTCCCTCCGGCCTTCTTCAGCCTCCGCCGTTATCGACCTACCGAAGAGAAACTTGACGAACGCTGGGATGTAGGCTCTCGAAGCGGGAACATCGCGAGCACCCCCCCAGAGCCACATGGCACCGGGCGTCGCGCAAAATGCCGCGATAGCCAGCGCCATGCTTTTTCAAATAGCTTGCTCGTATCGGGATCGCTATGAATCAGCAAGCCAGAGCCGCCTATGGAACAAGCACAGACGTGCACAAGGCCATAAGACCACCTGGATAGATCCCCAGTGCAAGGATGGCCAAGGCATTCGTGCTCATCATTATTCGAACATCAAAACCTGCAGTAATACGTTCCCTTGCCTCCGGTCGGTCGAAGTACATCAATCGCACTAGCCGCAGATAGTAATACAGGCCAATGATGGAAAAGATGACCGCCAAAACAGCAAGCCAGACCATCCCTGCATTGACAATTTCCAGAAGCACGGACCATTTCGCCCAGAAGCCGAGAAACGGCGGTACGCCTGCCATTGACATCATGAGGACCAACATGAGGAAAGCGAGCCAAGAGCTACGATCGTTGAGACCTCTGAAATCCTCGAGGCCGTCTGATTCGAAGCCGGCCCGACTCAATACAATAATCATCCCGAAAGCGCCCATTGCCATCAATGAATAGGCAATGGTGTAGAACATCGATGCCGCGTAGCCTGCCGGAGACCCGGCAATAACGCCCAAAAAAAGGAACCCGACATGAGCAATGGTCGAATAGGCCAGCATGCGTTTGAGATTGGTCTGCGCGATGGCCACAATATTTCCAACAGCCAAGGAAAGGACGGCCAACGGGACGAGCATCTGCGTCCAGTCACTCTGCAAACCACCAAGACCTTCCACCAGGAGGCGCATTAGCATTGCAAATGCGGCGATTTTAGGGGCGGTCCCCAAAAACAGGGTAACTGAGGTAGGCGCACCCTCGTACACGTCCGGTATCCACATGTGAAAAGGAACGGCCCCGAGCTTGAAAGCGATCGCGACAACGATAAACACCAATCCCACAACCAGGACTAAATTCTGCTCGGATTGCTCAGCCACGAACTGGCCTATTTCAAGCAAATTCAAGGTGCCCGTAACACCATACAACATGGACATGCCATAGAGCAGCATGCCGGAAGCCAACGCCCCCAAAACAAAAAACTTCATCGCCGCTTCCGAGGCTGCAAGGGAATCCCGGTGCATGGCGACGAGTGCGTACAGAGAGAGGGATAACAACTCAAGCCCGAGATAGATCGTCAACAGGCTTCGTGCCGAGACCAGCACCATCATCCCAAGTACGGCAAAGAGACCGAGGACGAAATATTCTCCCTTAAACAGATTGCGTTCGCGCAAGTACTCCTTGGAATAAAAAAACACCACATAGGTTACCAATAAAACGAACAGCTTTAGTACAGCTCCCATACCATCGTTAATAAACGTCTGGCTAAAGGTTGTCTGCGGCTCGTCGGGATATATGAACAGAACCAGAACGAACGTCGTTATCAGTCCCGCCTGGCTTAACTGATAAGTAAAGGCGCGGTAGCGCTGCGGTGAGAAAACATCTACGAGCAAACCAAGCGACGCGACTGTGAGCAGAAACATTTCCGGCAACGCCGGCAAGAAGCTTGGTGCGTCAAAAACCATAATTAATGTCCCAATCCCCCTCGGATGCTGTGCTTAAAATTATTGAGCTTGTCATCGCGGCATTGCGCGGCGGGGCGCCATTTTTGTAAGTACTCTTTGTGCGCTCCGATTTGCTCACTGCCTTGCGTCTTGCTCTGCCAGTGCTCGAGAGATTTTATTAAAACGGCTTCTCAAAGCGCGCTATAGCTTCGACTGCATGACGTGCTGCAGCAAGTGATCTACCGATGACCGCATGACATCCAACAACGGAGCGGGCCATACGCCAAACAGCACCACAACGGCCGCCAGCGAGCCCAGGACGAAAAACTCTCGCCGGTTGATATCTTTCAGCCCAGCGACACCCTCATTAGTTATTGCTCCATAGATAACCCGCTTATACATCCAAAGGGTATAGGCAGCACCCAATATCAAAATGGTCGCCGCCAAAAACGCAATCCAGAAACTCGCTCGCATGCTGCTCAGGATAACCATGAACTCACCCACGAACCCAGAAGTTCCAGGAAGACCTGAATTGGCCATGGCAAAGACCATGGTTAATACAGCAAAGGTGGGCATGGTCTTTACTACCCCCCCGTAATCACTTATCTGCCGGCTGTGCAGCCGATCGTAGAGGACGCCGACACACAGAAATAGCGCCGCTGATATGAACCCATGAGAAATCATCTGCACCAGGCCACCGGCCACTCCCAGCGCAGCGCCCTGAGAGCTACCCGTATTTTCGACAATACGGAAAACAAGAAAAAATCCGAGAGTCGCAAATCCCATGTGGGAGATTGACGAGTACGCGATCAGCTTTTTCATGTCCGGCTGAATGAGCGCTACAAATCCGATGTAGACGATCGCGATCAGAGAAAGAGCGATGATCAGCCAATCGAGGGATTGACTGGCATCGGGGGTAATCGGCAGGCTGAAGCGCAAAAATCCGTAACCGCCAAGCTTCAACATAATGGCTGCCAGAATCACCGAGCCGCCAGTCGGGGCTTCAACATGGGCGTCGGGAAGCCAGGTATGAACAGGCCACATCGGCACTTTGACCGCAAAAGCGATCAAAAAAGCGAGAAAAATTAAGATTTGCGCTTTCAATCCCAAAGGTAGGCTATGGAGCGTCAGAATTTCGAAGGATCCAGCCTGAGAATAAAGGTAGATCAACGCAACCAGCATGAATACCGAGCCAGAGAACGTGAAGAGAAAAAACTTGATGGTTGCATAGACTCGACGGGGACCACCCCAAATCCCGATGATGACAAACATCGGTATCAACAGCGCTTCCCAGAAAACATAAAACAAAATAGCATCCAACGAAGCAAAAGCACCGACCATTAAACCTTCTTGGATGAGGAACGCTGCCATGTACTGCGCGGTCTTGTATTGTACGACCTCCCATCCGGCGAGCACGACCAACACCGTGGTAAATGTGGTCAGCAGTATGAGAGGCATGGAAATCCCATCCACTCCGAGGTGGTAATTGATACTGAATGTCTCAATCCAGGGTACCCATTCCGTAAACTGCATGGCATGAGTGGTGGTATCAAAGCCGATGTAAAGCGGAATGGACAGAAGGAATGTGACGACTGCCACCACCAGAGCAATGACGCGAGCCACAGGCGCATTGTGGCCGGCACTGCCCCATAACACCCAAATCCCCCCAAGGATGGGCGTCCAGGTCACCGCGCTAAGATAGGGAAATTCCGTTAACACTGGCCCTTCTTTCTGGCTGCTTTAGGTCCACAAAAACCAACTGAGAAAGCCAAGCAGTCCCAGAATCATGGCAAAGGCATAGTGGTACAAATAACCGCTCTGCAGCTGACGAAGCAGGCCAGAAAACCGGCCTACGGCATAGGCCGATCCGTTGACCAGCATGTTATCGATCAGCCGTACGTCTCCCACCCGCCAAAACAAGTCGCCAACACCGCGCGCACCGCGCGCGAATAGGAACTGATTAAATTCATCGGCCCAAAACTTGCGCTCTAACGGCACATAAAGCCATCGAAGGTGGCTCACCAGTAATCCGGGCAGACCGGGGCGCATCCAATATAAAAACCAGGCCAAAATAACACCGCCAACTGCCAACCATACCGCCACAGCTTGCACGCTGTGCTGCACCAACGCCATCTCACCATGGAAATCCCGGCCCATTTCAGCAAGCACGTCGTGTGCAGGCAAAACCATGATCGAGCTTCCAAAGTATTCGCCGAACAGCATCGGCTCCACCAAAGGCCAGCCCACCAAAGCCGCGGGGATAGCCAAAAGCAGCAGCGGCACAGTCACGACATAAGGGCTCTCGTGCACATGCGCCCGAGCATGATCGTCCATGCGCGGTGGGCCATGAAACACGATGAAATACAACCGAAACGTGTACAGTGCGGTAATCAGCGCACCGATCAAAACGCAGGCGTGGGCGAAGCTCGAACCTGGGAGCGCAGACAGATGAACCGCCTCGATGATTGCCTCCTTCGAGAAGAATCCCGATGATCCTGGAAAGGCAATTAGCGCCAGTGAGCCCACCAAAAAGGTAAGCCACGTGATGGGCATGTATCTGCGCAAACCACCCATGTTGCGAATGTCTTGATCATGGTGTAGGGCGATGATGACCGAGCCGGCAGCAAGGAACAGCAACGCCTTAAAGAAGGCATGGGTCACGAGATGAAATATTGCTGCCGCATACGCCGAGGCGCCGAGCGCCACCACCATGTAGCCAAGCTGGGATAAGGTGGAATAGGCGACCACGCGCTTAATATCATTCTGTACCAAGCCAACCAAGCCCATGAGCAACGCCGTTACGGCACCGATCACCATCACGAAGCTCAGAGCGGTCTCCGACAATTCGTAAAGGGGAGACATGCGCGCCACCATGAAGATACCTGCAGTGACCATGGTGGCAGCGTGGATGAGCGCAGAGATCGGCGTCGGACCTTCCATCGAATCCGGCAGCCATACGTGCAAGGGAACTTGCGCGGATTTACCCATGGCGCCGATGAACAGCAAGATACAAATGACGCTCATCAGGGACCAGTTAACGCCGTCGAAGATTTGCACTGTGACGTACTGCATTAGCGGCGCTTGCTCGAATACCGTGGCATAGTGAAAGCTGCCGAAATACATCAGGATCAGGGCGATCCCCAGTATAAATCCGAAGTCCCCGACACGATTGACTAAAAATGCTTTTAAGTTTGCGAAAATGGCCGATTCTCTCTCATACCAGAAACCGATGAGCAGATAGGACATGAGGCCGACCGCTTCCCATCCAAAAAACAACTGTAGGAAATTGTTGGACATTACCAACATCAGCATTGCGAAGGTAAAAAGCGCGATATAGCTAAAAAAGCGCTGATAGCCGGGATCATCGTGCATATAACCGATGGTATAGATGTGAACCATCAGGGAAACAAACGACACCACCACCATCAGCGTGCTGCTAAGGGGGTCAATCAAGAAGCCGATTTCGAAAGGAATGCCATCGATGAGCGCCCAGCGATAAACCGTTGCATCGAAGCTAGGAGCAGCACCTATGACCGTGTGTTGAAATACGATGAGAGAAAGCACAAAGGCAATGGCAACCCCAATGATAGCCATCCAATGGGCACCACTTCGCCCAATGGCCTTGCCGAAAACACCCGCGGCAATACCTCCCACGAGGGGAGCACCGACGATGGCCAAATAAATATTTTGCAGCTCGCCCGACACGAATTAACCCTTCATGGTATCCAGATCATCGACGTTAATGGTTTGCCGGTTACGGAATAACACTACCAGGATGGCAAGGCCGATGGCCGATTCAGCTGCCGCGACTGTGAGGATAAAAAACACAAACACTTGACCGGCCAGATCCCCTAGAAAATGAGAGAATGCCACGAAGTTTATATTCACGGAGAGCAGCATCAGCTCGATCGACATCAGCAAAATGATCACGTTCTTTCGGTTGATGAAGATACCGGCCATGCTGAGGCAAAACATGATCGCCCCGAGAATCAAAAAGTCAGACAGTGCAATCATTAGGAAGACTGCCGTTTGCGGCTTTCTGCAGCCATCTTGATGACACGAAGGCGATCTTCGCGCCGCACAGCAACTTGCTGCTCTGGCCGTTGATACTTAGTGTTCGGACGTCGGCGCATCGTCAGCGCGATTGCCGCCACAATGGCAACCAATAAGATCACCGCAGCAATTTCGAAAGGATAGACGTACACCGTGTACAGGACACTGCCCAATTCCTTGGTGTTACTGTAATCAGGTGCATGCGACTCCGGGGAAGGCATTATCTCTAACCCAAAATGACGCGCACCAACGACGAGGGAAAGTTCGATCACGATCAAAGCGGCGATGACAATACCCACCGGAAGATACCGTATAAAGCCTGCACGCAATGGCTCGAGATTAATGTCGAGCATCATCACCACAAAAAGAAACAGCACCATGACGGCACCCACATAGACGAGCACCAGTGTGATGGCAAGAAATTCCGCCTCCAGCAAAAGCCAAATGCCGGCGCTCGTGAAGAAGGCCAGGACCAAGTACAGCGCCGCGTGCACAGGATTACGAATCGTAATCACCATGGCGCTCGCAAACACAAGGATGGCGGCAAAGACGTAAAAAATAGCGCTTTCCACTACAGAAGGTATCTCGCGATCAAGTAGGCGGTTTTTTTTCTAAGAATTCGTTTTTAAAATTACTGCGTTCGCTATAGGCGGTGTTCGCGAACTTCTTTTTCAACGGCTTCTAAGAGGCGTTACACAATTTCTAAAGCGCTTATAATGCTTATGCAGCATCTTACCGATACCCGGCATCCTGCGCCCGATCAGTTGCTATTATCGGTTCAAACTGGCTCGCAACTTCCAGTAAGCGCTGCTTGTTCATCAAGAGATCGCCGCGCTGCTCCCCATGATATTCATAAATTCGCGTCTCCACGATCGAATCGACCGGACAGGATTCCTCGCAAAATCCGCAAAAAATACATTTACTGAGATCAATATCGTAACGCGTCGTACGACGCGTGCCATCTTTCCTAGGTTCCGATTCAATGGTGATTGCCAATGCCGGACAAACTGCCTCGCACAACTTACAGGCAATACAGCGCTCCTCGCCATTTGGATAGCGCCTTAACGCATGCAGACCCCGAAAACGCGGTGACTGCGGTGTCTTCTCTTCTGGGTACTGAACCGTAAATTTGTGCGCAAAAAGATAACGCCCGGTTAACCACATTCCCTTGAGCAGCTCCCACAGCAAGAAAGTCCTCAAATAGTGATGGGACGGCCGCACGGTTTGCTTCTGCGTTTCTTCAGTAGGGTCGTTTTCGTTCATGTGTCGAACCAAGGGCCAAGCTGCACTTGAATTGCGATACCCACAACCACCAACCAAGCTATGGCGATGGGAATGAAAACCTTCCATCCAAGCCGCATAATCTGATCGTATCGGTAGCGAGGGAAAGTGGCTCGAAACCACAAGTACAAGAACAAAAACGCAAACATTTTTAACACCAGCCAGTGAATGCCCGACGCGAGCAGAGGGCCGAACACCGGTACCGTTGCCGCTGTTTGCAGCGACACAGCAATTGTCGATGCATTGCCCGAAGCGTTCAAAAAACCCTCAAAGGGCGATAGCCACCCCCCCAGGAAAAGGAGTGCCGCGAGTACGGAGATCAAGATCATGTTGGCGTACTCCGCCAAGAAGAATGTCGCGAACGCCATTCCCGAATATTCAACATGGAATCCTGCGACAATCTCCGATTCCCCCTCGGCCACGTCGAACGGTGCCCGGTTGGTCTCGGCGACGCCAGAAATAAAGTAAACCACAAACAGCGGTAGCAAAGGCAGCCAAAACCAATTCAGTATGCCGCCCTGTTGCGCCAGCACAATCTCTTGAAGATTAAGGCTTCCCGCCGCCATTAATACGCCCACCAAGGCAAAACCCATCGCAATCTCATAGGCAACGATTTGCGCTGCAGAACGCATGGCGCCGAGCAACGCATACTTGGAATTGGAAGCCCACCCGGCGATGATGACGCCATAAACGCCCATGGACGTCATAGCAAGAATGTACAAGAGCCCTGCATTCACATCTGCCAAAACCAATCCGTCGTCAAAAGGGATAACCGCCCACGCCGCCAAGGCCGCAGCAAGCGTCAGGATCGGTGCCAAGATAAAAAGAAAACGGTTGGCACCGGCTGGAATCACCAGCTCCTTAAACACCATCTTCACCAAGTCGGCGATGGGCTGCAACGATCCTCGCGGTCCGACGCGGTTAGGGCCCATTCGCACTTGGATATAGCCGATGATCTTACGCTCGGCAAAAGTGAGATAAGCAACGGAAAGCAAGATGGGAATGAGGATGGCCACGATCTTCAGTAGGATCACGATGACCGTGCGCAGCGCTTCTGGAAGCCAGTTCCAAGGCACTAACAGCGTTTCAGCCATGGCTTCTTCCTGACTTTGCAAAAGGGAGAGGACAGCTTTGGCACATCGAGCTCGGCTGCATCAGCTTGCCTCTTGAACCTCCACCACTTCCACAGCAACTGGGCCGAAACTCGCCCCAAGGCCTGCACTTTCGGTCACAGCGGAAACGATTTGAACGCAGCCGTCCGCCACCCGATCATCGAATACCAAGGGAAGCTCCACGCGCGCAGCATCGTCCTGCGTCACGAGAATCCTGACGCCTTCCTGGAGGTTCAGGACCCTCGCCTGACGCTGGTTGATTCGACAGGCCGCCGTCACCGAATCCACCGTACGTTGTAGAGATTCCGATCGGCGCACCAGAGGATCCACCGCATAAATTGGAATGTCGCCGATGCGTGTGAGGCTGCCGTGGTCCGATGCCGGTAGCCGAGCCGGTATCCGCCGCCATAGCCGCAGGTTATCGGGAGGAGCTGAATCTGTCGCTCGCCTTACCTCGTCGCGTACCTCTGCCGACTCCTGGAATTGGAAGCCTTCGAGAGCAAAGAAATTACCCAGGACGCGCAATACCTTCCAAGCGGGCCGGCTCTGCCCCTGCGGCGCAACAGCCGCTTCAAAGCTTTGCCACCGCCCTTCTGCATTGACGAACGTGCCACTGGTCTCAGCAAAGGGTGCAATCGGCAATAGCACGCTGGCATAGCGGTCCATGAACGGCGTGCGAAATGCCGTCAGCACGACTGAGATCTCGGCTTTTTGGAGCGCTCGTTGGGTATGGCTGCTGTTGCCACAGTCCAACTCGGGCTCGATGCCGAGCAGCACATAGGCCTTGAGGCGTTGTGCCAATAAACGAGCAGCGTTCAGACCTTGGGTCCCAGCAGATTTGCCGCCCACTGTGCGGTGCGGCAACAGTCCAGCCAGCCATGCACCGGCGCTGTTGGCGCCTTCTGAGAGGTAACCGAGCGTTGCGCCACTGTGCTCGGCGACCTTTGCGGCGAGCCAGCGCAGGACGGCGGCTTGAGGATGATTTAGCGCTGCAGGACCGAGGAGCAGCGTTGGCCGCCTTGCCTCCCCGAGAATCTCTGCCATTTTGTGCTCCGCGCGCCCCGCCTTAGCCCCTCTCAAAAATGCCCGCACTTTTGCTGCATCCGCGTCCTCGGCAGTCGCCCCCAGAACTTGGAGAATCCCTGCCAGGGTCTCGATGATGCCGGCAGGGCTGGTACAAACGCTGGCCGCAAGCGGGTAATTAAAAGGATAGGCAATCGAATTTACCGTCATGATGCGCGCCCCGCGCAAAGCCGCCTTGCGCAATCGATGATTCGCCAGCGGCTGTTCCTTGCGGCAGTTGCTGCCCACAAGCAGGGCGGCATCGATTTGCTCTAACGCCGCCAGAGATTGCCCGAGCCAGGGAAATAAGGGTGCCGCATCTTGATCACTGAAATCCTGCACCCGCAAGCGGTGGTCAATATTGGCGCAACCGATGCCTCGCATGAGCTTTTGCAGTAAATAGGCCTCCTCTAGGGTCACGCTCGGGCCCGCTAAGGCGCCCACCTGCTCGGCACCGCGCTCGGCGATGATCGCCTGCAGGCCCGACACCGCAAAGCTGAGTGCGGTCTCCCAATCGCTTTCCTCCCAGTGACCATCTCGTTTAATCATCGGGATTCGCAACCGGTCTTCGCTGTAGAGCCCTTGGTAACTAAAGCGATCGCGATCCGCGATCCAGGTTTCATTGACGGCTTCGTTCTCTCTTGGCACGACCCGCATGACGCGGCCACGGCTGATGTGCAGGTTAATATTCGAGCCGATGGCATCGTGGGGCGCGATACTCGCTCGACTCATCATCTCCCAGGCGCGCGCGCGGAAACGAAATGGTTTAGAGGTGAGGGCACCCACCGGACAGAGATCGATGACATTACCGGACAATTCTGAGGCAACACTGTGCTCCACAAAGGTTCCGATTTCCATGTGCTCGCCGCGACCCGTGGCGCCGAGCTCGCGCAGCCCAGCGACTTCCTCACCGAAACGCACGCAGCGCGTACAGTGGATGCAGCGCGTCATCTCCGTCGCAATAAGAGGTCCGATATCCTTATCCTGCACGACCCGTTTGCGTTCCTGGAAACGGGAGACATCACCGCCGAAGCCCATAGCAGCGTCTTGCAGCTCACATTCGCCGCCCTGATCACAGATGGGGCAATCGAGAGGATGATTAATCAGCAGAAATTCCATGACCGCCCGCTGCGCCTGTATCGCCAGCCGCGAACGGGTGAATACCTTCATGCCTTCGGCTACCGGCGTAGCGCAGGCCGGCAGCGGTTTGGGGGCCTTCTCGACCTCCACAAGACACATTCGGCAGTTAGCTGCCACAGAGAGCTTCTTGTGATAACAAAAACGCGGGATGTAAATGCCCGCCTCGTCAGCGACTGTGATAACCATGGTACCTCGGGAAACCTTGAACGGCTTTCCATCGATCTCGATATTGACTAGGTTCTCACTCATTGACTCATTCGCCACAAAAGAAAGCCACGGGCGTGAAACGCGTGTTCCTATTGCACACCGTCTTCGCGTCTTTGCCTAGGCGGCGGCCTCCCTCGGTAAAACGGTCGACCCCGCAAGGCAGTGACCGTGCTCAATGTGATATTCGAATTCACCGCGGAAATGCTTGATAAAGCTCTGAACCGGCCATGCCGCCGCATCGCCGAGGGCACAGATGGTCCGCCCCTCGATGTTATTGGCAACCTGCACCAGCAGGTCCAGATCTTCCTTGCGACCCTGACCATGTTCGATACGACTGACCACGCGATAAAGCCAGCCGGTACCCTCGCGGCAGGGCGTACACTGACCGCAGGATTCCGCATAATAGAACCGTGATATTCGCTCCAGCACACGCACCATGCAGGTCGTCTCATCCATGACGATCACCGCTCCTGAACCGAGCATGGATCCCGCTCGGGCGACGGAGTCGTAATCCATGTCGACGCCCAGCATGATCTCGCCCGGAACCACTGGCACCGAGGAGCCGCCGGGTATCACCGCCTTCAGCCGACGATCCCCCAACACACCACCCGCCATCTCCAGTAGTTTGGCGAATGGCGTCCCCAGGGACACCTCAAAGTTTCCGGGACGCTGCACATGCCCCGAGACCGAAAACAGCTTGGTACCGCCGCTGTTGCCCTTGCCCAGACCGAGAAACCAATCCGCCCCTTGGCGCATGATGCTGGGCACCGAGGCAAAGGTTTCGGTGTTATTGATGGTGGTGGGGCAACCATAGACGCCGTAACTGGCCGGAAACGGTGGCTTAAATCGGGGCAGCCCTTTCTTGCCTTCTAAAGACTCGAGCAGTGCGGTTTCCTCCCCGCAAATATAGGCCCCGGCCCCGAGGTGGCTGTAGAGCTCAAAATCAAAGCCGGAACCGAGAATATTCTTGCCTAGAAACCCAGACGCATAGGCCTCTTGAAGCGCCGTTTCGAAACGGCCAAACGGCTCGTCCATGAACTCGCCACGCAGGTAGTTGTAGCCGGCAGTAGCCCTCATGGCATAGCCGGCAATGGCCATCCCTTCAATGAGGGCGTGGGGATTGAAGCGTAGTATGTCGCGATCCTTGCACGTCCCGGGCTCGCTCTCATCGGAATTGCAGACCACATATTTAGGGCCAGGGGCGTTGCGCGGCATAAAGCTCCACTTCAGTCCGGTAATAAACCCAGCCCCTCCCCGACCCCGCAAGCCTGATCGCCTGACTTCATCAATGACGTTCTCCGGGCGCATACCTTGCGCCAGGATTTGGCGCCACGCCTCATAGCCACCAATGGCGAGATAATTCCCTAGTGTCCACGGCTGGTCGAACTTCAGCGTGGCGAAGCAGACTTCATTTGCCATGGTGCCCGTTACTCCAGCTCATCGAGAATGGCATCCACTGTCTCCGTGGTCAGATTCTCGTAGTACACGTGATCGACCATCATCATGGGCGCGCCGCAACAAGCAGCCAAACACTCCTCCTCACGCTTCAGGAAGAATCGCCCATCGGAAGTGCTCTGGCCCGTTTGTATCCCCAGCCGGCTTTCCAAATGGCGCACGAGATCATCTGCTCCTCGGAGCATACATGATACGTTGGTACAAACCGAAATGCTGTATCGCCCAACGGGCTTGAGCGCGAACATCGAATAGAAGCTAGCCACCTCATAGACAGCGATGGGCGGCATCTGAAGATAGTCCGCCACCGCATCCATCAAAGGCAATGTGAGATAACCGCCATTCTCGTGCTGCACCTCGCGAAGCGCCGCGAGCACGGCGGACTGTTTGCGATCCGGCGGATATTTGGCTACCCAGCGATCGATCTCCTCACGCGCATGCACGCTGAGCAAGCCCGCTCCGGCTTTGGCATCTGTCAACGATCGACCTCCCCAAAAACGACATCCTGGGTACCGATCACCGCCACCACGTCGGCCAACATGTGTCCGCGCACCATCTCGTCGAGAGCAGATAAGTGTGCAAATCCCGGCGCCCGCACTTTGAGACGGTACGGTTTGTTGGCGCCATCGGAAATCAGGTAAATGCCAAACTCGCCTTTCGGCGCCTCCACTGCCGCATAAACCTCCCCCTCGGGCGCGCAGTAACCTTCGGTAAACAGCTTGAAGTGATGAATGAGTGCTTCCATGTCCCGCTTCATTTCTTCGCGTTTAGGCGGCACCAGCTTGTGATCGTCGATTGTCACCGGCCCCGGATTGGCGCGCAGCCAGTCGGCGCATTGCTCAATGATGCGATTGGATTGACGCAGCTCCTCCATGCGCACCAGATAGCGATCATAGCAGTCACCATTGACGCCAACGGGTATATCGAAATCCATTTGATCATAGACTTCATATGGCTGCTTCTTGCGTAGATCCCAGGCGATCCCTGAACCGCGCAACATGGGACCGCTAAAGCCAAGCTGAAGGGCCCGTTCCGGTGAAACGGCGCCGATGCCGACAGTCCGCTGTTTCCAAATGCGGTTGTCCGTCAGCAATGTTTCATATTCATCCACGCACTGCGGAAAGCGTTCAGTAAAATTCTCGATGAAATCGAGTAATGATCCCTGGCGGTTGCGGTTAAGCCGCGCAATGTCCTGTTGGCTCCGAAAACGCGAAGGCTGGTGTTGCGGCATCTGCTGCGGCAGATCCCGATAAACGCCGCCCGGACGGTAGTAGGTGGCGTGCATCCGCGTTCCGGATACCGCCTCGTAGGTATCCATCAGGTCTTCTCGCTCCCGGAATGCATAGAGAAAGACCGTCATCGCACCAATATCCAGCGCATGGGCGCCGAGCCACATCAGGTGGTTGAGAATGCGCGTAATCTCATCGAACATGACGCGGATGTACTGAGCGCGAATAGGCGGTTCGACTCCCAGCAAGCGTTCAATGGCAAGGACATAAGCATGCTCATTGCACATCATGGACACGTAATCCAAGCGGTCCATGTAGCCAATACTCTGATTGTAAGGCTTACTCTCGGCCAATTTCTCGGTGGCGCGGTGCAGCAGGCCGATGTGCGGATCGGCCCGTTCGATAACTTCGCCGTCCATTTCCAGCACCAGACGCAGCACACCGTGGGCGGCCGGATGCTGCGGCCCAAAGTTCAAGGTGAAATTGCGAATCTCAGGCATCGCCGGATTCCTCAGGCGCTGACGGCTGCGGCTGTTGATGTTCGGCGCGAATCACCCGCGGCACCAAAGTCCGCGGCTCAATGGATACCGGTTCATAAACCACACGCTGCTTCTCCGGGTCGTAGCGCATTTCCACGCGACCAATAAGGGGGAAATCCTTACGAAAGGGATGGCCGATGAAGCCGTAGTCGGTCAGTAGCCGGCGAAGGTCGGGATGTCCTTCAAACAGGATACCGTACAGATCAAAGGCTTCCCGTTCATACCAATTGGCCACATTCCAAATTTCCACCACTGACGGCAGTTTCGGCGGATCACTGTCGGTATATACGCGCAACCGAAGTCGCTGATTATGGGTATGCGACAGCAGGTGATACACCACGGCGAAGCGTACCTGTTGCTGCGCACACTCAGTGTATTCCTCTTCCTCCACTGCCCTTGAGAAACCGGTGGAGGTGGCCATCTCGCTCGTCTCCCAGTCAGAGCGCCCGTAGCTCAAGTAGTCCACGCCACAAAGATCGACCAGCTGCTTGAAAGCAAACTCTGGCTCGTCCCTAAGCGCCCGACAGACGCGAACGAGGTGCTGAACCGGTAGCTCTAAGGTAATCTCCCCAAGCGCGATCGCGCATTGATTAAAGAGACCAGCAAACCGCGACTGCAGTCTGTGGGAGAGTGCCTCGATCGACGCCTGCTCGCGCGACCTCTGCTCACCACCGCTGTCCGGACCGGCAGCGTCCATTATTCCCACTCCAGGGCGCCCTTCTTCCATTCGTACAGAAAACCGACCACTAATATTCCGAGGAACAACAGCATCGCCACGAAACCGAACAGACCGATGCTGTCAAGTGCCACCGCCCAGGGAAATAAAAACGCGATTTCCAAGTCGAAGATGATGAATAATATGGCGACGAGGTAATAGCGCACATCGAACTTCATGCGCGAGTCTTCGAATGCCTCAAACCCACACTCATAGGGCGAGAGCTTCGCGCTGTCGGGACGGTGGGGACCCAGCACAGCGCCCACTGCAATCAGGATCCCCCCAAACAGCAACCCGACCACGATGAAGATCAGTACTGGAACATAGTTTTCGAGCACAAAGAAACCCCCGGCCCCGAAAACGCGGGACCCAGACTTCAGATAGTCGACTTATGACGTACGGTAATGTTGGGGGTCGCGGCATTGTGCAGCCAACGACAGAACCCAAGGCACGATAGGCTAGCGAGCGCGGGTTGTCAAGGGCGCGATGAATGAAATTTAATTTATAATCATATATTTAGAATTAAGAGCCAAGCACATAGGTGTTATCTCCGATGTTCCCAACGGAGCTTAGCTAAAAATAAAATATGGTGCCGATGGCCGGACTCGAACCGGCACGGCTTGCGCCACTGCCCCCTCAAGACAGCGTGTCTACCAATTCCACCACATCGGCAAAAACACCTCTCATGCAGCCAATTTCCAAGCAGCAAATTCCGTGATTATTCCGACTTTGACGTCGGTGTTTCGGGAACTTGTGGGACATCAGCACGCTGTCCCTCGACTGGCTCAGGACGCGGCAGCTCAGCGGGTTCTGCAGACCCCGGCAAACTCGGTACGTCGGAGGAGCTTGGTGGAGATACCGGCTGCGATCTTCTTTCCTTCTCCTGAAACTGCTCGACGACGCTACTTGGGGTCCTTGAGTGACCTGCCAAATAGGATAGGACAAGACTATTCGCGAAGAATACTATCGCCAAAATCGCGGTCGAGCGGCTCAAGAACGACGTGGGTCCTCGGCTGCCGAACAACGAGCCTGAGGCGCCACTGCCGAAAGCAGCGCCCGCGTCCGCACCCTTGCCGTGCTGCAACAATACCAAGGCGATCAAACCGCAGGCTGCTAAAACCTGCACGACAAGGAGCACATTTGCCATTGACCTAATTCGCAGCCTGACAGATGGTTAGAAAATCAGCGGCCTTCAAAGAAGCGCCACCGATGAGCCCGCCGTCGATATCCGGCATCCCAAGTAACTCAGCCGCATTCTTCGCATTAACGCTGCCCCCATAGAGGATGCGCACCTGCTCGGCAGCCTCTTTACTCTGCGCGGCAATGCGTTGACGGATAAAGGCATGCACGTCTTGTGCTTGCTCTGGGGTAGCCGTGCGCCCGGTGCCGATAGCCCAGACCGGCTCGTAAGCAACGACACTCTCTGCCAGCGAAGCCACCCCCGCCAAATCGATCACGGCATCAAGCTGCCGAGCCACCACATCTTCGGTACTTCCGGCCTCACGCTCCTCGAGCAGCTCACCGACACACAGGATTGGTGTTAAACCCTCCTTGCGCGCGCGGGCATACTTCTCAGCGACGAGTTGATCGTCCTCACCATACAATGTCCGCCGCTCCGAATGCCCCACAATGACATACTGACAACCGACGTCCTTTAGCATTGGGGCTGCAATCTCACCGGTAAACGCCCCCATATCCTCTTTCGACACGTTCTGCGCACCGAGGGGAATAGGGGTACCTTGCAGCGCAGACCCCACGAGATCGAGGTACACGAAAGGTGGGCAAACAACAACTTCCGCGCGGGTCACCCCCGCCATGCCATTGATAATTCCTTTGATAAGTAGTTGCGCGCTCTCACGAGTGCCATTCATCTTCCAATTACCGGCGACCAAGGGTTGGCGCATGAGGGGACTCCCTTAATTATTATCTTGCAAACACCACACGAACCGTTCCAAAAAACGATCGCAAGCTTAACGCACCGCAACACGCAAGACAAACGTCCCGGCTATAAGCGGCTAGTCCGCCGCTGCCGCCAGCACTTGCTTAACCTCCTCAGCCAATTGGGCAGCCAACGCCTTTACTTGGCGCCCGTCGCGTCCCTCAACCATAACGCGCAGCAGCGGTTCCGTGCCGGAGGCCCTAAGTAAGACGCGTCCTTGTCCATTAAGCTCCAGTTCGACCGAATTGACCGCCTTTTCGACCGCCGGGTGCATCAACACATCAACGCCCTGGGGCACACGCACATTAACCAGCACCTGAGGATGTTTAATCACTCCCCGCTTGAGCTCATTCAAAGACTTTTTTGCGCGCTTTAAGGCCGTGAGCACCTGCAATGCGGCAATAATACCATCGCCGGTGGTCAGCCGATCGAGACAGATGATGTGCCCAGAAGCCTCACCGCCGAGCGTCCACCCACCGCTTCTCATCAATTCCAGCACATAGCGGTCCCCCACATTGGCTCGCTGCAAAGCAATCCCTTGGCGATGTAAAGCTTCCTCCAGCCCAAGGTTGCTCATGACAGTACCCACCACGGCACCGTTTAGCTGCCCATCCGCCCGTCGAGCTTCAGCAATGATGAAGAGCAGCTCGTCGCCGTCAACCAATTCACCTTTGTGATCAACCATCAATACCCGATCGCCGTCCCCGTCGAGAGCGATACCCAAATCGGCACCCTCAACCTGCACGCGGCGCTGCAGCGCGTCTGGGTCGAGGGCTCCACAGCGATCATTGATATTGAAGCCATCGGGCTCTGTCCCGATGGCGATCACTTCAGCACCCAGCTCGTCAAATACGTTTGGCGCCACGTGATAGCAAGCGCCATTAGCGCAGTCCACAACTACCTTCATTCCCTTTAAGCTCAGACGAAAAGGGACGGTACTCTTACAAAACTCGATATAGCGTCCTGCGGCATCTTGGACCCGTTCTGCTTTACCGAGATCCCGGGATCCCACTGTATGCATGGGGCGCTCTATCTCCGCTTCGATCGCCAGCTCCACCTCATCTGGAAGTTTGGCGCCGTCGGCTCCGAAAATCTTGATGCCGTTATCGTAGAAAGGATTGTGTGAGGCACTGATCACAATCCCGGCACTGGCATGTAATGTCTGCGTGAGATAGGCAATGGCGGGCGTTGGCATCGGCCCGAGCAGCTGCGTGTCGACACCCGCTGCCGACAAACCTGCCTCCAATACCGATTCAAACATATAGCCGGAAATGCGTGTATCTTTACCGATCAGTGCCCGACTTCCGCCCCCCTGGGCCAACACGCGCCCTACGGCCCAACCGAGCTTAAGGACGAATTCCGGAGTTATGGGCGCCTTACCTACCTCGCCGCGAATACCATCGGTGCCGAAATACTTTCGCTGCTGCATCAAACGCTCGCCTCCCTGAATCCAGGTGCCTTGCCAAGGACGGATAATCGTTGGTACACGCGCATCATGGCGCTAGTGCTGGTCGGGGCGCGTCACCGCTGCCACGACCTTCAATGCCTCCACAGTCGGCCCCACATCGTGAGCCCGAAAGATCGCGGCACCCTTCAGAGCCGCCAATACCGAGAGCGCCAGACTGCCATAGAGACGGCCATCCACGGACTTGTTAAGCAGCGCCCCGATCATCGACTTGCGTGAAAGACCAACAGCGACCGGAAGCCCTAGCGCGACCAATGTTCCGAGTTCGCGGAGCAAACGCAGGTTGTGATCAAGGGTCTTCCCAAAGCCGAATCCTGGATCAATGACCAAGCTGTCGCGAGGAATTCCGTGGGCTTCACACGCGTTCACGCGCTGCGCCAAGAACTCGCTCACTTCCTGGACCACGTCCTGGTAGAGCGGTGCAACCTGCATGGTTTTCGGCTCACCCTGCATATGCATTAAGCAGACCGGCACATGCAACTCGCGCACCGTATCCATCGCCCCTTCGGCGCGCAGTGCTCTCACGTCATTGATCATCTCTGCGCCAGCTGACACCGCAGCACGCATCACTTCGGGCTTACTGGTGTCGACCGAGATCAGGGCTGGCAATTCCGCCCGTATGGCCTCGATAACGGGCACCACCCGATCCAGCTCTTCGGCAACAGAAACAGAGCGTGCCCCCGGCCGGGTAGACTCCCCTCCCACATCGATGATCGCTGCACCTTCGGCGCACATGCGCCGCGCTTGATGTAAGGCAGCATCGGGGGTGACAAAGCGTCCTCCATCGGAAAACGAGTCCGAGGTGACGTTAAGAATGCCCATGACGACAGCGCCCGTGTTCTGTGGTGCCGTATCAAGGACTTGACCAAGCGAAGTGACGTGCACAGGCGAGCGCAAGATCCGGCCTAAGCCACGATGAACCTTTGTTCTTTGCAGCGTTGGCTCACAATGAATAACGTCGCGTGCCGATCCGATCAGCCAGCTGCCGCTGCCATTGCTACCGCCCCCTAATGTAAGCTCGCCGGTCCACCAATTTTGCCTTCCGGTGACTTGACATCCGATTCCTTATGACCTTCCCGAGTCCCCCCAGGTTCTTCTTCATGCGCTGGAGTACCATGGTCACTGTCACTCCATCCAACCGGAGGTCGGGGGGTCCTTCCTGACATGATATCTTGAATCTGCGCCGTATCGATAGTCTCGTACTTGATGAGTGCCTCGGCCATCAACGTTAATTTATCGATGTTCTCGTTCAGCAGATGATCGGCGCGCTGGTAGTTACGATCGATAATCCGCCGCACTTCTTCGTCAATGACATGGGCGGTCTCATCGGACACCACTTTGTGCTTAGTGACACTGTGACCGAGGAAAACTTCTCCCTCTTCCTCGCTATAGACTCGCGGCCCTAGACGCTCCGACAACCCCCACTTGGTCACCATACTGTGTGCGATCTCTGTCGCTCGCTGAATGTCGTTGCTGGCCCCCGTGGTGACACGGTCTGCACCAAAGGTCAGCTCCTCTGCGATGCGCCCACCGAAGAGACTTGAAATTTGGCTCTCTAACCTTTCTTTGCTGTAGCTGTAACGATCCTCCTCCGGAAGAAACATGGTCACACCGAGGGTCCTTCCCCGGGGAATAATCGTGACCTTGTAGACTGGATCATGGGAGGGAACCAACAGGCCGACGATGGCATGCCCCGACTCGTGGTAAGCCGTGAGGCGCTTTTCCTCATCGCTCATGACCATCGATTTGCGCTCCGCACCCATCATTATCTTATCCTTGGCCTTCTCAAAGTCATCCATATCCACAGTGCGCTTATTGGCACGTGCTGCAAACAGCGCCGCTTCATTGACTAAGTTGGCCAGATCAGCCCCCGAGAAGCCCGGTGTGCCGCGCGCGATGATACCTGGCCTTACACCCGCATCCAGCGGGACCTTACGCATGTGCACGCGCAGTATGTGCTCTCGCCCCCGAATATCGGGAAGGGGCACAACCACCTGACGATCAAAACGACCAGGCCTTAGCAACGCCGGGTCGAGCACGTCAGGACGGTTGGTCGCGGCAATCACGATCACACCTTCGTTGCCCTCAAAGCCATCCATCTCCACCAGTAACTGGTTCAGAGTCTGCTCCCGCTCATCGTGACCCCCGCCAAGCCCAGCGCCACGATGGCGCCCAACGGCATCGATCTCATCGATAAAAATGATACAGGGAGCATGTTTTTTCGCTTGCTCAAACATGTCTCGAACGCGAGAGGCCCCTACACCGACGAACATCTCCACAAAATCAGAGCCAGAGATGGTGAAAAACGGGACTTTCGCTTCACCCGCGATGGCTTTGGCAAGTAACGTCTTACCGGTTCCTGGCGCGCCCACCATGAGCACGCCTCTGGGAATCTTGCCACCGAGTTTTTGAAACTTCGCTGGATCCTTAAGGAAGTCGACGAGCTCCTTGACCTCCTCTTTCGCCTCCTCGACCCCGGCGACATCCGCGAAGGTAATTTTCACCTGATCCTCACCCAGCAACCGGGCGCGACTCTTGCCAAAGGACAGCGCTCCCCGTCCCCCTCCAGCTCCCTGCATCTGGCGCATGAAAAAGATCCACACCCCTATCAGCAGCAGCATGGGGAACCAGGAGATAAAGATTTGCATCAGCAACGACTGCTGCTCCGGTGGTCGTGCTTCGATCACCACGCCATTGTTGAGCAAATCACCGATCAACGCACGATTGTCAGTCTCCGGCGTATAGGTGTTAAATCTCTCTCCTGAGTGGAGCACACCGTGGATATCGCGTCCCTCAATCATCACTTTTTGCACGCGCCCCTCTTTGACGTCATCGATGAATTGAGAGTAGGTAAGCTGCTGTGTTGCTGCCCGGCGGGGACCAAAGTTGTTAAAGACCGACATCAGCACAAGCGCGATGACGACCCAGAGAATCAAGTTTTTTGCCATGTCATTCAAGATACACAACCCTCGTTGGCACTGGGGACGCTGTGTGTCCAGATTGGAGTTTCATCAAAATCTGTGGCCAATTCAAACGCCTTCATCACAATCTTACCTTACCAAAACTGTCGACCATAGTGCATAGCCAACACCGCATCATGAGATATTACTGTCTAGCACCTACGCACCGGCGAGCGCCTGCTGCGTTAACACCGCGAACCAGTGACCTGACGGGACCCCTTAAGGCAGCGTTTGTAACCGCGCCCCAGCAAGTAGACTTCCCGAGACTGTGGCCGCGATGCCCGCGGCTTGCGAGTATATACGGCGCAGAACGCGTTTTTTAGCCGCTGTAAGAAGCTGCCGTAATCTTCTCCTTGAAATACTTTGATAAACAGTGTACCTCGCGGCGCGAGAATGTGTTCACAAAAATCGACGACCAAACCCGCTAACGTCATCACTCGAGCTTGATCGATGGCATTTATTCCTGTCAAGCTGGGCGCCATATCCGAAAGCACCAGCTCTGCACCATGGGGTCTGACCTTTTCGACAAGCGCTTCCTGCACCGCCGGCGCGGATACATCACCCAAAACGAACTCCACATCGGGTATCGGCTCCATCGGCAGCAAGTCCACCGCTATCGCACGTCCGCCGCGCGAGCCCACTCGCTCTGCCACAAGCTGCGACCAACCGCCGGGAGCCGCGCCCAGATCGATGACGGTCGTTGCGGGCATGAGCAGTCGATCACGGGCATCGATCTCCTGCAGCTTGAAGACAGCACGTGACCGATACCCAGAGCGCCAGGACTGACGAACAAACTCGTCCTTAACATGCTCCCTCAGCCACCGATCAGTGCCTTTACGCCTACCCACAACGCCACACTGCGAACCATTTGTGATGCAAGATAATTGGCACGCGATCACCGCGGCAAAGCTTAAACGTACTCCACCGTCAGGATCTCGTATTCTAAGTCGCCGCTTGGTGCGTGCACGGTAATGCGATCACCTTCCTCTCTGCCGATCAGTGCGCGAGCGATAGGTGAAACGATGGAAATCAAGCCGGCGTTGATGTCGGCTTCAAGCTCACCGACGATTTGATAGCGAGCTTCCTCCTCGGTTGCCAAGTTATACAACGTCACCGTTGCACCGAACACCACCTTGCCGGCAGCGTTCAGCTCTCGTATGTCGATGATCTGCGCCTTAGACAACTTCTCCTCGATTTCCGCGATCCGCCCTTCAACAAAACTCTGCTGTTCCTTGGCGGCGTGATATTCTGCATTCTCGCGCAAATCACCGTGAGCGCGGGCCTCCGCAAGCGCTTGAATTATCCGTGGTCGCTCAACTTTTTTTAGTCCAACGAGTTCGTCTCGGAGCTTCTGAGCCCCCTGCATGGTCATCGGAACTCGGCTCATGCCACTAAACCTTTGTGTAAGTCCTGCAGTTGATTGACACTTCCCACATTGACTTCTTTCATAGCGAGCACCAGTGCTCGTGCCCCCGCCATGGTCGTGGTATAGCTCACTTTGCGCTGCAACGCTGTCCGGCGAATGGTATAGGAGTCCGCAATGGCTTGCTTCCCCTCAGTCGTGTTGACAATCAAGGTAATTTCGTCGTTCTTCAGCATGTCGACGATATGCGGGCGACCCTCTGTCACCTTATTGACTTCGGTACATTCCACGCCGGCACGGGCAAGTGCTAACGCCGTACCTCGCGTCGCTATAATTTCGAAACCCAATGCCGCCAGCTCGCGAGCGACTATGATACTTTCCGCTTTGTCGTCATCGCGCACGCTGATCAGCACTCGCCCCTGTCGCGGAAGCCCCTCCCCCACCGCCAGCTGGGCCTTGGCAAAGGCCTCACCGAATGTACGCCCGATCCCCATCACCTCGCCAGTGGATTTCATCTCAGGACCCAAAAGCGGGTCAACGCTGGGAAATCGCAGAAAAGGAAATATAGCCTCTTTGACCGAATAATAGTCCGGAATGCGTTCGGTCGTCACTCCTTGCTCTTGCAAGCTACGCCCAACCATGCAGCGGGCCGCCATTCGAGTCAGCGGGAGACCTGTCGCCTTGGCAACGAAGGGCACGGTTCGTGACGCCCGCGGATTAACTTCCAATACGTAGATCTCGTCGCCCTGAATCGCAAACTGAACGTTCATGAGACCAACGACAGCAAGCGCGCGCGCCAACGCTTGCGTCTGATCGCGAAGACGCGCCTGAATGGTTTTGTTTAAACTAAAGGGCGGCAAAGAGCAAGCCGAATCGCCAGAATGAATGCCGGCCTGCTCGATATGCTCCAGAATCCCCCCTATTAATAAGTCGTGACCATCGCTTACCGCATCCACATCCACTTCTATGGCGTTAGCCAAAAAATGATCGAGAAGCACGGGTGACTCGTTGGATACGGCAACGGCATCTCGCATGTAGTCGCGCAGATCAGTGTCGTTATAAACGACCTCCATGGCGCGCCCCCCCAGTACATAAGAAGGACGCACGACGAGAGGAAACCCAATTTCATGCGCTAGGGCTACTGCCGCTACTGGCGTCCGGGCGCAGCGATTCGGCGGTTGGCGTAGCTGCAATTGGTTGAGTAATTGCTGAAACCGCTCTCGATCTTCTGCAAGATCGATCGACTCGGGACTGGTCCCGATGATAGGAACACCGAGATTTGACAAGTCTCGTGCTAACTTCAGAGGCGTCTGTCCTCCATACTGCACGATGACGCCCACTGGTTTTTCCACGGCGACGATCTCAAGCACATCCTCCAACGTCAACGGTTCGAAGTAAAGGCGATCCGAGGTATCGAAATCTGTGGACACGGTTTCAGGGTTACAGTTGACCATGATGCTCTCGTAACCCTCGTCGCGCATTGCCATCGCCGCATGAACACAGCAGTAATCGAACTCAATCCCTTGTCCGATGCGGTTTGGACCGCCACCGAGGACGATAATTTTTGGCCGATCGCTTGGCAGGGCCTCGCATTCCTCTTCATAGGTCGAATAGAGATAAGCGGTACTTGCAGGAAACTCAGCGGCACAGGAGTCTACCCGCTTGTAGACGGGGCGCACACCGAGCGCATGTCGTCGCCTGCGCACCGCCTCCTCGTGGGTGCCGAGCACAGTGGCCAGAAAGCAGTCTGAAAAACCTTTGCGCTTTAGCTCAAGCAATCGTGCTTTATCTAAAGCATCGAGGCTGTCGGAAAGCCGCTGCTCTTCGCGTATCAAGTCCTCGATCTGGGCAAGAAACCAAGGGTCGATCGCCGATGCCCGGTGGATCTCATCCAAAGCGATGTCACGTCGAAACGCCTCGGCGATGTACAATAGGCGCTCCGGCCCCGCCGCGCGCAGCTCTCGGCGCACACACTCGCCCGCTTCCGGATCATCTGCCTGCAGCTTCGGGCTCAAACCATCTAATCCAGTCTCCAGGCTGCGCAGTGCTTTTTGCAGAGATTCTTGGAAAGTGCGGCCGATGGCCATCACCTCCCCTACCGACTTCATTTGAATCGTAAGGCGCGGCTCCGCCTGAGGAAACTTCTCGAAGTTGAATCGAGGTATCTTGGTGACCACATAATCGATGGTCGGCTCGAATGAGGCCGGCGTCAGACCACCGGTGATTTCGTTAGCCAGCTCGTCCAAGGTATAACCTACGGCGAGCTTAGCCGCCACCCGCGCGATGGGGAAGCCCGTTGCTTTGGAAGCAAGCGCTGAGGAGCGCGACACGCGGGGATTCATTTCGATCACCACCATGCGCCCGTCGGCTGGATTGACCGCGAACTGCACGTTCGAGCCTCCGGTATCGACACCGATCTCGCCCAACACGGCAATAGAGGCGTCACGCATCCGCTGATATTCTTTGTCGGTTAGCGTCTGGGCTGGAGCCACCGTAATCGAGTCCCCGGTATGTATGCCCATCGGATCGACGTTTTCGATGGAGCAGACGATAATGCAGTTGTCTTTTCGATCGCGCACCACCTCCATTTCGAACTCTTTCCAACCGAGCACCGATTCTTCCAGCAGAATCTCACTGGTTGGCGACGCATTCAGGCCGCGTTCACAGATGTCGACAAATTCTTCCCGATTGTAAGCCACACCTCCCCCGGTGCCGCCGAGGGTGAACGAAGGCCGAATGATGGTTGGAAAGCCAATACTTGCCTGAACCTGATGAGCTTCTTCCATGCTGTGGGCGAGGGCCGCCCGCGGTGTGGCAAGCCCGATGTGTTGCATCGCCTGACGAAAGCGTTCGCGATCTTCGGCCTTGTCGATAGCCGCTCGTGAGGCGCCGATCAGCTCGACCCCATTCTGCTCCAGCACCCCTTCCCGAGCGAGATCCAAGGCACAGTTGAGCGCTGTCTGTCCGCCCATGGTGGGCAACAAGGCATCGGGACGTTCGACTTCAATTATTTTTGCCAGCGTTGGCCAACGTAACGGCTCGATATAGGTGGCATCCGCCATTTCCGGATCGGTCATAATGGTGGCGGGATTGGAGTTCACTAGGATCAGGCGAAATCCTTCTTCGCGAAGTGCCTTGAGCGCCTGCACGCCCGAATAGTCGAATTCACATGCTTGGCCGATGATGATCGGGCCTGCGCCAATGATCAGGATGCTATGGATATCGGTGCGTCTAGGCATCAGAGAAATGACTTACTTACAAGAGAGTGAAACAGGCTGAAGCGTATCCAATATTGGCAACGCCCGGAGTTAACAACATGCTTGCTTCGTGCTTTTGCCATCTGAGTGCCACGCCAGAGCTAGTGCCAGGTAGAGGCATCGAACGGCATCACCAAAGACGCCATCCTGACCATTGCCTCTAGCGCAAACGCAGAGTTTAGGAAATAGCTGCGACCGTCACGCATTCGAGCGCAGGTCAAAGAACTAGCCGTTATGCTCTGTGCGCTTCCATGAGATCGAAGAAATGCTGAAACAATGGCGAAATATCATGGGGCCCAGGGCTTGCCTCAGGGTGACCTTGAAAACCGAATGCCGGCTTATCCGTTAGGTGGATGCCTTGCAGCGAACCATCAAAAAGAGAATGATGTGTGGCACGCACATTGGACGGCAGTGTACCCTCATCGACTGCAAACCCATGGTTTTGACTGGTGATTAGCACCTTTCCATCGACCACGTCTTTCACCGGATGGTTAGCACCATGGTGTCCGAGTTTCATCTTTTCTGTCCTGGCACCGCTTGCCAGAGCAAGCAACTGATGGCCAAGGCAAATGCCGAAAAGCGGAATACCTGCGTCCAAGAATGCCTGAATCGCCGTCAGTGCATAATGACAAGGCTCGGGATCCCCTGGACCGTTGGACAAAAACACGCCGTCGGGCTCGAGATCCAAAACGGCATGAGCTGGGGTCGTCGCCGGCACCACGGTGATGCGACCGCCGTGCGACGCTAACATGCGCAGGATATTACGCTTGATCCCGTAATCGTAGGCGACCACATGGTAACGCTCGCCCGTGGGCTTCGTTCGATGCCTCACCAGAGAACGCGCTCCCGGCCAAACACCTTTATCCCAAGTGTAGGATTCGCGCGTGGAAATGTCCCGAGCGAGGTCCATGCCCTGCAATCCCGGGAAGGCACGGGCCGCCTGCAGGGCTTTGTCGCTATCGAGATTTCCCTCACCCGCGGCTAAGCAACCGTTCTGCGCACCCTTCTCCCGCAGAATACGCGTCAGACGTCGGGTATCGATGTCAGCGATGCCGACCACGTGGTGCGCGTGAAGAAACTGCTCCAGCGACGACTCTGAGCGCCAGCTACTGTACTGCCGCGGCACATCTCGAATAACCAGTCCGCTCGCAGCGACGCCCGCTGCTTCATTGTCTTCCTCATTGACGCCAACATTACCGATATGGGGATAGGTAAGCGTGACGATCTGGCGAAAATAGGACGGATCCGTCAAGATTTCCTGATACCCTGTCATGGCCGTATTAAAGACCACCTCGCCCACCACCATCCCTGGGACGCCAATCGATCTTCCCCAAAAGAGACTGCCATCCTGCAATGTTAGTAATGCGCTTGAATGTACCTTGATGCCTAGTTCCTCCTAAGGCTTGATCGCAATGCCGGGTGAGAAGCACACTCACAGACCCTGACATCATGAAGCCCCATTGCGCCTACCGCAAACCGAGCACATCTTGCATATCATATAGCCCCTTTTGCCGGTCCATCAGCCAATGGGCAGCGCGCACCGCCCCAAGAGCGAATGTCGCCCGACTGGAAGCCCGATGAGTGAGCTCAATACGTTCTCCAGCGCCCGCGAACAGCACACAATGGTCGCCCACGATGTCGCCGCCACGAATGGTTTCGAAGCCGATGGTTTGGCGGTCCCGCTCACCCGTGCGTCCTTGACGGCCGTAGACGGCACACTGTGATAGATCTCTCCCAAGCACTGCGGCAATCACCTCACCCAGCCTCAGGGCAGTGCCTGAGGGGGCATCCAGTTTATGGCGATGATGTGCTTCGATAATCTCCACGTCCACCGAGTCCCCAAGTGTTCTCGCAGCAACCTCGCTGAGTTTAAATAAAAGATTGACACCCACACTCATGTTCGGTGCACACAGGATGGCAACCTCAGTGGCGGCGGCTTCGATCATCTGCCGTTGCCGTTGGTCGAAACCCGTGGTGCCAATCACCATCCGCTGACCTCGCGATCGACAAAGCGACAGGCATTCGAGGGTGGCTTGTGGCTGGGAAAAATCAACCATGAGATCGACCTCACCGCCAGCGCGCTCAAGGCTGTCCACAATCGGTATCCCAATGGCGCCGATGCCCGCCAAGACACCCGCGTCACTGCCAATGCTGGAGCTGGCCGGGCGGTCGGCAGCCACCATCAGCGTCACCTTTGGATCGCTCCAGCTAGCCTCCACCAGCGCCCTTCCCATACGCCCTGCCGCACCATTAATTCCAAGGCGGATCATGACTTGATGCCCTCAAAAAAGCGCTTCACGCCATCGAGCCAGGAGGTCGTCTTCGGGCTATGTTTATCACCGTTTTCCGACATCGACTGTTCGAAGGCACGTAGCAGCTCCTTTTGGCGATGAGTGAGGTGAACCGGTGTCTCCACGACCACGCGGCAGATGAGATCCCCTACGCTGCCATCTCGCACCGAGCGGACACCCTTGCCCCGCAGCCGAAACAGCTTGCCGGTCTGAGTCTCCTGCGGGACCCGTACCGTCATACGATCGGTCAGGGTCGGTACCTCGAGCTCACCGCCAAGCGCCGCCGCTACAAAGCTGATGGGAACCTCACAGTAAAGGTTGGTACCCTCACGCGTGAAGATCGGATGCTCCCTAACGTGGACCTCAACATAGAGATCGCCGGGAGGTCCGCCATTGTCGCTACGTTCGCCTTCGCTAGCCAAGCGAATTCGATCCCCGTTGTCAACTCCCGCCGGGATCTTCACCGAGATTTCCTTTTCGCGGCGAACGCTGCCCGCTCCGCGGCATTCTTTGCAGGGATCCAGGATCACCTTTCCAGCACCGCGACAGGTCGGGCAGGTCTGCTGAATGGAGAAAAAGCCTTGCTGCAATCGCACCTGACCGCGGCCGTGACAGGTGGTGCAGGTCACCGCGCTGGTCCCTTTGCGTGCACCGCTGCCACCGCACTCCGAACACGGTGCACGCATTGGCACTTTGATCCGTACGGATGTTCCAGACACAGCCTCTTCCAGACTGAGTTCTAAGTCATAGCGCAGATCCGCCCCGCGATATACCGTCCGCCCGCCACCACGCCCACCGAAGATATCCCCGAAAACCTCGTCGAAGACATCCCGAATTCCCCCGGCACCAAAACCGCCGAAGCCGCCCCCCGCAGCACTCGCCGCTGCATCAACGCCGGCGTGGCCGAACTGATCGTAGGCGGCCCGCTTGCGCACGTCGGTGAGCACCTCGTAGGCTTCCTTGCACTCCTTAAATTGTTCCTCCGCCTGTCGATTGTTCGGGTTCCGATCGGGGTGGAACTTCATAGCAAGACGCCGGTAGGATTTCTTTATGTCGCTCTCACTGGCGTTTCTCGCGACGCTCAGAACTTCGTAATAATCCCGTTTCGCCATGGCCGTCTCGCCTATAAAAGACAAAGGCGCGGACTGCGTTGCTCCACGCCCTTATTGCACCTAAGTCCTTGTTCCGTCACTTTTTGTTTTCGTTCACCTCTTCAAACTCGGCGTCAACGACGTCTTCTCCGCCGGCGCTCTTGCTTTGCGCCGTGGACTCCTTGCCCGCCGCCCCTTCTCCCGTCTCTGCACTTTGCTTGTAAACCCGCTCAGCCAGCTTGCCGGACAGCTCCGCGAGACGGTTGGTCATGGTCTGGATCTCGTCCTTGTTGTCGCTTTTCATCGCCTGCTGTAGAGACGCAATAGCATCCTCGATCCCTTTCTTCTCAGCCGCTTCCACCTTATCCCCGAGGTCACGCAAGGACTTATTAGTCGCGTGGACGAGATTATCGGCCTGGTTGCGGGCCTCCACTAGCTCATGGAAGCGCCGGTCCTCCTCGACGTGAGATTCGGCATCTCTGACCATCTTCTGGATTTCTTCTTCAGAAAGTCCAGAAGAAGCGCGAATCACAATGGACTGTTCCTTGCTCGTCGCCTTATCTTTTGCCGAGACGTGGAGAATACCGTTCGCATCGATGTCAAAAGTCACCTCGATCTGGGGCACTCCCCGCGGCGCCGACGGAATGTCAGCGAGATCAAAGCGCCCCAGTGACTTATTCGCCGAGGCCATTTCCCGCTCACCCTGCAACACGTGCACCGTTACCGCGCGCTGACTGTCCTCTGCGGTTGAGAAGATTTGCGAGGCCTTGGTCGGAATGGTGGTATTTTTCTCGATGATCTTGGTCATCACGCCACCCAGGGTCTCAATGCCAAGCGACAGCGGTGTGACATCGAGAAGCAGTACATCCTTGACTTCGCCCGCCAGCACGCCGGCTTGAATTGACGCACCGATGGCCACCGCTTCGTCCGGATTGACATCCTTGCGCGGCTCCTTGCCGAAGATCTCCTTTACCATTTCTTGAACCTTCGGCATGCGCGTCTGACCACCGACCAAGATCACATCCGAGACGTCGCTAGGACTGAGCTTCGCGTCCTTGAGGGCAATGCGGCAGGGTTCGATGGTCTTGGCTATCAGATCCTCAACAAGGGACTCCAGCTTCGCACGGGTGAGCTTAATGTTAAGATGCTTTGGCCCACTCGCATCGGCGGTGACGTAAGGCAGGTTTATCTCCGTCTGCTGGCTTGAAGAGAGCTCGATCTTGGCCTTTTCCGCCGCGTCCTTGAGGCGCTGCAGCGCCAGCGGATCGGTGTGCAAATCGATACCACTGTCTCTCTTAAACTCATCGGCGAGATAATCCATGATGCGCAGATCAAAATCTTCGCCACCAAGAAATGTATCTCCGTTGGTGGAAAGCACCTCGAACTGATGCTCGCCCTCCACCTCCGCGATCTCGATGATCGAGATGTCAAAGGTTCCACCACCGAGATCATAAACCGCGATCTTTACATCGCCGCGCTTCTTATCCATCCCATAGGCGAGTGCCGCCGCCGTGGGCTCGTTGATAATCCGCTTGACGTCCAGGCCCGCGATCCGGCCTGCGTCTTTCGTAGCTTGACGCTGTGAGTCATTAAAGTAGGCGGGGACGGTGATGACCGCTTCTGTCACCGTCTCTCCAAGATAATCCTCCGCGGTTTTTTTCATCTTCATGAGCACCCGCGCGGAGATCTCCGGTGGCGCCATTTTCTTGCCAGCCGCCTCTACCCAAGCATCTGCATTGTCGGCCTTAACAATCTTGTAAGGCACCATCTTGATATCGCGCTGTACCACATCGTCGCCGAAACGGCGCCCGATGAGCCGCTTAATCGCAAACAACGTATTGTGCGGGTTGGTAATGGCTTGTCGCTTAGCCGACTGCCCCACCAGTATTTCCCCGTCTTTGGTGAAGGCGACGATCGAAGGGGTGGTTCGGTCACCCTCACTGTTTTCGATAACCCGCGGTTTACCACCCTCCATAATGGCGACACAAGAGTTGGTAGTACCTAAATCAATTCCGATAACCTTTCCCATTGCTTACTCTCCGCTGCGCTTTGCGAACGCGATTGCGTGAATCCAAAATAACTAATCTTTACTCGGAATATTGGGCCGGAACGGGCCGTTTCAACCCTGCCAAGCGCGCACGCGTCTTTTATTTCGCCACGATGACCATTGCTGGGCGCACCAGTCGACCGTTTAACAGGTATCCCTTTTGCACCACGGTCAACACTGTTCCAGAAGGTACCCTATCCGTCTCCTGTACGGACATCGCTTCGTGAAACTCGGGGTTAAACGGTTCGTCGTGCGGCGCAATTTCTTCGATACCGAATTTTTCCAGAGTGGTCTTGAGCATCTTCAGCGTGAGATCCATACCCTCACGCACCGACGCCAACGAGACCGACTCGTCTTGAGCGGCAGCCACACCCAGTTCCAGGCTGTCCTTGACCGGCAACAGCTCTGCGGCGAATCGCTCCAATCCAAATTTACGGGCATTTTCCACCTCTCTCGCCGAACGCTTGCGGAGGTTTTCGAGCTCAGCTTGAGAGCGTAGCAAGGCGTTCCAGTGTCCCTCTGCTTTGCGTTTCGTATCCTCAAGCACTTGTGTAACCTCTTCCAGTGACCGTAGTTTATCTTCCGCTGCTTGCGCTGGCTCCAAGGTCTCAGCACTGGGTGTTCCAGCGGCCTTCCCAGGCTGTGTCTGTGCGCCTGCTTTCTTCGCAGCTGCGGCCTCGCCCTGAGAGCTTTGCTGTTCCTCTCCTTCTCCCTGCTGCTGTGTCGCAGTCGGGTCAGCGATCGAAATCTCGTCTACGTCTTGTCGAGGGTGTTCCTGTCCACCGGTGTTCGCTACTGTCTGCTGCTCCTTAGTCATACGTCACCTTGAGAAGCTATCTGGACTTACTAGTCAACACGCCCTTAAACCCAGTGGGCGCGACTTGGCGCTTGCCTGACCTGTGGTGTAAATACAGAGGCATAGAGTTACATGCTCCGACCTGCGCTCTTCTCGCAAGACGGGGCTATGCGCTCTTTAAATCTACCTAGGCTGCAATGCAGGATATGGGGGCTAATGGCGCTGGTTCAAGGCCGCACCCAAAAGCTTGGCGGTGACATCAACGAGCGGAATAATCCGTTCGTAGGGCATACGAGTCGGGCCGATGACGCCAAGCACGCTGACGCGGCGACCGTCGACTTGATAGGGTGAGGTTATCACGCTGCAGTCTCCAAGTGACTCGTAGCCAGATTCCTCTCCGATGAATATCTGCACCCCCCTGGCCTTTAAGCATTGATCGAGCAGATGAAGTATATCGCGCTTCTGATTAAAAGCCGCGAACAAATCGCGCAGCTTTTCAACGCCACCCAGATCGCCGTACTCCATCAGGTTGATCTGTCCCGCCACCACCATATCACTCTCGTCACGCTCCGTCACAAAGCCCTTTTCTGCCATCTCTCTGGCCACTGCCATCATGCGGTCCAGGTGCGCCTGGGTGTCTTGCATCTCCTGCAGCAGTTGGGTACGCGCTGCCGAAAGATCTTTGCCTGCAAAGGTGGCATTGAGATAGTTCGCCGCTTGCTCGAGATCGCTTGGCGTATAGGGACGATCGGTACGAATGATGCGGTTCTGAACTTGGCGCTCGTTCACCACCAGAATCACCAGCACCCGCTGATCGGATAACGGCAGAAATTCCACCTGGCGCAATGTCATGTGTTTCTGCCGTGGGAGCATCACGATGCCCGCAAGGTGCGTCAGATCGGACAACAGTTGCGAAGCGGTCCCGATGAGTACCTCGGGATCTTGGTCAGCCATGAGCCGCGACCGCAGTCGGTAGACATCCTCTTGATGAGGTGGTTCGGTGCGCAGCAGCCCGTCCACGAAAAAACGGTAACCGAGTACCGTCGGGATACGACCTGCCGAGGTGTGTGGCGAAGCGAGCAGCCCCATTTCCTCAAGGTCTGCCATGATACTGCGCACCGTTGCAGGACTCAGCTCGAGCCCAGATTCATGGGCCAGGACTCGCGACCCAACCGGTTGCCCATCTCGAATGTAGCGCTCCACCAGCACCTTCAGTAGGTGTTGAGAGCGATCATTCAAGGCAAGATCTTTGACCGTCCGGGCCATTCGCATTGTTCCACCCCAACTGAGTCGTAGAAATTTAGCATTCTGGCTTTTCCGGCGCAAAGCGCCCGCACGGCTGTTGGCGAACTTATTTTGACATGCTAACTTGTGATCGATGGCAAACGACCTATGCTTGGATCGTGCGCGTGTTTCAGCGAATTGGGATCATCGTTAAGCGCGGGGACGAGCGAGTAGCGGGTACTCTGGAGAGGCTCGTCGCCTACCTCCAAGCCCAGCCTATCGAAATTGCCATCGAATCCGCTAGCGCACCTCCGCTCGCCGCGGCGAATATCAGCCGCGTTCATCGCGACGCCTTGGGTCGGACGTCGCAGCTTGTCATCGTTATCGGCGGCGATGGCACCTTCCTCAGTGCCGCCCGTTCGCTTGTCGATTACGACGTTCCCCTGCTTGGCATCAACGTCGCCCGCCTCGGCTTCCTCACCGACCTCAATCCGTTGGAATTGTCTGAGCCCCTCGAAGCCATTCTGGCCGGCAACTTTCAAGAAGAGCGTCGCTTTTTGCTGAAAACAAGCATCGCGCGGGGAGAAACCAATGCTTTCCAGGCAACGGCGCTCAACGATGTTGTGGTACACAAGTCCAACATTGCCCGGCTTATCGAGTTCGAGACCTACATCGACACCCATCTCGTCTACCGTCAGCGATCCGACGGCCTGATCGTGTCAACCCCCACCGGCTCCACCGCCTACGCCCTCGCCGGCGGTGGTCCTATCCTTTACCCAAGTCTTGATGCCATCGTCCTGGTGCCCATCTGCCCGCACACGCTAAGCAATCGTCCCCTGGTGGTCGACCTGGACAGTCGCATCGAGATCGTTCTCGGCCAAGGCGATCAAGCAGAAGGCCATCTGACGTGTGATGGACAGACGGCTGTGGAGCTACTTCCCGGCGATCGGGTGATCATTGAAAAAAAGCGGCGTCGGATACGCATGATCCACCCTCTCGGTTATGATTATTTTGCAACGCTTCGATCCAAGCTCGGATGGAACTCCGAGGGACAGCCCCGGTGTTGAGCCAGCTTACGGTCCGTGATTTTGCTATTGTCGACCAGCTAGAGCTCGCCCTCGGTCCTGGGTTAACCGTGCTCACCGGCGAGACCGGAGCGGGGAAATCGATTCTAGTGGATGCGCTGGCACTCGCCGTGGGAGACCGCGCTACCGCCGGTGTCGTTCGTCCCGGCTGTGCGCGCGCTGAGGTCGCGGCAGTGTTCGACATTTCCGGCATACCTGCTGTGCAGCAATGGTTGCAGCGCCAAGCGCTGGAAACGGAAGACGAGGAGTGCGTGGCGCGTCGGACCATCTCGCGGGATGGACGGTCTCGCGCCTTCATCAACGGCCAGCCGGTCCCACTACAAAATCTCCGCGAACTGGGTAACCACCTGGTGGATATCCACGGCCAGCATGCCCATCAATCCTTGGTAAAGCCGAAGATCCAGCGTCAGATACTGGATGCCTTTGGTGGCAGCAACGGCTTGCTAGAAGAGGTCTCTACCCTGTATCAGCGCATCGTTACTACAGAGCGCGCCATGGAGCAACTTTCCGGCAGTGTCAAGGATCGAGACTCCCACCTGGCACTGCTGCAGTTCCACGCCAACGAGCTAAGCGACCTGGACTTAAAGTCAGGCGAGCTCGATGCATTGGACGAAGAGCAGCGACGCCTCGGCCATGCGGCAGAGCTAATCGACGTCTGCCAAGAAGCGTTGGCAGGTATCAGCGGCGACGCAGGAGAATTTTCAGCACTCGACAGCCTGCAAACAACACTTCGCCGCGTGGAAGGCATCCGCGCTTACGACAGCCGGCTTGATGACATCGTTGAGCTGTTAAGCAGTGCCGCCATCCATCTGCAGGAGGGGGCGAGCGCGCTGCGCCATTACCAACAAAACCTCGAGACAGACCCCGAGCGCTTGCGATCGATTGAAGAACGCCTGTCAAAGATCCATGAGCTTTCCCGCAAGCATCGCATACCCGCCGAGGACCTTCCCGATTTACTGGCAAAGCTGCGCGGCGAGATAGAGCAGCTCGAGGGAGGAGAAAGCCAGCTCAAGGTGCTGGCAGAGGAACATTCCCAGCTAGTGAGCGCCTACCACCGTGGCGCCGCCGCCCTTAGCGCCAGCCGGCAGCGTACCGCAGCCGAGCTCGCAGATCAGGTAACCAAAAACATGCAACAGCTTGGCATGCGCGGCGGGCAATTTGTCATTCTCGTTGAGCCGCTGCCCAATCAACGCCTCTCCCCGTTCGGGCTTGACCAGGTTGAATTCACCGTCAGCGCAAATCCGGGACAACCCCCGCAGCCCGTGGGACGCATCGCCTCCGGCGGAGAGATCTCCCGTATTGCCCTTGCCATCCAGACCATTACCGCCGAAAGTACCGCTGTACCAACGCTTGTTTTCGACGAGGTGGATGTCGGTATCGGCGGGCGCACCGCGGAGATCGTCGGTAAGGCATTGCGTGCCCTGGGAAACAAAAGGCAAGTGCTGTGTCTTACCCATCTGCACCAGGTGGCCTCGCAGGCCCATCATCACCTCCAGGTCAACAAATCCACCGAGGCAAAGACAACCCGCGCCAGCCTCGAGAGGCTCTCTGGAGAAGCCCGCGTACGTGAAATCGCCAGGATGATGGGGGGCCTGCGCATCACCGAGAGCGCCCTTGCCCACGCTCGCGAGCTCCTGGACACTGTTTGATCAACTTCACCGCCTTGAACATGATGACCGAGGGATGGCACCGGCCGCGAAGCGGCTAACGCGCTATAATGAAGCAGCCTTGTAGGTGTGATTAGAGTGCCAGAACGATCGCTAAATAAAGCCTGCCGAAAAGCAGCGCCAATCCGCCATGAAAAAACAGCCTGTCATCATTATTTACGTTCTAACAACGATGCTTTTCGCCGCGTGCGGTTCTATTCGGCTTCCCGGAGTGCATCGCATCGATATTCAGCAGGGAAACATTTTGACCCAGGATATGGTGCGCCAGCTATCCCCTGGGATGGAAAAGCGCCAGGTCCGCTTTCTGCTCGGCACACCATTGGTCGTCGATCCATTTGAGCCGAACCGGTGGGATTATCTTTACATGCTGCAGGAAGCGAATGGGACGCAAGCACGGCAAACGGTATCGGTTTATTTCGAGGACGATAAGCTGGCACGCGTAGCAGGCGATATCCGCGCCATCGAGGAAAACAATAAACTTGCTGCAGCCTCGCAAAGCGTTGTCACCGTTCCAGACCAACGCCGGGACCGCGGCTTGTTTGGATGGGTGGCCAGAGTCCTGGGGATGGAAGAAGCCGACAGCCGACCTCGTGACGATGAACCCATGCCTCGAGTCAGAGGTGCGGCCGCCATCGAGGATCCTAACAGCAGGTTGCCAACTCGGAAATAACGGAAGGTCAGTCCGGCGACGACTGCTCGCTCCGCCGGGCTTTGCTCTGGGCGATCCGGCGCCGGCGCAACTCCCGCGGATCGCCGCGAAGCGGCCTGTAGATCTCGACCCGATCGTGCTCTTGCAAAGGCCGGTCAAGCACTGTGATCTCACCGAAGATCCCGAGTTTGTTTCGCAACAGATCAATTTCCGGGAAACGCTCTAGGATTCCGGATAGTTCAACGGCCTGCTCAACCGTGGTACCGATGGCGACAGTAAGCTTAACCACCGCCTGTTCCTCTGGGCGAGCGTAGGCGACTTCAACGTGAATTGCAGCAGAGGAAGTCATGACATGCCAGCACCGCCGAGCCGCAACCGTGCCACTCAAGCCTTTCCGTACACCTGCACCGCACGCTTGCAGAAGGCATCGACGAGTGTGTTGGCAATCTCACTGAAGGCGCGACCCAACGTCGCTTCGACTAACCGATTCGAAAACTCGAACTCCAAACTGAGTGACACCTTACAAGCGGATTTGTCCAAAGCCTCAAAGCACCAAATCCCCTCTAGACGCCGGAACGGCCCTTCGACCAAGTGCATCTTGATACTGCGCCCTCGATCCAGTAGGTTTCTGGTGGTAAACGATTTGCGAATGCCAGCCTTGGCAATCTCCACCGTGGCGTGATCTTCGTCTTCAGTCAGCGACTCGGAATGCGCCGAGCCGCACCACGGTAGAAATTCCGGGTAAGACTCTACATCCGCCACCAACGCAAACATAGCCTGGGCGCTGTAGGGGACGAGGGCGCTTCTATTGATCGCGGGCACTGACTCGAGACGACTGGCGAGAAGACAATTCAACTCATTCCTGCAGATAGCCGTATGAGCACCGGGCGCGTACTGACGGAACACGGGCGAGCCCAGCTTACGGCGGTTGCCAGCAAGCTATCATGACAGGATGCAAATCTGCAATGGGAAAGAACAAGACACAAACCGCCCCCTCCGCCAACATCGCGTTCAATAAAAAGGCGCGCCATGATTATTTTGTGGAGGAACGCCTCGAGGCGGGTCTTGCCCTCCATGGCTGGGAGGTCAAAAGCCTCAGAGCAAAGCGAGTGCAACTAAATGAAAGCTATGTGATCGTAAGAGAGGCTGAAGCCTGGCTGTTCGGGACGCATATCACCCCGTTGCCGACCGCGTCCACACATATCCACCCGGATTCCCAGCGAACCCGCAAGCTGCTGCTTCACCGCGACGAGCTCAATCGGCTCATCGGTGCCGTGGAGCGACGCGGCTACACGCTGATACCCCTTAGCCTCTACTGGAAACGGGGTCGGGCAAAGCTGCAGATTGGCATGGCCAAAGGCAAGAAACAACACGATAAGCGCGCCAGCGACAAGGAGCGCACCTGGCAGCGCGAGAAGCAACGGCTGCTGAAACAGGGCTAGCACGGTAAAAACAGCCATCTCGCGCCAATGGGAAATCCGCCACGGCGCAGCTGTTACGTCGGCTAGAAACTTGCTTCGGAACTCGCCTATGATTATTGTGTCACCTTAAATGGGGGCGATCTGGTTTCGACGTGGGTGATGAAACCGGAGGTGCATGCCGAGGAGGCAGCTCTCCTCGTAAATCCAGCTGCAAAAAATTAGTTGCCAACGACGACAACTACGCACTCGCTGCTTAATACCCAGTAGGGTGCCGTCTGACTGAGGTCGTGCTTGTGCGCTCAGATCCAGGCGTCGACTCTCACAAGCTCGCGGTGAAGCGCTCCCAGCGCGGATCCGTCAAAACTTAACTGGGATCGCCGTCTGTCTTCCCTGCCCGTCGGGTAACAGGCGGTTAAATAAAATGTGCGGGCTAAGCATGTAGAGCCGATGGCGGAGTGCTTGCGGACGCGGGTTCGATTCCCGCCGCCTCCACCAATACCAGAAGGCCAACCGTTCTCGGTTGGCCTTTTTTATTGCGGAATTGCGCGGGTTCGCGGGGGCTCGTGCGGGTAGTTGCGGACTTCGGGGATTAGCCTACCACGCCATTTCGACCCGCGTTTCGCTCTCTCCAGGCCATTCTTCTCTCCGGCCTCACTCACCCCGAAAGGGCGAAGTCCGCAAGCGGCCGAATTTCAGCCATTACGATTCAATGGGTTACGCGCGGACGATTCAAGCGGTTGGACTGCAGCATTGCCTACCCAAGTGATTTCACAAACAACAGCCTTCGGTCCCTAATCAAGCGTTTCGCCAATGCTCGCTTTGGCCACAAAGGCCATCTGACGTGGGCGTGGAAAGTCTGCGGAGAAAGTCGGAACGCGAGGCATCCCTGTTCCTGCAGGTTTGCACATGCGGCAACCGGATATAAACTCCGATGTGAAATCCGGTCAGCGCCATCGAATCGCCGCGAGGCCAAGCCGATGCAGCTCAAGAAGCTTCTGGAGAAATGGGACCTGACGTCGCTCCGAATCAAGGCTCCCTTCCTCGAAATGCAATGGGAGCCGAGGGATGAGGACAAGAACGCCGCGTGGGAGCTCTACGTCGAGCTGATT
>JBAPTW010000036.1:0-2294 GCA_049282355.1 Gammaproteobacteria bacterium | reverse complement strand
CTGGTCAAACCTGCCTTACACTTTGGAAGAGCGGCAAGAAACATAGACACCACATATCTGCGGCTTCTGAGGCCATTACCACAGCGAGTGAAGTGTAAAGTAACCACCCTGCAATTTGTTCAGCCCCCCCGAATGGCACTAAGTTAGGCTAGAAGGCATTATATAAACAATGGGTTATAGCCTGGGGCCCGCAACGACCGGCAGTCATTCAGCGCTGCTTTTTCGGGTGGCCATTTCTGTTGATCTCCTCCCTCGCGCTCGACCTCGGTGGGGTGAGCAACGGGAACGGCTTGGGGCGGCGTTTCAAAGCGCGCGGCTCCACCCGCCCCGGTCGCAGGCCGACACGTGGTTGGGCGATCAAGACCAGCCACGCGTTGATGCAAACCGCATCGAGCGCGACTGCGGATAGGCTGCCTGATTCAGCTTGGTGTCGGGCAGTGTCACCGTGGCCCCGTCGACCAGACGCACCGCCCGGCCCTGCCATTGCCACCAGCCCGCAGCCCCTTCCTCCACGATGCCCCCGGTTTCCCGCGCCAGGGTCGAGACCATCGCGAGCGGCAGGCGCGCTCGTGCCTGGCAATAAGCACGGGTGCTGGTACTGCACGGGCTCAAACCCGCCACCAGGCGCTTGACCACGGCATCGTTGAGCGCCTGCCGGCAACTCCCGTCTGCCGAGAGCGCTTGCGCGAGAAACATCGACAGCGTCTCGGTCGGCGCAAACAGCCGTTCTCGATGCGCCGGCAACAACGCCTCGACCCGCTCCAACAGTTGCAGACCGGTGAGCAGATTGAACATCGCGTAGGAGTCGGTGTTGGCGGCTTGATGACATAGCCGCCGGTGTTGCTGCGCCCTGGCGCGTTGGCTAGCATGCATGTGGGCAGGCTCCCTGGGTGGATAGGGTTGGGTTTGCTCGCCCGCAACCTACCCCCCACGCCAGCCTATTCCAAGCCTTTTCAACCGCTTGCGCTTAACTTAGTGCCATTCGGGTCAGACCCCTTTTATCTAACAAAAGCAAGAAATGACCCCGTAGGATACGGGAGCCATCGCAGCGCTGAGATGCGATGGCTCCTGTTGACTGGGATCGTGGCCCGCCGGGCGAAGCCTCGGTGGGTTTGCGATGCGGGGTCTACTTCAAGCGCTTGACCACGAAGTCATCGAACGCCGCCTCGTTTTCGATGCCGCCGCCCGAGCCTGCCGAGAAGCCGAGGCGAGCGTCCTTCATCTGTAGGACAGTGTGGGTGCCGATATCCGTCCATTCGGACCCGTCGACGCTCGCACGAGCCGTGTACTTTCGGCCCGATTTTTCGAGTTGCAGATACCAGGGTTCCGGCTCTTTTGATAATCCGCTTAGGTCCCGTGTGCCAAGTTTTTCACTTAGCGTGAAGGTGTTCTCCTTTCCGGAGATGTTCTTGCGGAAATACAATGAGCGGTAGGGGGGACAACAGGCATAACCAGCAACCCAAGTCACCATCCGGTTATTGTCGTCCACCTCGTAGAAAAGTTGCGCGTAATTACCATCCTCGATCTTCATGTTTACTCTTACCGTCGCGATGAAGTCATCGCCGATAGGCTGACGCAGGATGGCTATGTTGGCCTCCGGTTCGGTTGCAACACTGAGCGCTGTGCCATCTATCAGGGCAAACCGCTCCGGGTCCGGATTCTTCAGCTCCCACATTTCCCCGAGCTCCTCACGCTCGAAGTGGTCTTCGAAAATAATGTCGTTGCTTGAACTCGGCTCCGGCGCGGGCGGTGGCGGCGGTGTGGGTGCCACCACCTCCTTTTCGACCTCGGAAAGCGCGGTGACCAGCTGCTCGGCGTTGGAGGAGGAGAAATACTTGCCCTTGCCTTCCTCGGCGATGCAGGTGAGCTGGGCGGTCTCTTCCGGCGTCACGTCGAAGCCGATGACATGGATGCGAAGATTCACCCCGGCACCGGTGGCTTCGCGGGCCGCGATGCAAGGATCGCCCTCGCAGGTCTCCTTGCCGTCGCTCACGACCACGACCGAGGCCCCGCCCTCGTACTGCTGAAACTGCGCCGCGGCGAGACGCACCGACTCGGTGAGCGGCGTTTTTCCCTTGGGGTTGATGTCCCCGAGCTTCTGAACGAGCACACTGCGTTCGCTCCCGACCGGGGCCACCAGCTCGATATCCTTGCAGTCATCCTTGCGGTGGTGCCCGTAGGTAGACCATGAGCCCGGCTTGGACGTCGGCGGGCAGCTTGCCGAGCATATCGCCCATCACGGTGCGGGCAATCTCGATCTTCGGTTTGCCTTCCACCTGGCCCCACATGCTGCC
>JBAPTW010000035.1:0-7611 GCA_049282355.1 Gammaproteobacteria bacterium | reverse complement strand
ATGCTGGCGTTGCACCTGTTGCAAAATTCGTTGGTCTACATCAACACCTTGATGCTTCAACAGGTGCTTGCTGAAGAAGCCTGGGAGGATCGATTGACGAGAGAAGACTTGCGAGGAGTGACGCCTTTGTTCTACGGGCATATCAATCCATACGGCATATTTCCCTTGGATATGAGCGCACGGCTGGGCATCGAAGAGGTCACCGGCTGGTAGTTGCACTTGGTGACACGAACGTTGGTTTAGAGCCAAGACCGGCAACCTCGCGGCGGTGCAACGCCAGCTCGGGCACCGCAATGCCGCCTATACCTTACAGTATGCCCGCCCATCGTTTGCGGAGATGGAAGCGGCGATCGGCGAGGAGTGAGCGCACCTCCAAAAAAGGGGGAGCTAGCCGTGGCATCTCGCCACCACCCACCTTCATCCCCCGGGGATTCGGTTTCATCCCGGGGTTCGGGCCTGTTGAACGAAACCGAAACTTTGATAGAGATAGATAAATGAGACTTCTGTGGCCACGGTTTGCCGTTCTTTTGCCTGTTGACCGGGGTGTCTCAGCAAGCGACCATTTAATGAGACGATTGTTTATGGGCTCGGAGGGTGACTGAGAGCGAACGTTTTGCTCAGCCAAAACCCACAGCTTGAGTCCCTACACATGGCATACTATGACTGCATCATTGAAGCTCGACGGCTGTGTCGCCAATGCAGGCGAAAATACAACATGGGCATTTTTGGGTATTCCGGGCCAAAGTTCCCGCTCACCGGACAACATGACACTCCGGTGCCATAGAAATTCAGGCCATGGTCACTGTTATGGCCGACGTGGCAATCAATCGCCTTGCCTCAAGGGACGTCGTGAAGACATCCTTGTAGACTTGAGTCCAGCATCCCTGCTGAACACACCCTTGTGGCAAGGCAATTGACTGCCTACTGATTCTGGCCATGGTTTTACCCTCTGAAGAGGGGGATGCTGACGAAACGATGACCATGGCCGAAATTCAGATCAGATTGTTAGCCTGTAAACCGTTACCTTTTTTTAATCTGCGAAAGTAGATGATTCGCACCTTCGACGAGATTGTTGAGGCGGTCGCTCGGCGCCTCATCTCGCAGTTTGCTGGAGATCCTCAAGGTATCCTTAGCCGCCTGCTCTGCATCTTTGAGAATTTCGGTATCATTGCTCTCTAATGCAGCACGGTGGAGCGCAGACGCCTCAAGGAGGGCAAGGGCTGCGGCAACCTGTGGCTGCGCCTCTTCCGTGATGACATCTCTGGCACTATTGAAGGCTGAGGCTGAGGCCTTGTAGGTTTCGGCTCTCGGGGCAAGCTCAGCCAGCGCAAAGAGGATATTACCGAGAGTAAAATGCGCGGTAGCCCAATGTCGAGGCGCCGCCTTGGGATCGTAGCCCTCAATTGTGTTCTGCACCAACGAAACCGCTTTTTGCAGAGCGTCCTCGTCTCTCTCATTGATGCCGATTTCACGCCAGACGTTTGCGAGCGCTAGAGACGTCTGTGCCCATGCTAACGAAGCGGTCTCCGGCTTGTAGTAGGACAGCGTTGCTTCAAGTTCCTGCGCCGCCATGCGCAGTAAGTGGGTATCATTTTTTTGCCTAGCCTGGGTCATCAGGGCTCTGCCGAGATTGGACTTTACTATCGCCCAAAGATCACCATGTTCCTCGCGACTGAGACGACGGAGGGTATCTCGATAGGTTTTAACCGCCTCCATAAGAATGTCGGGGTCATTTTTTTCACGTGACTTTTCGAGGTAAGCATTCGCGATATTGTTGCGTGCCCTGGCCCAAGTTCGGAGTTCTTCATCAGCGTCAATAATTTCTGATGCGCGCTTATAGGCCGAAATAGCCTGGTCCAGGCGATCAGGGCCGCCGCCGCGACTGCCCAGTTCAAGCTGCACATTTCCCCATTCGACCAGCGCACTGGCCAGCATTAAGGGCTCATTGAGTGTCTCCGCCGTGTCAAGCGCGTTCCTCGCGGATATCTCCGCCTGAAACAGCAGGCTATCATCCGCAGATCTCTCTCCCAAGCGCCACAGCGTGGATGCGATTCCTGACTGCAGGGCCACGTAGCGGTTGGGATCGCTTGTGCGATCGACCTGCGGTTCTAACCGTTTCAATGTCGTAAGAGCGCGCTCCAGTTGTGCTCTGTCAAGCTGATTTTTGCCGCTTTGACGAAGAATGTCGGCTGCATTTATACTGGTATCGACTGCAATCTCGTTAAAACGGCCTGCCGCTTCCAGCTGGATCTTTATCGCCAAATCCGTCATAAGCTGGTTGTTTTGCTTCACGCCGGCCAGTTGTGCTGCATAGGCCGAGGATAACAGCCACGCGTCGGCAATTAGCGGCCACTCGTCCGCAACATGATCTGCGGCTTGTTGGTAGGCTAAGGCAGCTTGCTCGAACTTGCGCTCCTCCACATACCTTAACCCGTCCACTGCCAGTTGCGCCGATGACACAAGAGGTGGCAGTTGTTCGGGGGCGAGCTCGTCGGCGAGCGGACGGATCTTATTGCCTGCCGCGTGCAAGCCTGCGCGCGCTCTGTCGAACTCGCCGTTTACGATTATCTGGGCGATTTCGCCTTGACGGCCATGCAACAGATCCGCAGCCTGACCAATCTTTAGAAGCATCAGCGAGAGCGTCATTCGCTCGCGAACCGACTTGGAAAGTCGCGCGCGCAACTCGCTCTCCGACGCATCGACCCCCTCGAGTTCTCCGATGAGCGCCTCGACAGTCGTATCGGACAAATGAAGGGCGTTGCCTAGCTCTGTGACGAAGCGCGACCGAGCTTCGGCATCCTTGCTGAGCGCCGCGCGAATTTCCGTGACCCCAGCTTCATCGACGAACTGCGTAATTAGGCCTTGCATCTCATCTTCGTTGGGACCACAGGCGATATCGATACTTTCAATGGCCATGGAACCGCCTGCGGCGGCCGCACACTCACCGGCAATTTGACGTGCTTCCATCTCAGGCACCGAGCTTTCGGGCTTTACCGCGAGGACGACGCGTTCCGGCAGGAGTTCAGTAGGCTTGTCGACTTTTCGCTCAACGGCAGCAGCTGGCTGGCTCAATTCCTCAAGGCCCATTTCGAGGGTAGTTCGTATGGCCGGCTCGGCGCTTGCCAATTGCTGTGAGGTGTCTTCACTCGTTCCAGTCTTACGCAGGAGTGCTGTTACAGCCTCCATCGTCAAGCCGAGCCGGTCGGCCGCCCGTTGAAGCGTCGCCGTGTCTGGGTTCTCATCACTGCGCAAGTCCTGAATACCGACTTCGGCGAGAGCATCGCGTAAAATGCCGTCGATCCCGGCTTTGTCAAGCCCGCAGCGAATACGCACGGTGTCGCCACTGATATCCTCGGACGCGACGATCGCACACCGCGCCAAAATATCCGTCTTGGCCTGTACCTGCTGTTGCGTTCGGGGTACCAGGAATCCCCCCGCAAACCCGAGTCCCGCAATGAGGACAGCTCCGAACGCGATTACGACAGAGCGTTTCATTGTCTGATCTCGACCAAGCAGAAGCTAAACGTCACGTCGGAGCGGCAGCTTCAATTGTTCACATTAATGGTGTTGTTTCCGATTACACTGTCGCAAGTAGCAACGCTGTTTTCCGCTTTCACGGAGCAGTCTGCGGGTGCAGCCCCGCCACTGCTGTGGCTTTCATATAAATAGACAAAAGGTGCCCCCACAATGAAAACGAGGAGCAGGCCTCCAAATATCCAGGTAACCGGAATGGAGTGACGGCCTGTCTTCGGAGGATTTGTCGGATGGGAGCCCCGCCGCCTATTTTCCTGCTGTCGTTCAGAATGAGCGTTAGTGCCTGTATCCGAAGCCCTCGGTCTCGCCGTCGCAAGCGTCCCGGGAAATAATGGTGCTTCGGGCTGTGGTGCTCTAGGAAAAGGACATGCGAGCGCGGGTTTGGCACGCTTTGAAATGACGCCGTTCAGCAGGGCCTCCTGGGCCGCCGTTTCATTCCGTTCGACGAGGTCAATGTAGACCACCTGCCCAAGAAGTCCCTCGAGGTCACACTTCTGTATCCGTACGGGCACTAGCAAGCCTTTCTCACCGCTGGGATCTTGGGCAAAAGCGACAGTCCACTCTGCTTCCCCGAACTTCGATTTCAGGTAAAACGGCGATAAAAGAGGCATCGTGCGCTCAGCTTCCTGCGCCGCCCGGTGCATCGCCGAGACGAAATTTTGGCCCGGCCGAAAATCCCAGGCTTGAATCACCGTACTGTAGCCTGCTCCTTCGAGTTGCCAAGCGATCCATTCCGCCCAGTCACGATCGGCTTGAGTGTAGCTGATGAAAAAGTCTTTCATGGATCCCGTGAGCTTCACCGCAAGAATGCCGCTTGGCTATGCTCAACATACCGTAAGGTGTGGCTAAAGTCTGTTAATTTTACCGATGATCCCCGCCCGAGGTGGCTTCAAAATGCCCTGGCTTTCATACAGAACAAAAAGTACCTTCTTTACCTGCTTGTAAGCCACAATATCAAGATAAGTCAATGGGTTGTAGGAAGCAGCAAGCCCATGTGGCCGTTCAAATTGGTGTAGAAAACATAACCGCTTATGTCGAGTCAAAATCACAGCAAAAGCTCCCCCCAATGCCCAGGAGAAGAGTGGAGCAAGATTCAGTCCCTACTACCCGTTGGTAAAAGGGAGGCAAGCCTATGGAGCGGGAATGCACGGAGTTTATGGATCCACTTGGCGAAGATCTTCAGGTGAGCCCGGTTTGTGCTCGATCTGAAACTCCCATTTGCCATCGGTGCGGCGTTTGAATCGGATGTGGCTGCGTGGCAGAAATGCCTATCACCTGGGTCCGCTGCAATGCGTCGAAGATACGAGCCCGGGCCGAATCCGATGGCGGGAGGCACTGTCAGCCAGCTGCTCGCCGAAATGCCCCAAGCGGACGATGTGGTTGTATTTGCGGAAATCAGCCGCATGGCACGCCGACGCTGCAGGTCCTGGAGATGCTCGAGCATTGTGCACGGCGGTGGGTCGGCGTCCATATCGCCAAGCAGAAAATGGTGCTCGATAGCTCTTTAGCTCTTTGCAGAGCCGGATCACGGCGACGGTACTGGGGCTTGCCGCGGAGATCGAGCGGGAGTTTATCTTCTTGTGCACGGCCGAGGCGCTGGCGAAGTGAAGAGTCGACGGCAAACCATTACTTTGTCTGCAAAACCGTGAATATCTCATAAATAGCCAGTGCAAAATGTCACGGCGAAGCACACGCAAATATTGTTTGTAGGCGTGAATATTTTACCCAAGCCAAGGCGATTATGGCGTTTTCTAGACCCTAGCGATGAACGCCAGTAAATCAGCTGACTAAAGAGAGGGTGTCGACCATGTATGAGACTCTTGGCGCCCGGGTGACAGGCAATCAGGTCGAATTCAATGTGTTTTTGCCGGATACTCGTCGCGATCCAACGCAATACATCCGGGGCGGTCTACCAAGAATTCGGACAATCCATGTGTGCGGCGACTTCCAAGGCCAGATCGGCAGCACGAACTGGCAACTCGACCCAGCACTGCAGATGGCCGAGGTTGGCCATGCAAACGGCTTGCTGTACCAACTATCCATAACCACACCGATCCCAGACGGCTACTACCAATACAAGTACTTTGTCGAATTCGAGAACGGGACCTCACGGTGGGTCGGTGATCCGTGCACTAGGTGCGGCGGCAGCGACGAAAACGAGAACTCCGCCTTTGTCGTAGGCGGCAACCCAGTCGCCGTGCAACCACATCCCGGCCGGCGACCGCCTCGGGATCTCGTCATGTACGAGATGATGATCGATGACTTTACCGCCCAATATCGTGACACAAGAGCCCCGATCGATGCTGTTCGCGACCGGCTAGATTACCTTCAAGATCTCGGCGTTAACACGATCGAATTTATGCCCTGGACGGCGTGGCCAGGAGGCGGATTTAGCTGGGGGTACAATCCCGTCTATTTTTTCTCGGTCGAGTACCGTTACATCAACGACGACACCGCACCCGCTGACAAGCTGTTCCGGCTCGGCAACTTGATCAATGACATGCACGAGCGGCGCATGCACGTCATCTTGGATGGGGTGTTCAATCACGTCGACGCGGGCGATGACCCGAACCGCGGATTCCCGTATCTGTGGCTTTACCAGGACCCAGCAGACTCGCCGTTTATCGGTGCCTTCGCCGGTACAGCCTTCTTTCAGGATTTCGATTACAACAACAAATGCACCCAGGAGTTCATCCGCGACATCTGTATCTATTGGCTCGATCGGTTCCAGATAGACGGATTCCGCTTCGACTATACGCTCGGCTTCTATCGGGAGGGCGAGCAGAACGCCGGCATTACCAAGCTAATCAGCGACCTTCGACAATACCTTGCCCAAACGGAAAAGACTAATATCGCACTGTTCATCGAGCATCTCACCGACGAACGCTACGACGCCATCGATGACACCAACGAGATCTGTGCCGACGGATGCTGGTTCGACCGAATAATGTTTGAGCATTTCGAATATGTTCGGAACGGCAATATCGACAACCGGGTGCTGCGCATCCTGAATGCCAGTCACCACTTCGCTGTCGGGAAAGGCCCAGTGACCTACGTTCAGAACCATGATCACTCGACGATCGTGCACGAGGCGGGAGGCCGCGCGCGCTGGTTCAAAACCCAGCCGGCGGCGATCGCCTTACTCACGTCCCCCGGTGCGGTGCTGATCCATAACGGGCAGGAGTTCGGCGAGGACAAGCGCCTGCCAGCGAGCGGGGATGGCCGCGTCGTGCCGCGTCCGTTGCGGTGGAATTCCGACAGTCCACTCGCCGGTGATTTCGTCGGCAGTCGTCTGTTTGATCTCTATCGGCAGCTCATCGCCATCCGCAACGACCACCCCGGCCTACGCTCGCCCAACTTCTTTCCGTTTCCGTTCAACCATCCGGACGGATACGGAGCCTTCTTCGATCAGGATATCGTCATCTATCATCGCTGGGGACTGGGAGCGGATGGGAGAACGGAGCGGTTCATCGTTGTGGTGAACTACTCCGACTTCGACCAGCGCATCGACATACCTTTCCCATCCAACGGCCGTTGGGAGGATCTGCTGAACGGCGGCTTCGTTTTGGTCGGTGGCAATCGGCTAACGAACCAGCGCATATTCTCGAACTGGGCACGGATTTACTCTCAGGGTGGTTAACTGTTGTACCGCTGCGGGCTTTATCAGGATGTTCAGGAAAAATCTCTTGACGGGTAAAACCAAACAAAGGTACCCGCAGGTGCATACAATTTTCACAAAGCGGCTTGTTTGAGGCCTAAATCAAAGGCTTCGATTTGACCAAATTACCCGAGATCAACCGCCATGACTTTAGAAAGGTCGAAGTTCATTGCGTGCTTATCCGGTTGTCTCCCACACCCACTACCGGTAGTATGTTGAGTCTCTGCATCACGCTGGAGCAACCGTGGCTATCGACGTGCTTGAGCGGGACGATCTGGCGTTCCCGCGCTCGCTGCCGGAATTCCAGCGCCTGTTTCCTGATGAGGCGGCTTGCGCTCCCTGCTCGGCATCGCTGGCGATGTTACCGCACTCACCTACGCCGAGCTCTACGCCGAAAAGTCTCGACCCACTACATCTAG
>JBAPTW010000034.1:0-1665 GCA_049282355.1 Gammaproteobacteria bacterium | reverse complement strand
TACCCATACGGCTCGCCGTGCTGTGAATGCGGATGGCGATCTCGCTGCGGTTGGCGATCAGAATCTTTTTGAACATGTGCGTGTATCCCTACTAAAGGGGGAGGTTATCGTGTTTTTTCCACTGGGCCAGGGCCCGCTTGTGCTGGAGCATGGCGAGCGCTCGACAGATGCGGGGGCGGGTGGTGCGTGGCATGATGACGTCATCGATAAAGCCGCGCTCGGCGGCGATGAACGGGCTGGCAAACTTGCGCCGATATTCCTCGGTGCGCGTGGCAATTCGTTCCGGATCACTGAGCTCATTTCGAAAGATGATTTCCACGGCGCCTTTGGGACCCATGACCGCGATCTCTGCCGTGGGCCATGCAAAATTGACGTCCCCTCGCAGATGCTTGGAAGCCATCACCACATAAGCGCCACCATAGGCCTTGCGGGTGATCACCGTCACCTTCGGCACCGTTACTTGGGCATAGGCAAAGAGAAGCTTAGCGCCGTGTTTGATGATGCCGGCGTATTCCTGGGCGGTTCCGGGAAGGAAGCCCGGCACATCCACGAAGGTGATGATGGGGATATTGAAGCAATCGCAGAAGCGCACGAAACGCGCCGCCTTGAGGGATGAATCGATGTCCAGGCATCCGGCCAACACCATCGGTTGATTGGCGACCACGCCTACAGGTGCACCATTCATGCGCCCGAAACCGGTGATGATATTCTCGGCAAAATCGGGCTTGATCTCGAAAAAGTGCCCCTCGTCGACCACTTTCAGGACTAACTCCTTGATATCATAGGCCTCATTGGGATTGTCTGGGACCATGGTGTCCAATGACGGCTCCTCCCGGTCGATGCGGTCATAGGTGGGGCGCATCGGCGGAGGAACCCGGTTCGAAGAGGGCAAAAAATTAACCAGTTGGCGGATAAACAGCAGCGCTTCGATATCGTTTTCAAAGGCTCCGTCGGCTACGCCGGAGCGACTGGCATGGGTCATGGCACCGCCCAGCTCTTCGTGGCTCACCGTCTCGTGGGTGACGGTCTTCACCACGTCCGGACCCGTGAGGTACATATAGGCGGTGTCTTTGACCATGAAAATGAAATCGGTCATCGCCGGCGAATAGACGGCGCCGCCGGCACACGGCCCCATGATTAGGGAGATCTGCGGGATGACCCCGGAGGCGTCCACGTTGCGCTGGAACACCTCCGCGTAGCCTGCCAGCGAGGCGACACCTTCCTGAATGCGGGCGCCGCCCGAGTCATTCAGGCCGATTACTGGCGCCCCGGACTTGAGTGCCTGGTCCATAATTTTGCAGATTTTTTCGGCGTGGGTTTCCGAGAGGCTGCCGCCAAACACGGTAAAATCTTGGCTGAAGACAAACACCAGCCGTCCGTTGATGGTGCCGTGTCCAGTCACGACGCCATCGCCCGGAATACGTGTTCGCTCCATGCCAAAGTCGTTGCAGCGATGCTGAACGAAAGTGTCCCACTCTTCGAAGGAATCGGCGTCCAGTAGTAGCTCGAGCCGCTCTCGTGCAGTCAGTTTGCCTTTCTTGTGCTGAGAGGCGATACGCTTGGTGCCACCTCCGACCCTTGCCAGCTCACGGGTATTTTCCAGTTGCTCGACAATCTCACGCATAGTTACGCTTCCTTCTTACCTATGACGACGCTGTTTTTTTG
>JBAPTW010000033.1:0-136157 GCA_049282355.1 Gammaproteobacteria bacterium | reverse complement strand
CCTGTCGGCGCAACAGGAATTCGAAGAGGAAGTTGCGGAGGATTGGGAAGAACAAAATGCCCATGTCTACCGATGCCCTCGGTGTGGCACCAAAAGGCTCGTTGACGCGGAGTCCTACAGTTTCTTTAGAACGTCAGGCGCTTGCGAGGATTGCATGTGGGAAGCCAACGGTGGTAGTGAAGATGACGACGAAGAATCTCTCGAGTAAAGCTTCCGGCGGGGCTTGCTCGACTGCTTAATCGCCAGCCTATGTCTAGAGCAGGTTACTGAGCCTTGCGCGAGTCTGTAAGCGTTCTCGCAACTTCCTCGCGGCTATAGAAACGGCCCTTGCGCAGAAAACCAGCCCTGATAGATGGTTTTGCACAAAAGACTCGGCCAGAGGAACTCCGCGCCACGACGATCTCATCCGGTAAGCCATCAAGTATGTGCACAGGAGCTTCACGCCCATTTGCAAAACAAGACCGATAGGTGTGGCCCGTTGCGGTATCTAGAAAGGCCGGTTTAAAGCCACGGTCGCGGTTCTCTGAACTGATACCTCCAGTGCGCTGGAATGCTTGGTTTTCACTGCGCAACCGTGAGCGATTGAAGGCTACTGCCTGTCCTGCGTCTTGCAGAAGTTCTGTCTTTGCTCCAATGCTTCTGTAAGGTTTCTTTGACGCCATGCCCTCGACCTCCTTTCTCGATGTTCTCTCAATGACTGGGACCCGTGCCTACTAATTTTTGTTCGATCAATGTAGGGTTAGTCCTAAAGAATGTTTGGAAAAGGTTTAGAAGAGCCGTTCCAAATACTACTGCGCTTGTCATAGCGGCATTGCACAGCAGCTCACACTTTCCATGTGCTGCCATGTATACCCGGCTGTTGCTTGCTCGCCCCATCCCTGGGGCTTGGTCTTTCGGGGCCAGCTTGCCGCTATTCAAAATCGTTTCGGACGATTTTGTAACTGCTGTGCACCTTGCGACTCCCGCGCTCGCGACATTTCTTAAACCGCTTCTAAGGGTATTTCCTATATGCAGTTTGATTGACAGCAGCCTCTCCTGAAAGGAGGATTAGGTTACAGTGAATCCGGTGCTTGATGAACGCCGCTACAGTTTGGCTCTCTCCCTGCTGAGTGGAGCTGTTTGGGTGGAAGGCGATCAAGTGGTGCTCAAGGTACGTGATTCTAGCAGTGAGCGACCGAAAGGAGCGCTGCAAAACATTTTCGATCTATTCGGCCAGGCAGACAAACCGCTTGAGCGGCCGTAAGGACGACTTAGTCTGGGGCTGCCAGCCACGCAAAAACGTTGTAGATGCACGGGGGCAGTGCTGTAGTATGCAGCAAAGGGCTTGGCCATGGTAGGGAATTTGTAGTGCGGTTGTCGATTGCAAATGTAAAGAATGCTGAAGTCTAAGCCAAGCACCTCTATCTGCGGCAAAGCTCGAGCTATGAAGCAGCGAATTCTGGTAGTGGAGGACCACCGTGATGTCGCGGATGCCTTTGCCATGCTACTGCGAGCAAAGGGTTGTGAAGTGTGGGTAGTGCCCGATGGCGAAGCAGCCGTGGAGGTCGCCCATCGCTTTCAGCCAGACGTGGCATTCGTAGATATCGGACTGCCGAAGATGGACGGCTATGAAGTTGCCAGACTTTTGCGGGAAGCCTTTTCAAAAGAGCGGTTGTTACTGGTGGCGTTGACTGCTTACGGTCAGAGAGACGACGTGCGGCGGGCGCAACAGGCAGGGTTTAACCATCATTTATTAAAGCCCGCCAAGTTCGTCGATATTCAGAATCTCATTCAGGCCCATCAAGATGCGCGCCTTGGCACGTCATCCAAGGCAAAAGTAAAATGATAAAGATGGAGTGTGCCCCACCTGTCCAGGAGAAAAATCTTGTAAGTATCTGTTCTGTGATTCGAAATCAGACTTATCCACAGACCATCGACTTAGGTTCAGTAGATTGCCCAAGACACGCATGGGGGCTAGATTCTTGGGCCAAACGGTCTCTGGACAGGTGGGTACTCCCTAAAAGATGGCTGACGTCGCGCCATGGTTTCCCCGAACTATCCGTCGTCGCGAACGAAAAGCTAGCCGAAAAATACTCTTAACGAGGCTTCATCCTGGCGGGCTTTTTTGCTTGCAAGTCGCGCTTTTTCCGCTCTTTTTTAGAAATACTCACTGCTTCCTCCCGTGAACTTCAAGACCTAGCTATCAGGGTAGATCCTAATAGTTCGCTTGCAGGATACCTAGCAAACTACGGTTCTAGAAAAGGGCACGGAGTCACTTACCTGTGACCTTCCTCTTGATATAGTTTGCTGCAGTAGATAGCTGTATGCATTTAGAGGGAGCACTTGGTACTGGATGTCAGCCAACAGCATATGGAACAGGCGCCACGCTTCAAAAAAGACCAATGGCCCAACCTTGGAGATCCCGAGTGGGAAACGCTTGTCGTTACCTTCTAGGGAGTCGAGCCGGTGGGTCAGCAACAAACGGCGTATGACTTCAATGATAGGCGAGACTGGAGGGAAAGAGACGCCTTCTTATCTGCAGTGCGGGCTGTGCACTGCAGATCTTCTTTTTCTGTAGGAAATTTGGTTAGTACGATGGGTCAAAACGCTTAGCACACAGCTAAAAGCGGTAATGATTATGCCAGACATCGACACCGAGAAATCTTCCTGGGAACCACGGATTCAATGTGAAGTTTGCCGCAAGGAGGTTCCAAAATCATTGGCAAGAAGTGCTGAAACCCAAGAGTATGTTTTGTTTTTTTGTGGGTTAGAGTGTTTTGCAGCCTGGAAGGATTCGGCCAAAAAGGAAGTTGATCAGTGAGGGGTGGTATCAGTGGCATCTTTCGGGATTTAAAAGAAATATCTGGCTAGCTATTTGGAAAAAGTAGGAGAAGTGTGTATGAGCAAAGTAATACTCAAAGGGTATGAAGCCATTCATTATGCAGAAAGGCATGGCCTGGCTATCAACAAGTCGGCAGGTCCAATGGATGAAGCCAACAGTGGACTCACAGTCAACGAGGCAATAAAAGTAGCAAATCAAGATCCGGCGCTTATCTGGATAGAAGTTGATGAAGCAGTAAATACCGCTGACGATCCTCAAGCTGGTTAAGCGGCTTCTGCAGATCTGCTCTCTCGTTCGCTGTTATGCCAAGCATAGCTAACTTAAAGCTTTTTTAACTAAACGATTTGAGTGGAGGGTTACCATGAAATATGAGCTACCATCTTTGCCTTACGAGATGAATGCCCTTGAGCCCCATATCTCGGCAGAAACTCTTGAGTACCACTATGGCAAGCATCATCGCAAATATGTAAATACGCTAAACGACTTGATAGCGGGCAGTGAGTTTGAAGACATGCCGCTGGAAAGCATTATTCAGAAAGCAGATGGATCCATTTTTAATAACGCTGCACAAGTATGGAATCATTCCTTTTATTGGAATTGTCTCAGCCCGAAGGGCGGAGGGGAACCTGTTGGTAATCTAGCCGAAGCGATTGGAAATAGCTATCGATCGTTTGATCATTTTAAGGAGGAGTTTACGAAGCAGGCGACGGCACTCTTTGGTTCGGGCTGGGTTTGGCTGGTAAAAGGTACAAATGAAACTGTAGCTATTGAGCAGACCAAGGATGGAGATAATCCGCTCACTCGCGGGCGAATCTCATTACTGACCTGTGATATGTGGGAGCATGCTTATTATGTCGATTATCGGAACGACAAAGGGCGGTACCTGGATGCTTTCTGGAGTCTTGTGAACTGGGATTTTGCCGCAAGTAACTTTGACCGTGGTTGAGTCTAGCACTAGACAGTGTCGGGCCGAAGAAGCGATTGAAAAACTCTCAAGGCAAAAACAGGTATACACACCCACTAAAAAATGCTTTGTTATGGCCTGCATTTTCTAGATGCTGCTGGTGACGGCAGCGGGAAGCGTATAATACTTTAAAGATGAGATCGTGGGGAGCGATTTCAAAAAGCTGAAAAAGCTAGTCACGCGGGGGCAAGCCTCAGGGAAGGGGCGGGCACCCCGCAGTTGTACGGGAGTGTAGGAAAAAGCTTTCAGCCGGTACACCCTAGCAAAGGGTACGAAGGTATAATTTTGTGTCGTAAAGGCACCCCAAGCGAACTGCGGTGGCTTCTACAAAATGAGGTTATGTCCATTGCGAGAATGCGTCCGATGAGCGGCGTCAAACGCGCGGATGGCGAAACGCAAGGGTCAATTTGCTCTGGCGAGATGGAGCTTTGTCGGTTGGCGGACGCTTATCGCCGAGTTGCACTGCGGGAGTTGGGGCGCCATTGGTCACATACCCTGGTGCAACCAATTGCGGCCGTCCACAACTACTTCGGAGCGGCCACAGCAATGCGGGCAGGCATGAAGCAAAACGACGATCCCGTTGTAGAGTTGCTGGATCACATGGGCAATCAGATTGAACGGCTGGTGGAGTGTGTAAAAATCCTGCGAAGCCACCTGCCGGAGCTGCGGCTAGCGCGCGCTCCCATTGAACTGAATGCTATCGCACGACAGGCCGTACGCCGGAGCAGGGGGAGGCTCGCCGATCGCGGCGTCGATTTGAAATGGTCCTTGGCGCGAGACCGCCTTCCTGTGATAGGAGACGTTACGCTGTTGACTCAGGCGCTTATAAATCTCATAGTAAATGCGTTAGAGGCGATGGATGCTACCCCGCGCGACGGTCGACAGCTCTCACTGGCCAGCCGGATCGATGGCGATGAGGTCTGGATCAGCATCGGCGATACTGGGCTCGGGGTGCCGCAGGAGATGGCACAACGGATTTTCGAGCCCCTAGTTTCAACCAAGGAGGGGGCACTCGGTATGGGTCTGACAGTGGCGCGGGCGATCGCTGAGGCGCACGAGGGGCACCTCAGACTCGAACGACAGCCCGCTCAAGGGGTTCGCTTTCGGTTTTCTCTACCTCGTTTGGAGTAAGCGATATGAGACCCGAGGCAACCGTTTTCATCGTCGACGACGATCCGGGGGTGCGAGATTCGCTCCAGCGTTTGATGCAATCGGTAAATCTCAGAAGCGAGGCCTATGCCTCTGCCTCCGAATTTATGGCAGCCTACGATCCAAGCAAGGCGGGCTGTTTATTGCTCGATATACGCTTACCTGGCATGAGCGGTCTTGACCTTCAGGAAAAATTAGCGGCGCAAGGGGTCACGCTGCCGGTCCTCATTATTACTGGTTTCGGAGACGTACCATCGGCTGTGCGAGCCATGAAGGATGGCGCGTTTGACTTCATCGAAAAGCCTTTCAACAAGCAAGATTTGTTGGAGAAAATTCAGCGTGCGGTGGGTGCGGGGGAGCGCCTGCAGCAAGACCAAGAAAGGCGTGCAACCGTTGCTGCGCGCCTTGAAAGCTTGACCCCGCGCGAGTTCGAGGTGATGCGACGCGTGGTATCCGGACAAGCGAACAAAGTGATTGCCATTGACCTTGGTATCAGCAAGAAAACAGTGGAGGCGCATCGAGCCCGCGTCATGGAAAAGATGGGTGTGCGCACGGTTGCGGATCTGGTGCGAGCTCAGGTGACTGTTCAGGGCAATGGTGCGGCGAGCGAATCAAAAGCCGAGATGGGGATGGTATCGGAGTAACGCGATCAATCACGAGGCCGTGGAGACTGTCATGGTACTATTCCACTGCCTTAGAAAGGGTGTTCGGTTTATTCACAAGCTCTCACTCTCCCGACGCCGTGATTCCCTGATTAGCCAGTAGGCGTAGGTCGTTTCGACGGCGGCGAGCGTTGGCGGTTTGCGCTGACGCAGGAACATGAATCATCAGCTCCTTGCTGGTCATTTTGCAGTTGGCATCCGAGGATCGCTGCAGGTGATATCTCACCGGTTTGCAATGGTCGCTGTGAAAGCGCTCGGCATTATAGGCCCTGTTGAATCTAAACAGCATTTTGAGAAAGTTTGTCTGACCGCGCACCAACTGCCCTGCCAATATCCGCGAAACGCCGAATGCTGTTTGCCACCCCATGAACTTGCGGTTGATTATCGACTGGGTCTTGACTAATTGTGCATAGAAGTCGCGCAGGGGTAGCCGACTCGGCACCACCGCATGCTGAATGTCGAAGAGGCGATAGTCGGTGGTCGTCAGCGGCGGTGGGTCGCTGTGGAATAGTTCGGTGCCGGGATAGGGAGTGGCAACCGTGAGGTGCACGATTTCCGGTACCTGCAGGGCCCACTCCTGGGCTTGGCGGAACTGCTGCTCAGTCCAGCTCGGATCGGTGATTAGATTGATGGCTACACGAATGCCGAGTTTGCGGGCGATTTCCAGCGCTTTGAAATTCTCGTTGGGTGTACTTCGTTTGCGAAAGCGCTTTAGCTGCTCGGCATCCAGTGATTCCAGGCCAAGGAACATATAGGTCAGACCAAGCTTGGTCCAACGTGCAAACACCTCTTCATTGCGAATCAAGACGTCACAGCGGGTTTCAGCGTAAAACCGTTTGCGAACGCCGAGGCGTTCCATGGCGTCGGCAATCGCCATTCCATGCTCGGCATGAACGAACGCGACATCGTCGACGATGAACAGATTAGGTTCATTAATCCGTCGCATTTCGTCTGCAATCCACTTAGGGTCCGCCTTGCGATAGCTGCGGCCATAGAAGGTCCAGGCACTGCAGAAAGAACAGTCCCAAGGGCAGCCCCGACTGAACTCGATGGAAGCACAGGGATCGAGCTCGCCAATAAAATACTTGCGCCGCTTCCGAGTCAGATCACGCGCTGGACGATAGCGATCAATGTTAGCCTGTAAGGTCGGCTGCGGACCTGCGGCATTCAGTGTTACCACCCCGGGCACGGCGTCGATCTGGGGTAATCCTGCCAGCATGGCGGGAGCCGTCGATTCTCCCTCTCCCTGAATGATGCAATCGATGGCGCCGTCGCCGTAACGCAGCACCTCCTGGGTAACGAACGAAAGGCTGTGCCCGCCCAAGAACACAAAGATCTCCGGGGATATCTCCTTGGTTCGTTTGGCGAGATCGATGACCTCGGGAACATTCGGGAGATAGTTGACCGAAAAGCCAACCGCATCCGGCCTAAACGAACGAAGTTGCCTTTCGAAGTGGTGATGGCGAAATATCTGCAAATCGATTAGCTGCACCTCATGCCCCGCTTCGCGCAAAGCCGAGGCGACATACTCCATGCCGAGCGGTTCCAGCCGCAGATACACTTGCGAGTAGAGTAAGGCGCTTGGATGGACGAGAAGCACTTTCATCGTTTTCGCCTCCTTACAGGCTGAATGCGTCGGCAAGTGAGGGTTTCACCCCCGGAATGACTTCCCTGTTCCTGGGGTGACCGCGAGAACACCTGGCGGGCTGGTCAAAATCGTCTCCCATGATTTGGTGTTAACGTCGTGCGCTTCCCTCTGCCGTCGCTTGCGGCATTCTTGAGAATACCCTCTAAGGGTTGGCAAGCGCGAAACGCATCGACAGATCCACAGCGGTCACATTCTTTGTGAGTGCGCCAACAGAAATATAGTCTACACCGGTCTGCGCAATTTCTCGGAGCTGCTCTAAGGACACTCCCCCAGAAACCTCTAGCTTTGCGCGGCCGCCGGTTCGCTGAACGGCTTCGCGGATGGTCTGCATGCTGAAGTTGTCGAGGAGGATGATGTTAGCACCGCAGCGCAAAGCCTCCTCGAGCTCATCCAGCGTTTCTACCTCCACCTCGACAGGAAGTCCAGGGCTTGTTTGCCTCACCCAGGTAATGGCGGCTGTTATTGAGCCCGCAGCGAGGATATGGTTTTCCTTGATAAGCAGGCCGTCGAATAGCCCCATGCGGTGGTTGTGGCACCCGCCGCAGCGAACAGCGTACTTCTGAGCAGATCGAAGACCCGGGATCGTTTTGCGGGTATCGAGTATTCGGGCTCTTGTTCCAAGCACCGCATCTGCGTAGCGCCGTGCACTGGTGGCTGTGCTCGAGAGGGTTTGCAGAAAATTAAGGGCCGTGCGTTCGCCGGTCAGTAACGCGCGGGCTTGGCCTGCGAGGGTGCAAACCGGCTGGTTGGAGGTGACACCAGCGCCATCGGCCACCTGCCAGGTAATTTTGATATGAGAGTCAAGCTCAAGAAACACTTGCTTAAACCATGCGGCACCACACAAAATGGCTGGCTCGCGAGCCAGCACGGTTGCCATCGCACCAAGATCCGCAGGAATCAGGCCGGCGGTGACATCACCGTCGCCCACGTCTTCCTGCAGCGCTTTGCGAACCGTTTCGCAAATGTCGGGAGGAAGTTCTGCTTTGTACGGAAGAGTGCCGCGCATCTTGTGTACCTTGTTTAATGGTATTGACCGCTGAAACCAGCCGATTTTCCAACCGCTTCGCAGAAGCTGTGTTCGCAATGTTGCGAGCGCTACTCCATGAGTACCCTCACGTGAGACATCAGATTTGGTAACGAGGTTCGAATATTCGTGTTCAAGGCCCCAAGGCTATTGGCATCGCGGCGTTATTTCGAGCTCGTTATAATGTTGCTCGGGGGTTAAACATAAACGTTCCCGGAAGGCATGACCATTGCGAAAATTGCTATATACCCTACGGGATAGCGTACGCGATTTATTGCCGATCGTCTTCGTTATCGCTTTCTTTCAGTTTTTCGTCCTGCAGCAGCCTATTCCAAACCTACTGGACTTGGTTATTGGTACGGTGCTGGTGGTTATCGGCCTGACACTCTTCGTGCTCGGTCTCAACATGGGCCTGTTTCCATTCGGGGAATCCATGGCCTACGCTTTCGCGCGGCGCGGCAGCCTCCCGTGGCTCTTGGTCTTTGCCTTTTCGCTCGGATTTGGCACCACAATTGCTGAACCGGCATTGATCGCCGTCGCTGATGAGGCCGCTGAAGTCGCTGCGACCGCCGGAATTATCGGCAATGACCCCGAGGCGAAAGACGGTTACGCCTTCGGGCTGCGAATGACGGTCGCGCTTTCGGTTGGTTTCGCCATCGTCCTCGGTTGCTACCGAATCTTACGCGGTTGGCCGATCCAGCGCCTCATCTTTGGTGGCTATGTCGCCGTGGTGATCATGACCATGCTGGCACCGGAGGAAATCATCGGCATCGCTTATGACTCCGGCGGAGTCACGACTTCTACCATCACGGTGCCCTTGGTTACTGCCTTGGGGGTGGGGCTTGCGTCCAGTATTCGGGGACGTAATCCTTTTTCTGATGGTTTTGGACTCATCGCATTTGCTTCGCTGACGCCCATGATCTTCGTCATGGCTTACGGGCTGCTGGTCTGATGGGAATTTTACAAAGCCTAATTGCAACCCTGTTGTCAACGATCGGGGATGTTGCGCCTATCGCGGGGATTATATTCGGATTTCAGCTGTTTCTCTTACGCCACCCCATCCCCAATCTAAAACGGGTAATACTGGGGTTTTTTTTCGTGCTGCTCGGACTTGCCTGTTTTCTGCAGGGATTGGAGCGCGCCTTGTTTCCTCTGGGACGCATGATGGCTGAACAGCTGACTCATCCCGCCTTTCTCGCTACCGACTCCACAGTAAAGGCCGCCGCTGGCAACTGGTCTAGTTACTATTGGGTCTATGTGTTCGGCGCGGCGATTGGCTTTTCCACGACCATTGCAGAACCGTCCCTCATCGCCGTTGCCATAAAGGCACAGGCAGCATCCGGTGGTACGGTGAACGTGTGGGGACTACGCGTCGCGGTTGCTCTGGGAGTTGCGATGGGCATTGCTCTGGGTACTTTTCGTATAGTGACGGGAACTCCACTTTACTACTACATAACTGTCGGTTATGTATTGGTACTGATACAGACGCTCTATTCGCCTCAATCAATTATTGCTTTGGCCTATGATTCGGGTGGGGTAACAACATCGACAGTCACCGTTCCTTTAGTGACCGCACTGGGCATTGGGCTGGCAAGCAATGTTCCCGGACGTAGCCCCGTATTAGACGGCTTTGGATTGATTGCTTTTGCAAGTTTGTTTCCGATAATAACAGTTTTGGGTTACGCGCAAATGACGCAGTGGCGAAAGCGGCGTGCCAGGCTGCATGGAATGAATCGAAAATATTAGCCCAGAGGAGCATTGACCCATGCATTTCAAGCTGATCATTGCGCTCGTTGAGGACAATGTGACCGAGGTGGTCATGGAAGCGGCGCGTAGCGCCGGGGCCACAGGTGCAACCATTCTCAATCAAGCTCGTGGAGAAGGAATCGAAGAGACCAGGACTTTTTTCGGGCTTACGCTGGAAACTCAGCGAGATGTCGTGCTGTTTCTCGTTGAGGAGCATCTCAGTCGGCATATATTGGAGACTATCGCCGAGGTGGGACAGTTCGGAACAAAGGGAAGAGGCATCGCTTTTCAAGTCGATGTTGAGGACGCTGTCGGCGTTGACCACCAAGTTGCCAAGTTAACGCGTGTTGTTGAGGAACAATTGTGAGCACACGGGAAATTATTCGCGTGCGCCATGTCATGAAACGCAAGTTTGACCTTGTGGACAGCATGGCGACCATAAAGGATGCGCTAGCAACCATGCAGCACGTGGAAACAAAGTGCTTGATCGTGAAAAAGCGGCATCGAGACGATGAATATGGCATTTTGCTCATTTCGGATATTGCCCGAAAGGTCCTCGGCAGGAATCGCGCTCCGGAGCGTGTCAACGTCTATGAGGTGATGCAGAAACCGGTGATTACGGTGGACCCGGAGATGGATATCCGGTACTGTGCACAATTATTTGACCGTTTTGCCTTTTCCCGGGCGCCAGTGGTCGATGTCGGCGAGGTGGTGGGCGTCGTCAGCTTTACCGATCTAGTCATCGTCGGTATGGCTGCGCGGGAGCGAGAATATCGCCGGTAGCGCTGGTACGCCTCGCGCAATGCCGCTCACGACAGGCGCTGTAGTTTTTAAACCGCTTCTAAGGAGGAAGCTTCCGAAGGACTGGAGCGGTAGGTGCCAGTATGCCTTTATCCTGTGAGAACTTAGAGCAGATATCGGAACGGCTTTCCTGCCGCACTGTGGCAGCTTCTAAAGCCAACGATAGTCTGATGGAAGACGCCTTTGCGGGATTGCTGTCAGAACCTCGGTCTTTACCTCCAAAATACTTTTATGACGCTCGTGGCTCGATAATTTTCGATCAAATTTGCCATACCCCGGAGTATTACCTCACCCGAACCGAGGATGCCCTTTTAGCGAAATCCGCCGAAGCGGTTATTCGTAACACCCGTCCAACCTATATTGTGGAGCTTGGGAGCGGTACCGCTCGCAAAACGCGGCACCTGCTCTCTGCCTGCGCTTCCCAGGAAGCCCCGATCGTTTACGCTCCGCTGGACGTGTGCCGTGAGGTGTTATTGGAATCCAGCGAAGCGCTAATAAGAGATTATCGCTGGCTACACATCACTGCGCTCGTAGGCGACTATCACTCGGACCTTCCTCGTCTTCCTGCCATGCATGGCGGCCGTCTTTTCGTGTTTCTCGGTAGCACTATTGGCAATCTAACAGAAACTGACGCTTTAGCATTTTTGCGCGAGCTCCGATCGGAGATGAGACCGGGTGATCGGTTACTTTTGGGTATTGACAGAGTAAAAGACGCGGCTGTCTTGCACGCGGCCTATAATGATGGCGCCGGGCTCACCGCTAAGTTTAATCGAAATTTGCTGCGAGTATTGAATAGAGCGCTCGCTGCCGATTTCAGGCTTGACGCCTACCATCATCACGCCTGCTATAATCCGACCGCTCAACGGATCGAAATGTACCTCATCGCCAAAGCACGGCAACGGGTCACCATCGCTGCCTTTGACCGAAGCTTTCAAATGGATGAAGGCGATGCGATTCAGACAGAAATCAGTCGTAAGTTTACCTACAGAGCAATTGAACGTTTACTGCGTATGAGCGATCTTCGGATTGAGCAACATTTCGAAGCAGACAACGGCTATTTTTCGCTAATCCTTGCCCGTCCCAACACGGCTGTATGAGACTCGACACCGCTGCCCATTGGTTAGAGGATGTTCGAAGATGTCTCTCGCCAAATTGTGACGATCGGCCGGCTGAGACCGCCATCGACTTACTTGTAATCCACGCTATTAGCCTTCCCCCTGGGCAGTTTGGTGGGCCCTATATCGATGCTTTATTTACTAACTGCCTGGATCCCAGGGGACATCCCTACTTTGAATCTGTGTGCGCGCGACCGGTTTCTGCGCACGTGCTCATACGCCGTCTGGGTGAAGTAATTCAGTACGTGCCCTTTCACCGCCGAGCTTGGCACGCGGGCGACTCAAACTTTTCAGGGCGCAGTCGGTGCAATGATTTCTCTATTGGTATTGAGCTTGAGGGAGCAGAGGAAACGCCCTACGAGCCCGTCCAATATGTGCAACTCGCGCATATTTCGCGACTTCTGATGAGTGCCTATAGGGACATCACACCGGCACGGATTGTCGGTCACAGTGATATCGCTCCTGGAAGAAAAACAGATCCTGGGCCTGTTTTTGATTGGCAGCGACTGCATCGGCTGTTGAGGTGATTTCAAAAACTGGCTTACCGTTACCCTCAGAAGCTGTTTTAAAAACTACTGCGCTGGCCTGAGCTGCGTTGCGCGCCAGCTCGCACTCCTCTCATGTACTCCCATGTACACTCCGGTTGCTCGCCGCCGTGTGCCTTGCTCTGTCGTCGCTCGCGACATTTTTAAAACAGCTTCTCAGAAATAATCAGGCTCGTTTCCGGGCTTCCACTTTATGTTGCACCCAAGGCTCGCCTTCTGGTTTTCAGGCACAGCTTGCCCCGCTAACACAGCATCCACGGCAGCCCGAAGATCCCTTCCGGTTACTGGCGTGTCACTTCTCGGCCGACTGTCGTCGAATTGGCCGCGGTACACGAGCTGGCGCTCCTTGTCGAACAAAAAGAAATCTGGAGTGCACGCTGCTTGATAGCGCTTCGCCACTTCTTGGGTTTCGTCATAGAGATAGGGAAACGTATACCCGATGTTGCGGACTTCCTCTGCCATTTTGTCAGGGCTGTCATCAGGATAATTTGCGACATCATTGGCATTGATGCCGACCACTTGTAGGCCCTTAGGTTGATACTCTCGGGCAAAGGCTGCAAACCCATGACGTATGTGTTGCACGTAGGGGCAATGGTTACACAAAAATGCCACCAGCAGCGCTGGCGAGTCATCGAAGTCGTGCAATGAAACCAGCTTTCCGGCGGGATCGGGAAGGCTGAAGTCGGGCGCTGGCATTCCGAGCTCAACCATTCTGGAGGGCGTTCGAGCCATAGTTCACTGCTCCTGCAAGAGGTGATGTTTGCAGCATTCTACTTCCTTGGCCGCGACGGTCAACGGTAAATAGGCGAAGGCCTTCTCAAAGGCCGCTTCACCCAGCGCTGAGGTGGTACCTAGATTGCGAGGTTAACCTAAAGCTGGCCGATGTCTTAGGCTATGTTAACATGGCGCCATGTACCAACGTCCTTACGTTCAACTGCTGCAGCAGCCGGCCCGCAGCCTTGCCGATCTCATCGCTCTCTACGAGAGTAACTATATTCGATTGATGCGCCTGGTACCTGAGCTGCACGCCATGGAGGGGACGACGGTGTCGCGGGTAGCCGATGCCCTTGATCTCTACTTAACGGTGCTAGAGCGATCCAAGTACACCACATCGCTCGTGCTTACCTATCAATTTCAGGAGGGCGCCGACATTTTCGCAGAGCCGAACGCCTGCATCCGGGTTTACCATGATGCACGGGCTGTCGAGGTCTTGAGCCAAATTCGAAGACGCCGGATTCATGTGGCACGTCGTTGGCCCCGGCATTCTATGCCGGAGTTAGATCGCAAATGGGAGCTAAACCGTTTTCTTCACAAATGGTTAGGATTTTGCCAGCGACAAGGCCATATCTTTCTCCATTGCATTTCGGCACCCGCTGAGCGGCCTCTGAGCCGCCCCTCCCAAACGCTGTTACAACGGTAGCGGCAGGCCAACGAAGAGCAGGCGCAACCATTCTCTGGAATGGGCTTCAGTAGGCCTCGCATGGCATCAGGATTCATCGCATGCATTGTTTCCGGGGGGCAAACCGGGGTTGATCGCGCGGCGCTCGATGTCGCGCTTTTGCTCGGCATACCGTGCGGCGGATGGTGCCCGCGCGGACGCAAAGCGGAAAATGGCACCATCGCGGAGCGCTACCCGCTTCAGGAAACGCAATCCAGCGATTATCGTCAACGCACGGCGGCGAACGTGCTTGCTGCAGATGGCACGCTGATTTTGCATAGAGGGCGGCTAATGGGTGGCACGGCGTTCACGGTGCGAACCGCCAAGCATGCGCCCAGGCCTTTTTTCATCGTCGACCTCAAGACGTCGCCACCCCAGCTCAACGCTCTGACGTGGATTCGCGACCACCAAATTCGTGTGCTCAACGTAGCCGGTCCACGGGAGAGCCAAGCCCGCGGCATCTATCGTCAAGCCCGCCGTTGGCTTTACGATCTCCTCGTGCGGGGCACGGACGTCTCGTGCTACGACAAATGAGTGCCCTCGAGGCTGGGACCTGTGGCTCTCCTGCCTTAGGTCTTGATCTGTTGATCCTGTTGAGCCGCCACCTGTTGATGGACATCCGCCATGTTTACCGCCCTTGCCTGATCGATTAACTCGTCCAAGGCGGAGGCTGGGAGAGCGCCGGGTTGCGCAAAGAGAACCACTTGCTCACGGATGATGGCCAGCGTGGGGATGGAACGTACTTGGAATGAGCTCGCAAGGGTTCGCTCCGCTTCCGTGTTGACTTTGCCAAATACGATGTCGTCGTACTTATTCGATGCCTCTTCGAACACTGGCGCAAATGAGCGGCAAGGACCACACCAAGCCGCCCAGAAATCGATGATCACCATGTCGTTTTTCTCGATAGTCTCCTGGAAGTTGTGCTGGGTCAATTCGATCGTTGCCATGGTGTTCCTCCGGGCGCTCTTTACTGGTCGGAGCTTGTTAAAGCATAAGAAAATAATAAAAATCTAACATACTTTACGGGTGGTGGCGAGCCAGGTAAGCCACGAATAAGGGGCGCTTCCGCAATGCCGTTGTCTACCGACCACGAAATCATCAGTTGATCGAATACCCACCACGGCTACTTGACTCCTTACAAGAGGACCCTCGGGTTACAAGAAATGCTCTTTCTGGTGCTCGTATTGCCTTAAAATACGGTTTCCGACCTGCGCCGGCTGTAATCATCATTCAAGGTGTTTTAGAATCTCCTTTTCTTGACCAGGGACCCGTCTATGAGCGACCTCAAGCTTAGCAGTGCGATACCGATTCGGCGTTATCAGCTGGGTGAGTTCAAGGTGGTGCTTTTGGGTGACATCGAGAGCACTGACGATATTTTGTACCAGTTCATTTTGGCCTTTATTCCAGAAGGCAAAGCTGAGCCGTTGCTCTACATTACCTGTGAACGCAACCAAGCCGAAGAGCAGAGGGAAGGATCTCACCGCATTAGAGTCATTGCGCCACACGATGCGCGGATCTTTGGATCCAGCGATCGCTGGCGAGATATTGAGGCTTTCGCCGAGGACGGGCTCCTGATGGCCCGGAAGCTTCTCGATCTGACAGACGAGGAGCCAAAACGGCTCATGTAAGTAATCGAAGGTCTGAGAGGTTATGAAGAAACCATGGCGAGCGCTCTGATTGCCCGCAGTCGGGGGCGTTCCCAAGTCGGTGCGCCCAAGTACTCGGATGCCCTACCCGATGCGAGAAACCACGAATAATCTAGAGCAGTTGCTCGCCGTGATGGTGAAGCTGCGTGATCCGACAGAGGGTTGCCCTTGGGATCGGTATCAGTCGTTTGAGACGATCGCGCCGCACACGATAGAGGAGGCCTATGAGGTTGCGGATGCCATCGAACGGCGTGACATGCAGAACCTTGTCGATGAGCTTGGCGATCTGTTGTTTCAGGTGGTCTTTCATGCCCAACTTGCCAAGGAACAAGGTCTCTTCACCTTCGAAGACGTGGTGCGCAGCATTATCGATAAGCTTGTGCGCCGGCACCCCCATGTCTTCGGGGGAACGGCGATCGAATCATTGGAGGATCAGTCCTTAGCCTGGGAGGCACACAAGGCAAGCGAACGCGCTACTCCGCAAGGTGAGATCACGCCAAGCCTGATGGATCATGTCACTGTCGGCTTACCAGCGCTGCTTCGCGCCGTCAAGCTGCAACGCAAAGCGGCGACAGTTGCCTTTGATTGGGTCGAAGTACTTGAGGTACTGGAGAAGGTGAGGGAAGAGATTGACGAGGTGGAGCAGGTCATTCGCTCTGGTGGCAATCAAGAAGCCAGAACCCATGAACTCGGTGACCTTATTTTCAGTTGTGTTAATTTAGCACGGCATCTGCGCGTGAATGCCGAAACAGCCCTACGGGGCGCTAATCGCAGGTTTGAGGAACGTTTTCGACGAATGGAGGTGTTGGCGGTGAAATCGGGAAAGGCCTTAGACGATCTCGGTTTAACGCAGATGAATCATCTCTGGGAGCAAGTGAAGGCCGAGGAGCGGTAGGGCGGGCAACACAACAGCACATCAGTATTGTGAGGATTATGAGTGAGGCAGTTAACAAAGCTCGGGTAGCGCATGCAAGTGCAGCGGACTGGTTGACGGCGGCAAGCGCTTGTTTGAGGCAACTCGAACCGATACCCGCTAACGCCAGCCTTGGATTCTTATATTTTACAGATGCTTTTGCACCGCATGCGAAGGACATCCTTGAATTTTTTCGCACACAAGCGGCAGTTCCGCATTGGGTAGGCACGATTGGTGTTGGGATCTGCGCCTCAAGCACCGAATATCACGACGTCCCCGCTATGGCCGTTCTGCTGCTGGATCCCCCAGAATCGGCTTTTCGAGTGTTTCCCTCGATCGTCGGCGACTTTCAAGAGTTCGAAAGTTGTTATCGGGAATGGTGTGAAGCCTCGCATCCCTACTTTGGCGTTGTGCACGGCGATCCCAATAACAGTCGCGTGCCTACGCTCGTGAGCGAGCTGGCACGACGGATACAGGATGGCTTTCTCGTTGGCGGGCTGACCAGTTCACGCTCAGCCTACTTTCAAATTGCCGATGCTATCACCGAGGGGGGCATTTCAGGAGTGCTGTTCCGGCCCGATGTCGGCGTGAGCACGCGACTGACTCAGGGTTGCACTCCCATCGGACCACGTCACGAAATTACTGTGGCTGAGCAGAATGTTATCGTGGAGCTAAATGGACGCCCGGCTCTCGATGTTTTGAGAGAAGATATCGGTGAAGTACTCGCGCGGGACCTGAATCGTGCGGCAGGTTATATCTTTGCTGGATTCCCGGTGCCGGGTTCGGATACTGGTGCCTACCTCGTGCGAAATCTCATCGGCGTGGATCCTGCCAATAAATTGCTTGCTGTAGGCGAGTACGTGGAACCTGGGCGTTCAGTGATGTTTTGCCGGCGCGATGCGCAAAGTGCACGAGCCGATATGGTGCGAATGCTGCGAGATTTAAAGCGGAATTTGCGCGCACCGCCACAGGGTGGAATCTACTATTCCTGCTTGGGGCGCGGCGCTAGTTTGTTTGGTGCTAACTCCCAAGAACTTAAGCTAATCGAGCAGGAGTTGGGCGAATTCCCTTTAGTGGGATTTTACGCCAACGGCGAAATCTCCCACGATCGGCTCTACGGCTATACGGGGGTTTTAACTCTTTTCAGCAGTTAAAAGGCGCTTTGGTATTACCCCGGCTGGTCTCCTTGTCCATTTCGATGAGGGCATAGGCAGAATGGTTGTGGATTGATTCAAAATTCTCCGACTCGACGGTGTATCCTAAAATGCGGTCGTCTTCGTTGAGCTGCCGCGCGACATCGCGCACCATGTCTTCCACAAACTTTGGATTGTCGTAGGCACGCTCTGTAACATATTTCTCGTCAGGGCGCTTTAGAAGTCCGTAGAGTTGGCAGGATGCTTGTCGCTCCACGAGATCGATGAGCTCTTCAATCCAGACAAATCCATGTGTTCGAGCCGTTACCGTCACGTGTGAGCGTTGATTGTGCGCCCCATAATCTGATATTTCTTTCGAGCAGGGGCACAGGCTGGTTACGGGAACGATGACTTTTACATGCATTGAGGGCGTGTTGTTGTGGACCTTGCCGATGAGGGACACTTCATAGTCCATTAAGCTCACCACGCCGCTTATGGGTGCGGACTTAGTGATAAAGTAGGGAAAAGTCATCTCGATATGACCTGAATGTGCTTCCAGAAGCTCGGTCATCTCATGCAGCATACGCTTGAACGATTCGACAGTAATCTCGTACTCGTGCTGATTGATGATCTCCACGAACCGAGACATGTGCGTGCCTTTAAAGCTATGGGGTAAGCTGACGTACATACTGAAAGTAGCCACGGTGTGCTGCTCCCGCCCAGAGCGGTCCCGCACCCTGACCGGATGGCGAATTCCTTTTATTCCCACTTTGTCGATTGCGATGCGACGACTGTCTGGGCTGCCCTGGACATCCACCATCTCTTGATTGGAAACGTCCTCTATCAGGCTAGCCGGTCGGCTCATAATTAATTCTCCTCAATATAGCGCACACAAGCTCGGTCATTTTCCCACACGGTGACCGCCGCAACTCGAATTCGTGGATCACCTACTTGTCGACACAGCGCCTGATAAAGATAAGCGGCAAGGTTCTCAGCGGTCGGATTCTTGTGATCAAAAGGGGTGACTTCATTTAATACACGATGGTCTAAGTTGTTCAATACTGCACGGGCTGCCTCTTTCAGTACCTTAAAATCAACAGCCATACCAAGCTCGTTTAAAGAGCTGGCATCGGCCTCAATCTCCACTTTCCAGTTGTGACCATGCATTTGACTGCAGGCGCCTTCATAGTCGCGTAACCGATGCGCGGCGGCAAATTCCGTAATGACCTTCAAATTATATCGGCCAGTCATAAAATCCTGACTATTTTACTCGGGTTTGCGCCGCAATGCTAGATAGCTTGTTAGTGGTCTTACTGTGGATAAGTTATCCGCTCCTCGGCGGTTACGCGAGGAGTTTACGGACCCATCCAACGGCCTATTAAATGATTGACTTAACAGAGTGGCGAAATCAAGTCGCACCGGGAAAGCAGTTGCTGTTGAAGCAGGATCAAGGACATCCTCGTGGCAACCGGGCCGGCGCGCAACGCCGCTGTGGCAAGCACAGCAGGTTTTAAAACACTCTCTTAGCTCGAGCGGGCGACAACATAGCGTGCAATCCAGCGTAGCGGATCGGCAGCTTCGCCAAAGCCCTGCAGGCTTTCGATCGCCTGCTGCTCCAGCTCCTTCGCCATCTGCTTGGCCGCGGCCAGGCCAACAAGAGAGGGATACGTCGACTTGTTATGGGCCGCATCCGATCCCCGCGGCTTACCAAGAACTTCGGTATCGCCCTCAACGTCGAGAATGTCATCGCAGATCTGGAACGCAAGGCCGATACATTTCGCGTAGTGATCAAGGGGGTCGGGTAAGCTGCGATCCACCTCTGGGCGAGCAAGCATTCCGAGCTTGACGCTGGCCCGGATCAGGGCTCCGGTCTTATGGATGTGCATGTTTTCCAGCTCGGCCAGGTTAAGATCCTTGCCTTCTGCGGCCAGATCCAATGCTTGTCCGCCAGCCATCCCCCGTGAGCCGCTGGCAAACGCCAGGTGATTGATCATTTCCATGCGCTGCGGGGGATAATCTGTGGGCGGTGTGTGGGAAAGCACATAGAAAGCGAGGGATTGCAAAGCATCTCCCGCCAAAATCGCGGTGGCTTCATCGAACGCGCGATGACATGTCGGCTCCCCGCGGCGCAGGTCGTCATCGTCCATCGCCGGCAGATCATCGTGTATCAGCGAATAAGCATGAATCAGTTCCACCGCACAGGCTGGCGCATCGAGTACCCGCACCTCGGCTCCAACAGCGCTGCCCGTGGCATAAACCAAGCTTGCACGAATGCGCTTGCCGCCGCTTAATACCGCATACCGCATGGCTTCGTGGAGCGTCACTGGCTGAATATGCGATGGCGGCAAGTATTGCTCCAGCGCCTGATTGACTCGGGCCCGATAACTTGTCAATAGTCCGGACAGGGGATCCCTGTTGTTATTCGTCATCCTTGCGGAAAGGTTCGTCGGCGAGTTTGCCGTTTTTCTCCGTCAGAATTTGGATGCGCTGATCCGCCTCATTAAGAACTTCCTGACAGGCGCGACTGAGCTCGATTCCTCTCTCAAAGGCTTTGAGTGAGTCCTCCAGACTTAAATCGCCCGTTTCCATGCGCTCCACGAGTCGTTCGAACTCCTCCAGCGCTTGCTCAAAGCTCGGGGTCTTGCGTTGTCGAGCCACCACGTATCTCCAGGACGCATTGCTACGTTACCTTAGCAGGACTAGGCGGTCAATCAGAATCCCGGATTTGTTGACAAAGGCAAACTGTTCGTATACGTTTCTAGCTTATTTAGACTTTGTCTAAAACACTTTACGGGCACCGGTGGTGTGCTGGTGTCTGCGAGGGCAGGTGTCGGTCATGGGGGTTAAATACTTAAGTACTGGAGGTACCGGAAAAATGGAGCTCAAAGGCAGCAAAACTGAGCAGAATCTGAAAGCGGCATTTCAGGGAGAATCGATGGCTAATCGCCGTTATCTTTATTTTGCCGCGAAGGCTGATGTCGAAGGTTACAACGATGTTTCTGCGGTATTTCGTTCCACCGCGGAGGGTGAGACGGGTCATGCCCACGGTCATCTGGAGTATTTAGAAGAGGTAGGTGATCCGGCGAGCGGATTGCCAATGGGAGGTACCTCAGAGAATCTCAAAGCGGCTATTGCCGGAGAAACTCACGAATACACGGATATGTATCCCGGAATGGCCAAAGCGGCGCGAGAAGAAGGCTTCGACGAAATTGCAGACTGGTTCGAAACGTTGGCCAAGGCGGAGCGCTCACACGCCAATCGTTTCCAGAAGGCATTGGATTCCCTAGGGGAGTAGCTCGAGAGATGACGTCGCCGGGGCTGGTGAATTGCCAGCCCCTCTGTCTACCTGCCGATACGGAAAATCCATGAGCAGTGAAAAGCGCGAGGGCAGTCTCGAAGCGCCTACACGACACCCGCTCGCTTGGCGCACCCCCGAGTTTTTTGATGAACGGGCGCTGGAGGGCGAGCTTGCGCGTGTTTATGAAATCTGTCATGGATGTCGCCGATGCTTCAGCCTCTGCAATGCCTTCCCGACGCTGTTCGATCTCATTGACGCCACCGAGGCGATGGAGCTGGAAGAGGTTGCAAAGGCCGACTACTGGAAGGTAGTCGATCAGTGCTACTTGTGCGATATGTGCTTCATGACCAAGTGCCCCTATGTTCCGCCACATCCCTGGAACGTCGATTTCCCTCACTTGATGCTGCGCGCCAAAGCGGTAAAGCGGCGAGTGGAGCACGTTAAGTGGCGCGACAAGGTATTGAGCTCCACGGATGCGCTCGGGACGCTAGCGAGCCGCCCTGTCGTTGCGCCGAGCGTCAATGCCGTCAACCGCAATCCTACGGCTCGCGGCATTCTCCATCGTACATTCGGTGTGCACCGCGATGCCTGGTTGCCTCGCTATGAAAGTGAAGTCGGGCGCAAGCGGATCGTTCGGCGTCAAGCGCCGCTACGTGCCGACGAGGCGCAGCCCACCGAAGAGACGCGCGGGCGAGTGGCGTTGTTTACGAGTTGCTATGGTAATTTTAATGAGCCCGGTCTGGCGGAGGATTTGGTTGCCGTCTTCGAGCACAACGGCATTCCCGTCGTTCTGGGAAAACGGGAGCGCTGTTGCGGCATGCCCAAGCTCGAGCTCGGCGATCTCGACGCCGTTGCAGCACTGGCCGCGGTAAACGCATCAGCACTGGCGGAGTTAGTTGACCAGGGGTTCGATCTGGTGGCTCCGGTGCCATCGTGCGTGTTGATGTTCAAGCAGGAGCTGCCGCTGCTGTTGCCCGAAGATGCCGATATTGCGAAAGTGCGGGCGGCTATGTTTGATCCATTCGAATATCTCATGCTGCGTCACAAAGCCGGCAAGCTGCGAACCGACTTTACGGGGCGGCTGGGGAAGGTTGCCTATCACGTTCCGTGTCACCTGCGCGTGCAGAACCTCGGCCTGAAGACCAAGGAGCTGCTGCAGCTCATACCCGGTACAGACATCATCTCCATTGAACGGTGCTCGGGCCATAATGGGACCTACGCCGTCAAGCGGGAATTTCATGACGCCGCCATGAAGATCGGCCGGCCCGTTGTCAATCAGGTCAAGCGGATAGCGGCGGATCACTATAGCAGCGATTGTCCGATGGCGGGGCATCACATTGGGGCCGGTCTCGACGCAAACTCTCAGCCCACTCATCCGTTAACGCTGCTGCGACGGGCGTACGGGATTTAGTGGCCGGGAAACGATCAACGAAGCTTCCATAAAAGAGGGGTGCCATGCAGAAGCTGACGCGCAACGATCTTTACAGCTTGGAAGCCTATGCTGAAGCAAGGCCGCAGTTTCGGGCGAAGGTTCTCGCTCACAAGAAAAACCGTAAGCTGCCGTTAGGCCCCCACGCTACGCTGTACTTCGAGGATAGATTGACCATTCAGTACCAGATCCAAGAGATGCTGCGAGTAGAGCGAATCTTCGAGGGGGCGGCTATTCAGGAGGAGCTCGATACCTATAATCCGCTGATTCCCGACGGACATGACCTAAAAGCGACGTTTATGCTCGAGTATGCTGACCCCGAGGATCGACAGCCGGCGCTCGCTAGGTTGAGAGGTATTGAGGACAACGTCTGGCTGCAGGTTGAAGGCTGTGCGCGTGTTTGGCCCATTGCGGACGAAGATCTCGAAAGAGAAAACGACGAAAAAACCTCGGCAGTTCATTTCTTGCGCTTTGATTTGAAACCGGACATGGTCAGCGCCCTTAAAGGAGGCGCCAGTCTGAGTTTTGGCATCGACCACGAGCATTACTGCTATGAGCTAGCGCCTGCGCCAGAGGAAACGAGGGCAGCCCTGGTGGCTGATTTGGATGAGTGGAGCTAATGTTACCTCGGGCTTCCTGTTGTGCATGCCATTTGCCTCGTCATCGCATGCGCTGACCAGAAAAGGTAGACTTACAATCCGATTTGGGCTCGTTGCTTAGCCTTCTGGCTTCTCCAGTTGCCTTTCCCTCTTTACGCCCGCGATTCGCCTGTTTTCCTCCTGCGTTAGGCACGCACGGCGCCTCGCTATCAGTTATGCATGGAAAAGGCGCTGCAACAAGCAACGCTTCCTTAGAAACCGGCTAATGGCTAACTCAGGAGAACCACTCGATGGTGGAGATGGAGGATCACCGACTGATGCGCCGGGAGCTACCGTGAGCGTTCCCTATGATGCCTCGGCGATAGAGGTGCTCACGGGTCTTGAGCCGGTGCGCAAACGCCCCGGTATGTACACTGACACCACGCGCCCCAATCATTTAGCTCAGGAAGTCATCGATAACAGCGTGGATGAGGTGATCGCCGGTTTCGGCCGTCACATCGCCGTCACCTTGCATGCGGATGAGTCGCTCACGGTGGAGGATGATGGACGTGGCATGCCAGTCGACGCCCATCCGGATGAGCAAATTCCGGGCGTCGAGGTGATCCTGACTCGGCTGCATGCCGGCGGTAAATTTTCCACCAAGACGTATCGTTTTTCCGGGGGACTGCACGGAGTGGGGGTATCGGTGGTCAATGCGCTTTCCCAGCGCCTCGAAGTGTGGGTGTATCGTGAGGGTAAGCAATACCACATGCGCTTTGCCAACGGTGAGAGAGTGTCGGCGCTAACCGTTGTCGGCTCAGTGCCAAAGCGCCGTACCGGCACTACCGTCCGTTTCTGGCCTAACGCGCAGTTCTTCGATTCCGCCAAATTCTCGGTGCCTCGACTGACCCACGTCCTGCGCGCAAAGGCGGTTCTCTGCCCGGGCCTTAAAGTAACGTTTGAGGTGGAGGCCAGCGGTGAACGCCAGGAATGGTGTTATCAAGACGGGCTCACTGCTTATCTTATGGAGGCCATTGACGGCATGCCCGTGCTGCCAAACACGCCTTTTGCAGCAAGTCTCGAGGGCACGACGGAGGCCGTCGATTGGGCCGTGGTTTGGTTAATGGATGAAGCCAACGGGTTCGCCGAGAGTTACGTCAACCTGGTACCGACGGCCCAGGGCGGGACTCACGTCAATGGGTTTCGGGCCGGCCTGCTGGAGGCTATTCGGGAGTACTGTGAGTTTCGCGATCTGCTGCCTCGAGGTGTGAAGCTCGCTCCGGAAGACCTTTGGAGTCGAGTTGCGTACGTTCTGTCTGTCAAGCTGCAGGAGCCGCAATTTACTGGGCAAACCAAGGAACGGCTCGCTTCCCGGGAATGCGTCGCTTTTGTTTCGGGCGTAGTCAAAGACGCCTTCAGTTTATGGCTCAGCCAGCATCCGGAAGCGGGCGATCGAATTGCTGAGCTGATCATCAGCATCGCCCAGCGGCGAGTCCAAGCGGCGAAGCGCGTGGTGCGCAAGCGGGTCACTGCGGGGCCGGCGCTCCCGGGCAAGCTTGCCGATTGCGTGTCTCAAGATGTTTCGCGAACGGAGATTTTTCTCGTCGAAGGTGACTCTGCTGGCGGCTCGGCAAAGCAAGCTCGCGACCGCGAGCTGCAAGCGGTGATGCCGCTGCGCGGCAAGATCCTTAACACTTGGGAAATCGATTCTGCCGAGATTTTGGCCTCCCAGGAAGTCCACGACGTGGCCGTTGCCATCGGGGTCGATCCGGGAGCACTGAGTCTCGGCGGTCTGCGCTATGGCAAGGTTTGTATTCTCGCCGATGCGGATTCCGACGGCGCGCATATCGCCACTTTGCTTTGCGCCTTGTTCCTGCGCCATTTCCGGACCTTGGTTGCCGAGGGACATGTCTATGTCGCGATGCCGCCCCTGTATCGGATTGACGTCGGCAATGATGTCTTTTATGCCCTTGATGATGCGGAGCGGCAAGGCATCCTCGATCGCATCGCCGCCGAAAAGCGCAAAGGGAAGATACAGGTTCAGCGTTTCAAAGGGCTCGGCGAAATGAATCCTTTGCAGCTGCGCGAGACGAGCATGGCCCCTGAGACCCGGCGCTTGGTGCAATTGACCATCGACGAAGATGAGGACACGAATGAGCTGATGGATATGCTGCTGGCAAAGAAACGAGCTGCCGATCGTCGACTTTGGCTTGAAGCCAATGGTAATCTCGCTGACATTTGATTTGCGGTTTAAGTCATAGCAACAGGTAACATGGCCAAGGGTAACGATTTCGGGTACGAGGGAATTGAGCGTCAACCGCTGAGGGTTTTTTCCGAAAAGGCGTACCTGGATTACTCCATGTACGTCATTTTGGATCGCGCCTTGCCGCATATCGGGGACGGGCTAAAGCCGGTGCAACGGCGGATCATCTACGCCATGTCGGAGCTTGGTTTGCGTGCCGGCGCAAAGTACAAGAAATCCGCTCGTACCGTGGGTGACGTGCTCGGCAAGTTTCATCCCCACGGCGAGAGCGCCTGCTATGAAGCGATGGTTCTGATGGCCCAGCCGTTCGCGTTTCGTTATCCGCTCATCGACGGCCAGGGTAACTGGGGCTCGCAAGACGATCCGAAATCCTTCGCTGCGATGCGCTATACCGAGGCGAAGCTGCTGCCTTTCGCGAACGTGTTACTTGCCGAGCTCGGGCAAGGAACGACGGAGTGGGTCTCCAACTTTGATGGTACTTTGGAAGAGCCGGCACTGTTGCCCGCGCGACTGCCCCATGTGCTGTTAAATGGCGCCGCTGGTATTGCGGTTGGGATGGCCACTGATATTCCGCCGCACAATCTGCGAGAGGTGGCGGCCGCGTGCATTCGATTGTTGGACAAACCTGGGACGACCGTGGAGCAACTGCGGGAGGACATTTTGGGACCCGATTTCCCCACGCAGGCAGAAATCATTACTCCTGCAGAGGATCTGCAGCAAATCTACCGGACGGGCTCGGGCAGCGTCCGCTTGCGGGCATGCTACGAGTGCGAGAATGGAACGGTCGTCATCACTGCTCTACCGTACCAGGTCTCAGGGAGTCGCATACTGGAGCAGATCGCTCAGCAGATGTCATCGAAGAAGCTTCCCATGGTCGAGGATTTGCGTGACGAATCGGATCATCAAAACCCCACGCGCTTGGTGCTCATACCCCGCTCCCATCGCGTCGATGTGGAACAGCTCATGTCCCATCTCTTCGCCACCACCGACTTAGAACGAAGCTACCGCGTCAACATGAATATGATTGGCGTCGACGGGCGACCTCAGGTGAAGGATCTGCGCACCATTTTGTGTGAATGGCTGGACCATCGTGCCGGCATCGTTCGTAGTCGGCTCACCTATCGACTCGACAAGGTGCGCTCGCGGCTGCATTTGTTGGACGGATGGTTGATCGCGTATCTGAATCTCGATGAAGTGATTATGATTATCCGGCAGGAGGATCGGGCCAAGCCGGTGTTGATGGCACGCTTCGATCTCAGCGACGCGCAAGCGGAAGGCATTTTGGAGCTAAAACTGCGCCATCTGGCAAGACTTGAGGAAATGCGTATTCGCGCTGAGCAGACTGAGCTTGCCAAAGAGCAACATCAGCTCGAGCGCACCCTATCCTCGGAGCAACGTATCCGGCGCTTGGTGCGTGAGGAGATTAAGCGCGATGCGAAACATTATGGTGATGACCGTCGATCGCCCATCGTGCGCCGAGCGCCGGCGCGCGCCATCGACGAGCGTGTACTGGTTCCCACTGAGGCGGTTACCGTCGTGCTCTCCACTCGAGGCTGGGTGCGGGCGGCGAAAGGGCACGAAATCGATCCCCGTACCCTGAGCTACAAGGCTGGCGACGAATTCAAGGCGGCCAGCACGGGACGCAGTCATCAGCGGGCGGTGTTTTTGGATTCAACGGGGCGAACCTACAGCCTGCTGGCACATACTTTACCCACCGCTCGTGGCCAGGGGGAGCCGTTGGCTCGTCACATCAATCCGCCCGACGGAGCGCGCTTTGAAGGCGTCATGTTTGGAGATCCAGAGACGCTTTATTTACTCGCGTCAGATGCGGGGTATGGATTCATCGTTCGGCTCGGTGATCTGTACTCCAAGAATCGGGCCGGCAAAGCGACGCTGTCCTTACCTGCCGCGGCACAGGTGCTCATGCCGTCGCAGATAGCCGAACCTGCGGGGGCCTTGGTCGCCGTCGCCTCCAACGTCGGTCGCTTATTGATTCATCCACTGGCTGATCTGCCGCGCCTGGCGCGGGGCAAGGGGCTCAAGATGATGGACATTCCTCTCGCTCGTTTGCGAACCCGTGAAGAATACGTGGTCGCGGCGGTGGTATTGCCGCCGTATGCGGGCCTCACCATCCTTGCTGGGAGACGCCGTCTTACCCTCAAGCATGCCGATCTTGAGAATTACCAGCAGCTGCGCGGTCAGCGTGGGAGGAGATTACCCCGCGGATTGCAGCGAGTCGACGCACTGGAGGTAGCATTCCCCTGATAGCGCTGCGTATTACCCCCTCGCTTATTTGGGGCGTCAGCGGATGTCGTCCCGTTAGCGTTGGAGCGTATCCTTACTCACGATGTTCTCAGTGACAGGTGAGTTACATGGCAAACGGTGGTATGGTGTCGCCCTTTCGAGCTCGGGACAGTGGAACAGCTAGATGATCGATAGGACTCGAGTGATTGCTAACCTGGTTGAGGGCCGGGTAGAGAAGAGACGAAAAGGTAGACGCCATGAGGCCGCTATGACGGTTGTGCGAGCACGAAACGGTTTTTCGTCGCGATCAGTGGGGGATGATTGTGAATAGCCGCCCAAAGCCCGCACTCTCACGACAACCCGCGCTCATTCGTCCGTTTGCCGCACTTCGCCCTCTTCCGGAGCATGCGGCCGAGGTAGCAGCCCCGCCCTATGATGTCGTCACCGTCACCGAGGCGCGAGCGCAGGTTGTCGGCAAGCCTTGGAGCTTTCTGCATGTTTCACGGCCCGAGATCGATTTACCGGAGCAAATCGATCCCTACGACCCAGCGGTGTACGCGAGGGGCGCGGAAAATTTTGTTCGCATGCAAAATGCTGGGGTGTTGAAACGGGATGAGGCGCCTTACTACTATGTGTATCGGCTAATCGATGGTGAGCATTGTCAGACGGGGCTCGTGGCGACCGTAGCGGTGCGAGCTTACCGCGAGAATCGGGTTCGCCGCCATGAGCTTACCGTGCCCGCCAAGGAATCGGATCGAGCCCGCCACATCGATACCTTGAACGCCCAAACCGGACCCGCATTACTCACTTACCGAGCGTCGTCGGCAATCGATGAGTTGGTCGGATCGGCGGCACGGGATGCGCCGGAGCTGGATTTTTGCGCCGACGATGGTGTCCGGCACAGTCTCTGGGTCGTTCGGGATCAGCAACAGATAGCTGTGCTATCAAATCAGTTCGAGGACCTCAATGCACTCTATATTGCCGACGGTCATCATCGGTCAGCCGCCGCCTCAACGGTGGTTAACCGGCGTGGAGACCGTGCGCCCGGGGGAGGAGGCGAGGGAAGTCACGCGTATTTCTTGGCGGTCATGTTTCCTGACCGGCAGTTACGCATCCTAGACTACAACCGCACGGTGGCGGATCTCAACGGGCTTTCTAAGGGAAAGTTTCTTGCCGCAGTGAGCAAGACTTTCAAGGTAGAGCCGCAATCCGGTGTTGTGCGCCCGCAGCAACGCAGGCAATTTGGCATGTACCTTGGGGGCCTATGGTACCGCTTGTCCTTCATGGAAGAAGAAGCGCAACTGAGCGACGATCCCGTAGCGTGTTTGGATGTGGCCCTGCTCGCCAGCCAACTGCTCGAACCGATATTGGGAATCAGGGATCCCCGACGCGACCGGCGCATCGAATTTATGGGTGGTATTCGGGGACTCAACGCATTACAGCAGCGCGTGGATTGTGGGGACATGGCTGTGGGGTTCTCTCTCTATCCCACCACCATTGGCGAGTTGTTCGCAGTAGCCGATGCGGGGCTGCTGATGCCACCGAAGTCCACGTGGTTTGAGCCAAAACTTGCGGACGGTCTGGTGTCGCATGTCCTTGACTGAGAAGCTGCTTTGAGAACGACAGTTGCTAAACCGGCGGGAACGGACGCGGCGAATTGAGCGTGTGCCGGCTCAAATGGGTAATTTGTAAGGTAAACCGGCTGCTTCTTGCACCAACCGTGGCACGAGATAACCCGGTAGCTCACGGCGCAGCCCATCCATGAGCAATCGGGCCTGGGGCACAGGCACCTCGAAATGGCTTGCTCCCTGCACCCGATCGAGAAGATGCAGGTAGTAAGGAAGGACTCCTGCTGCAAACAGTGCTTCGCTCAGCTCGGCCAGTGCTGAAAGCGAATCGTTGACTTCTTTTAGCAATACTGACTGGTTCAGCAGAGTGACTCCGGCAGCCCGCAGCCGTGCCAGCGCGGCGACCACTTGCGCATCGATCTCGTTGGCATGATTAACATGCAGCACCAGCACCATCTGCCAAGGTTGCCTAGAAAACCATCTCAGCAACCCATCGCTGACACGCTCGGGGAGCACCACGGGCAGGCGCGTGTGGACGCGTAACCGCTTAATGTGCGCTATTTCTTCGAGACGAGTTGTCAGACCCGCGAGCTTAGCGTCGGTCAGGCACAAGGGGTCACCACCGCTCAAGATGATCTCGCGGATGGTAGGGTGCGACTTGATGTAGGCGATGGCCCGTCCGAGGTGGTGGTCTTGCGGCGCGCGCGTGTTGCAGCGCAGGTGTTTGCGGAAACAATAGCGGCAATTAATGGCGCAGGCATTTGTGGTAAGCAGCAGTACTCTGCCACGGTATTTTTCCAACAGACCAGGCTGGCGCAGAGCATCGCGATCGCCTACTGGATCCTCGCCATAGTCGATACTATTGATCCTTTCCGCGCGGCTCGGCAGCACCTGTCGCAGCAGCGGATCATGCGGATCTCCCTTGCGCATCCGGGCCACGAAACTACGCGGTACACGCAGGGAAAAACGGGAATGGGCGTGGTCCTCGACCAGCCCAGCATCGACCGGTAACTCGAGATCTCGCAGTAATGCGGCGGGATTGCGATAGGCCTTAGCGAGTTTGATCTGCCAAGATGGGCGGCGGGCGGCTATCATAGGCGCAGGCTCACAGAGGGCGGTTGAGGTGACAGATAGGGCATAATAGCTTAACTTCAGCGTCTCGTCCGCTGCGCTCAGGTGCCGATCGGGAGCGCCCGTAACCTAAATTAACTGATGCTGGGAAGTGTGGAGAAGCGATGGCCAGCTACAGCACCAACGAGTTCAAGAGCGGCTTAAAAGTGCTCATCGATGGCGACCCGTTTTCGATCTTAGAAAATGAGTTCGTCAAGCCGGGAAAAGGACAAGCATTTAATCGCGTCAAGTTGCGCAACCTCAAGACGGGTCGTGTCATCGAACGAACGTTTAAGTCGGGCGATTCGGTGGAAGGCGCCGATGTGCACGAAACCGATTTGCAGTATCTCTATTGTGATGGAGACAGCTGGCATTTTATGGATGCTGGATCCTACGAACAGTTTACTGCCGACAGCAAGGTGGTGGGCGATGCTGCGAAGTGGCTGAAGGAACAGGATCTGTGTACCGTTACTTTTTGGAACGGCCAGCTATTGAGCGTTGCACCTCCCAACTTTGTCGTTTTGATGGTTAACGAAACTGAACCCGGCGTACGGGGGGACACGGCAAGTGGCGCCACCAAGCCGGCAACTCTGGAAACGGGTGCGGTGGTCAAGGTTCCCCTGTTTGTCGATGAAGGGGAGCTCATCAAGGTTGATACCCGCACCGGGGAGTACGTCGCGCGTGCCAAAGAGTAGCGCGGACAGCGGCGTTGGGTCGCAAACGTACTTCAGTTAACCCGTGGGTCGCAAGCAGCTCAGCGCCCGATCTGACTCGAGGTTGTCTTTTTCGGGCGCATCTGATTCCGCGACGCGAGCGTGACATCTTCAGGGGAAGATTGGCGTCCTACGGCGAGCCGTTCAACACTGCGCCGCCAAGCACGGATCATGGCGGCCATTCGCAGCTTTTTTGCCGATCGTGGCGTTCTCGAAGTGGAAACCCCGCTATTGAGTGCCGCAACCGCGACAGCACCCCATATTCAGAGTTTCAAGACTGAGTGTCGCTCGGTGCCGGGGCAATACCTCTACCTGCAGACTTCTCCTGAGTCGGCCATGAAGCGTTTACTGGCTGCCGGCAGTGGACCGATCTTTCAAATCTGCAAAGCCTTTCGAGAGAGCGAGCAAGGAGCGCTGCACAACCCGGAGTTCACGTTACTCGAATGGTACCGGCCGGGGTTTTCCGCGCCTGCACTCATGAATGAAACCGAGGCCCTCTTGCAGCGAATCCTAAGAATTGGGCCTGTACGGCGCCTCACCTATGGGGAAGCATTTCGCAAGTATGCCAACATCGATGCGTTTGCAGTATCGACACCAAGCTTACGGGAATACGTAGCCCGTGTGTTCGGGGTTGCGCCGCAAACGGTAACGTCCCTAGAGCGGGATGCGTGTCTGGACCTTATCCTTAGCCGCCGTATTCAGCCGGCCCTGCACCAGCGAGCGACATGGGTATACGAATTTCCAGCGAGCCAAGCGCAACTTGCCCGAATTATCAAGGGGAGCCCGCCGGTGGCAGACCGGTTTGAGCTGTTTGTAGCCGGCGTCGAGCTTGCCAATGGATATTGTGAGCTCACCGACAGTAAGGAGCAAACGCAGCGCTTCCTTGACGACCTCGCCGTGCGGCGGCGGCTGGGGCTTCCCCCCGTTTCCCTGGATGTGCGGTTGCTGCGCGCTCTTGAGCATGGCCTGCCGGCGTGCAGTGGAATTGCCCTTGGCCTCGATCGCCTGGTGATGCTCTCAGCGGGCGAAGTGCAGCTCGAGGCGGTGCTATCCTTTCCGATCTCGCGGGCTTAAAAGGCTATTTCAGAAACGCGCAGGCTTGCGATGGCGGCCTTGCGCAATGCTTTGCAATCGGCGTCTAAGGCGACCCGGGTTCCGCTGAAGGCACCAGCACGGTGTTTTTCGGTGGCAAGCGGGTGTCTGGCTGTGGATAGTCAAGGATAAAGTGCAGACCTCTGCTTTCTTTCCTTGAGTGTGCGGAGCGAATGATGAGATTGGCTACAACCGCCAGATTTCGGAGCTCGATGAGGTCGTTAGTTACCCGAAAGTGGCCATAGAACTCATGGATTTCTTGTAACAGCAGGTCAATGCGGCGTTTGGCATGTTCAAGACGTTTCTTGGAACGCACAATACCCACATAGTCCCACATGAAACGCCGCAGCTCATCCCAGTTGTGGGACACCACAATTTCCTCATCGGCATCCGTGACCTGAGTTTCATCCCATTCTGGTAGCAGGGACGGCATGGGAACGTCTGTTAGCGTTGCCTGGAGGTGCTCACCGGCGGACTCAGCAAACACCAGACACTCCAGCAGAGAATTGCTGGCCATGCGGTTCGCGCCATGCAGTCCAGTAAAGGCCACTTCACCAATGGCATAGAGTCCTTTCAGATCCGTCTGACCGCACCGGTCAGTCATGACACCACCACACAAATAATGGGCGGCGGGGACTACGGGAATGGCTTCTCGGGTGATGTCGATGCCAAACTCCAAGCAGCGGGCGTATACGCCGGGGAAATGGGATTGGATGAAGTCCGCCGAACGGTGGGAAATATCGAGGTAGACACAGTCTGCGCCAAGCCGTTTCATCTCATAGTCGATAGCACGCGCCACGACGTCTCTGGAAGCAAGCTCGCCGCGCGCATCAAAGCGTTGCATAAACCGACAACCGTCCGGCAAGATAAGCTTACCGCCTTCCCCACGAATGGCCTCGGTGATGAGAAATGAGCCTGCCTGGGGGTGATAAAGACAGGTCGGATGAAACTGAATGAATTCCATGTTTGCAACCCGGCAGCCCGCCCGCCAGGCCATTGCAATGCCATCACCGGTAGCCACATCGGGATTGCTGGTGTAAAGGTATACTTTACCGGCGCCGCCGGTAGCCAGCACCACGGCACGCGCGCGAAAAACCTGGACCTGTTGCGTATTGCGGTCAAACACGTAGGCGCCGACACAACGATTTTCGCAAAGCCCGAGCTTGCTGGCAGAGATCAGATCGAGAGCTAAGTGGAATTCATATAATGAAACATTGGCAAGCTCGCGTACACGCTGCGCCAGCGTATTCTCGATGGCGATACCCGTTGAATCGGCGGCATGTATTACTCGCCGATGGCTATGGCCACCTTCGCGTGTGAGATGATAAGTCAGACTTCCATGGGCTGCTTCTGCCCGAGTGAAGTCGACGCCTTGGGCGATCAATTGCCGGATACAGTTCTCAGCGCGCTCGACGGTAAAGCGAACGATGTCAGGGTCACAAAGCCCTGCACCCGTATTAAGCGTGTCTTCGATGTGTGAAGCCAGGGAATCATCCTTGTGCAAAACGACGGAAACGCCTCCTTGGGCATAGAGAGTATTGCTTTCCGTAAGCGGTCCCTTGGAGATCAAGGCCACGTGGTATTGTCGCGGGAGTCGCAGAGCGAGGCTCAGACCGGCAGCGCCGGTGCCAATGATAACAACGTCAAAAGTCGGTTGTGCTTTCATTGGACTGAAGAATGGAGCATCTTAGGCTTGCAGGTCATAATGATGGCGGATGAAGTAGAATCTGTATATTAGAATATAATTATATTTTTAAAATAGGGCGCTTTGTCGTTCCTAAGTCAGCTTAACGCTTGGCATTACTTAAGCTTCTTCCGGGCAAGCTCAGTTTCTTGGAAGCCTCCGGACGCTTGGGCGAGCGCGGTGCGCAAAGGCGGAAAGCTGTCCACGGGCTGAGGGGACCCGATGTGGGATAACCCCCAATGCGAACTATATCCAGATGCCTTGGTCTACGACAGTAGCAAGGAGCGCGGAGCCGGAAGAGAGGACAGCCCGAATGGGCGAAGACGGCGTTGATCGAGCGCTCGTTGAGCGGGTGCAGCGAGGAGAGAAGGAAGCGTTCGACCTGCTTGTGCTGAAGTATCAGCACAAGCTCGTAAAGCTTGTATCGCGTTATCTTCGTGACTCTTCGGAGGTGCTCGATGTTACGCAAGACACTTTTCTCAAGGCGTATCGGGCATTACCCAAATTCCGAGGCGACAGCGCTTTTTATACCTGGCTGTATCGCATCGCCATTAACACCGCCAAAAACCACCTTGTTTCGCAAGGGCGGCGCCCACCTGAGGGAGATGTTGACTCCACCGATGCAGAGCAGTTAGCGGGGGAGTCAGAGCTTAAGGATTATGGCACGCCTGAGCGTCTTTTGCTGAAAGAAGAAATAGAAAAGACGGTGATCGAGGCTATCGATCAGCTGCCGCAAGACTTAAAAACAGCGATTACGCTGCGGGAGTTGGAGGGGCTGAGTTACGAAGAGATAGCGCAAGCCATGGAATGCCCGATTGGCACCGTGCGCTCGCGCATCTTTCGCGCGCGAGAGGCAATAAACAAAAGGCTTGAACCATTGCTGGACTAAATGATGTTAGTGGTATGAGTGAAGAAGCGAAAGAGCAGATTTCAGCATTGATGGACGGCGAAGTCAGCGCGGACCGGCGACTGCGGATCGTTGACAAGCTGCTCTGCGAACCACAGCTCGTCAAAGCCTGGGAGCGGTACAACCTCATTAGCGATGTCCTTCGTAACAATGTCCGTGAGACGGCACTTGGCCCCCCGTTGTTGGCACAGAGAAACATTGTTCAGGGCGCACAGGACAAAGAGCCTGTTGATGCAAGCTCGAAGGCAAGGCAATTTGAAGGACTCTCGTTCAGCTATGTGGCGAAGCAGGTCGCTGAGGTGATTCGCCAAGAACCGCTGCCGTTTCGTCGGCAACGCCCAATTGCAATAAGACCAGCCCTAGGATTGGCGCTAGCTGCATCCATTGCCATCGTGGCTGTGTTAGGTGTGCAGCGGGTGGCTCAGCATTCGTCCCAAAGCGATGCTGAGCCAGCATTGCAGGCAACCGCTCCTGCGCAAAATAGGTTGGTAACGGCAGCGTCAACGGACGACGACCATGAACGAGCTGCCAAGGCGCGGCTGGCCAGTTACTTGGTGAATTACAGCGAGTACTTAGACAATGGCATGCGCGGCCTGTTGCCGTACGCGCGGATCGTCAGCCGCCACGATGCGAATAACCCCTAATAGGCCGCTGCGCACCGACTGTTTCCGCTATTATCTCATCGTCCTGCTGTCTCTGATTGAACTCGGGCTGACGGTTCCCTGTCACGCCACTACGTCGTCCGAGGCGGAGCAGTGGTTAGACAAGATGGTGCACGCGGCCCGTTCATTAAATTATGATGGCACCTTTGTCTACCGCACCGGCCCTCAGCTCGAGTCGATGCGCATCATTCACCGGGCGGACCCAGACGGCAGCCAGCGCGAACGTCTCATTTCTCTCAGCGGAGCCCCTTGGGAGGTATTGCGCGACGGGGCACAAGTGACGTGCATCCTTCCCAGTGATCGTTCTGTGGTGATTGGGAAAAGTCGGCAGCGCCCATTCCTGTCTTCACCACTATTCAAGAAACCCGAGCAACGCAGCCAGCATTACAGCTTCTCTATCGCTGGAAGCGACCGAGTGGCCGGTCGGCCAACGGAGATAGTGGCTGTTGCACCGTTGGACCAATACCGATACGGGTTTCGTTTATGGGTCGACCATGAAACAGGCCTCTTACTGAAGTCGGAGCTCATTGGCGAGGAGGGCATGCCACTCGAGCAGTTTGTCTACACCAGCGTCGAGGTGCGTCAAGAGATCCCTGACCAATTGCTACAACCCGGCTTGAACGGTAGCGGTTTCAAGTGGTACAGGCACGGGACGGCACAGAAGCCATCACAGCCGCCAGCGGTGACGCCTTCTGCCAGTGATAATTGGCAAGTGACGTGGCTACCACCGGGCTTTGTCCTGAGCGATGAGGCGAGCGACTCTGTGCCGAAACGTCATGTATCGGTACGGCGCCTCGTCTACACTGACGGGTTATCTTCGTTTTTGGTGCTCATAGAGCCGCTTGAATCAGCAGCGCAGGGGCAGCAAGGCTTATCGAAGATGGGAGCTGTGCATGCCTACGGTCGGTTTCTTGATGGCTTTCAAATAACGGCATTCGGCGAAGTTCCGCCCACGACAGTTGAGAAAGTCAGCAAGTCGATCCAACGCAGCCCGCCTTAGAAGCTGTTGGAAAAACGACTGCGCTTCTCATAGCGGCGTTGGGCGGTGGCTCGCCATTTGCCCGTTGGAAGAGGAAAGCATTCATGCCACGCGTACCGGTGATGCCACAAGCAATCTTGCTGATGGACGTGGTGGTACTTGCGCTGCTTGCGTCACCCTCAGCCGCGGCGCGAAATTTGCCCGAATTCACGCAGCTCGTGGAGCAGCAAAGCGCTTCGGTCGTCAACATTAGTAAGTCACAGAGACGGGCGGTATCTAGCTCTGGACTAAACAACGGGACACAGTAGACAGCAGATACTTACCCTATTTCTGAAAGGAACTGGACTAAACGCCGGTTAACAATCACACTATGTACCACATAGCGCATGTAAAGTGGTTACAGACGATGGCGCCGTACCCCGTGGCGGTGACCATAGAACAAGTGTGAGCGGCCGATTGGCACTGTTTAGAGGGCGTTTATCGACGCCCTTTTTTTGTTCCCTCCTCTATGCAGCATATTCGAAACTTTTCTATCATTGCCCACATCGATCACGGCAAATCCACCCTCGCGGATCGATTTATTGAAATCTGTGGCGCATTAACAGCGCGAGAGATGGCAGAGCAAGTGCTGGATTCTATGGATCTTGAGCGAGAACGGGGCATTACCATTAAAGCCCAGAGTGTGACCTTAAGCTACCGTTCGCAGGGAGGGGGAACTTTTCAGCTGAACCTCATCGACACACCCGGACACGTCGATTTCTCCTACGAGGTATCGCGCTCTCTCGCGGCTTGCGAAGGCGCGCTGTTGGTGGTCGATGCGGCACAAGGGGTCGAGGCCCAGAGCTTGGCGAATTGCTACATTGCCTTGGAGCAGGGGCTGGAGGTGATCCCAGTGCTGAACAAGATCGACCTACCGAATGCAGAGCCGGACCGAACGGCGGCCGAGATCGAAGATCTCATCGGCTTGGAAGCCCGCGACGCCGTTCGAGTAAGTGCGAAGACAGGGGCAGGCGTAGCCGAGCTTCTCGAGATCCTCATTCAACGGATCCCGCCGCCCACCGGCAATGCGGCGGCGCCGCTGCAGGCACTTATTGTTGATTCATGGTTTGATAATTATGTCGGCGTGGTATCGCTTGTTCGGGTAGTGAATGGAGAAATTAAGGTAGGACAGCGTATCCAGGTCATGTCCACCGGCCGCAGTCACGTCGTGGATCGGGTAGGCATTTCGGTTCCCAAGCCCCAAAACCTCGCCAGCTTGACAGCCGGTGAGGTCGGTTACGTCATAGCGGGAATTAAAGATGTGGACGGTGCGCCGGTTGGAGATACCATTACGGATGCGCGCCGTTTAGCGTCGTCGCCATTGCCGGGATTCAAGGCCAGCAAACCCCAGGTTTATGCAGGCCTGTTTCCGACTGATTCGAAAGACTTTCAGGCGCTGCGCGAGGCGCTTGCGAAACTGCGCCTCAATGATTCTGCGCTGCACTATGAGCCCGAAGCATCGAGCGCACTCGGATTCGGCTTTCGATGTGGCTTTCTTGGCTTACTGCATATGGAAATTGTGCAAGAGCGTCTAGAAAGAGAGTACGCCCTGACGCCGATTACCACGGCACCGAGCGTAGTCTATGAAGCATTAACCACCGATGGAAAGGTAAGCTACGTCGCCAATCCTGCCCAATTGCCGCCTCCTAACCAACTCGTTGAGCTGCGCGAACCGATTGTTTTGGCAGATATCCTTATGCCCGAACGCTATGTCGGCAGTGTGATGACCCTGTGCGTGGAGAAACGCGGAGTACAGAAGCAGCTGCAGTATTTCGCCAGACAGGTGGCACTACGCTATGAGCTGCCACTGAGCGAGGTGGTGTGGGATTTTTTTGATCGGCTGAAGTCGGTAAGCCGCGGTTACGCTTCATTGGATTATCATTTTGTCCGCTATCAACGCGCCGATTTGGTCAAGCTCGATACCCTTATTAACGGTGAACACGTGGACGCATTGTCGGCTATCGTGCATCGCGATAAAAGCCATCTGGTCGGTCGTGAGGTCACGAGTAGCCTGCAAGCCATTATTCCCCGACAGATGTTCGATATCGCAATCCAGGCCGCTATCGGCTCCCAGATAGTGGCGCGGCAAACGGTCAAGGCCTTGCGCAAGAACGTGACTGCCAAATGCTATGGAGGTGATGTCACGCGCAAACGCAAGCTACTCGAAAAACAAAAGGCAGGTAAAAAGCGCATGAAACGCTTAGGCAAAATAGATATACCTCAAGAGGCTTTCCATGCCGTGCTCAAGGTGGGGAAGGATCAATGAGATTTGATTTCCCGACAATCATGGTCCTGTTGGTGGTCGTCACTGGCGCTATCTGGATATTTGATGTGCTCGTGCTCGCGCCGCGTCGACGCCTAGCGATGGCTCGCTCCGGTGCGGGAGCAGGGACTGATAGGCCGAAAACCGAGGCGCTACCGCAGCCAACATCGGTGCCGAAAATCGTTGAGTATGCACGCTCGTTCTTTCCCGTTTTTCTTATCGTGCTGATTGTGCGATCGTTTGTGGTAGAACCGTTTCGTATTCCCTCAGGGTCCATGATGCCCACCCTTGAAATCGGTGATTTTATTCTTGTTAATAAGTTTTCGTACGGTATTCGTTTGCCCATTCTCGATAAGAAGATCATTTCGATCGGGGAGCCCAAACGTGGTGATGTTATGGTATTTCGCTACCCTGAGGATCCCTCAACGCCTTTCATAAAACGAGTTGTGGGTTTGCCGGGTGATCAGATCGGATACTACGATAAGGTATTGTACATCAACGGTGAGCCCGCCATGCAAGAACGGATCGGTATCTACACCGGGGCAGGGCGCGGCAGCAATATGAACGGCGCTAGCGAACGCATTGAGCATTTGGCATCGAAGGAGCACGCGATTTTGATACAGCCGGGCTATCCTTCTTTGCCAGTAGAAACGGTCGTCCCGCCGGGCACGTACTTTGTGCTCGGTGACAACCGAGACAATAGCCGCGATAGCCGTTATTGGGGCATTGTTCCAGATAAGTATTTGATTGGAAGGGCGTTTCTTATCTGGATGAACTGGGACTGGGGATCGGGAATCGATTGGAAGCGCATCGGCGAACCGATTCAATAGCTGCCATCAGCAAGTTGCCAAGGCAAAGGGAGATTAAGCCATGAAGCGACATCAACGGCAACAGGGAATCACTGCGATTGGATTGATCCTATGGTTAATTGTCCTCGGGGGCGGGGCGTTGCTCACGCTGCGACTCTTTCCTATCTACATGGAGAGCTTCAAGATAGACACGGCAATGCAGAGCGTCGTTGAAGATCCAGCGCTGGAAGAGAAGTCGAATCGCGAGATTGTCGAGGCGTTACTGCGTCGGTTTGACATTGACGACGTGCAGCGCATCGATAGTCGAAACTATAAAAATCACGTTAAAATTGAGAAAAAGCGCGGCAAAGTCGCCATCATGGTGACCTACCGCGCGGAAGCACCCTTGTTCGGAAATCTCCGTCTCGTGGCTGATTTTCGCAAGCAGACCCAGAATTAGTTTTCATGCAACCCTCGCCCGCGGTAAATGATCGGATAGGCTATCGGTTCAGCGATGATCGATTGCTGGAGCGGGCGCTGACGCACCGAAGTGCTTCCCGAAAGCATAATGAGCGTCTCGAGTTCCTCGGCGATGCGGTACTGAATTTCTTAATCGCTGAAGCTTTGTACCAGCACATGCCCGAGGCGCGCGAAGGTGAGCTCACCCGTTGGCGCGCCAGCCTTGTGCGGCGTCAAACTTTAGCGACCCTGGCTCGAGAGTTGGCTCTGGGACGGTATCTCAAGTTGGGCAGTGGGGAGATCAAGACCCGGGGTGCAGAACGGGATTCCATTCTTGCCGATGCCTTCGAAGCCGTGATCGGTGCAGTCTATCTTGACGGTGGTTTGGAGGCGTGCCGAGCCATGGTATTGCAATTGTTCGCGCCGCATTTTTTCCCTGCCCCCGGAGAAAAAAGCGTCAAAGATCCTAAGACGCGCTTACAGGAGGCGGTTCAATCCCAAAATCTGCCGTTGCCGACCTATGCCGTGGTGCATGTCGAGGGTGCGGCACATGAGCAACGCTTTACGGTTGCCTGCCAAGTGAGTGGCGTAGTAGAGGCGGTGGAAGGGTTTGGAAGCAGCCGGCGACGGGCGGAGCAAGAGGCTGCCCGCAAGGCTCTTGCGTTGATTGAACATGGATAAATCGAGATTTCGCTGCGGCTACGCGGCGATCGTTGGGCGGACCAACGTTGGCAAATCAACGCTACTGAATCGCTTGCTGAGGCAGAAAATTAGCGTTACCTCACGTAAACCCCAGACTACCCGCCAACGCCTATTGGGCATTAAGACGACCTCGAGCTATCAGGTCATTTATGTCGATACCCCCGGCCTTCATCAACACGACAACCGGGCCCTGAATCGTTACATGAACCGGGTGGCAAGCAACGCCTTGTTAGGGGTGGACGTAGTCATCTGGCTGGTGGAGGCGATGCGCTGGACCGATATGGATGCCCAAATCTTGGAACGCTTGTCGGTTCGACCCACAACAGTATTGGTGGGCGTGAATAAAATCGATCGCGTCATACCGAGAAAAAAGCTGTTGCCTTTTCTCGATGTAATTTCGAAATATTCGATCGCCAGAGAAATCATTCCCTTGGCGGCGCGACGCGGGGAGAATGCACAGCGTCTTGAAGAGGTTGTGGTTCGGTATCTCCCAGAACAGGATGCGATCTTTCCAGAAGATCAGATCACAGACCGTAGCGATCAATTCCTAGCTGCCGAGTTCATTCGGGAAAAGCTTATTCGCCGCCTTGGACAAGAGCTGCCTTATCGACTGAATGTCCAGATCGAGCAGAGCATAGAACAGGGCCAATTGCTGCATGTGGATGCCATTGTTTGGGTCGAAAAGACGTCACAAAAGGCTATTGTCATCGGCGAACGAGGACAAGTGCTCAAGGATGCTGGATCAGCCGCTAGAAAAGATCTGGAGCGCCTGTTCGATCGGCAAGTTTTTCTGCGATTGTGGGTCAAAGTGAAAGAAGACTGGTCGGATGATGAACAGGCCCTGCCCAGGATGGGCTACGGTGAGACTTGGTAAGCATACAAGTGCGCTCAGTACATCCCCACCGTGCGTTTATCTTGCATACTCGTCCTTATGGTGAGACCAGTCTGTTGCTCGAAGCCTTTAGTGCCGACTTTGGACGTGTCGGATTGCTTGCCAAGGGCGCACGCCGGGGCAAGTCCCGTGAACGAGGCCTACTGCAGCCGTTCCGCCTGCTACTGCTGTCCTGGCTGAAGCGACGAGAACTAGGGCTGGTCACTGGTGTGGAGGCTGAAATGCCCTTCCCATTGCTGCGGGGACGGGCGGTGTTGAGCGGGTTCTATCTTAATGAGCTGTTGCTTCGATTGCTGCAGCGCGAGGATCCTCAGCCGCAATTATTTGAGAGTTACCTAACGGCCGTTCGTGATCTGGCCGAGCAACCTCGAGAAGAGCCCATACTTCGAGTTTTCGAGAAGCGTCTGTTAGACGCTTTGGGTTATGGCCTTACCCTTGATAGGGACGTGCAGAGAGGGCAGCGCATTGACCCAAATGCGGTCTATTACTATCGGCTCGATTGCGGACCGGTACTTGAGCCAGCCTTTGGTCCATCGGAAGTACAGATAGGTGGACGGACACTGCTTGCTCTCGCGCAAGGTCACGTCAGTGAATCCACCGAGTTGCTGGAAGCGAAGCGTCTATTGCGACTCGCTTTAAAACAGCAGCTAGGAGAGAAGCCCTTGACGAGCCGCGCCCTGTTTCGCAAACCGGTCGATCTGCACTCTACGCCTGCGCAAAAGAGGTAAGCACGGAGCTACCGAAACAATGATTTATGGTATCGGCGTGGATCTTGTGCGCGTGCCCAGGATCGCAACGGCGTTGTCACGCTTCGGTGAGCGATTCGCGCGGCGGATTCTTTCAAATGCAGAGTTGCAAGCATGGAGGCAAACGCCGCGCAGGGCGGATTTTCTTGCCAAGCACTTTGCCGCGAAAGAGGCGTGGGTAAAAGCGCTCGGCACCGGCTTTCGCGGCGGGCTTAGCTGGCGCGAGATTGCGATCCTGAACGACTCTCTGGGAAAGCCCTACATCGTGTGTGACGGTCGCGCCCAAGAGATGCTCTTAGAACGTCGTATTGGTGCGAGCCATCTCAGCTTAAGCGACGAGGACCCCTTCGCCATTGCCTTTGTGATCTTGCTGCTGCAGCCTTGACCGTGGAACCTCATGGTATCGTCGATTCGTTTGGTGGTTCCCAGGGACGGCTCTAATAAGTTACCCTTCCTCAGCCCTTTCGCGATCGCGTTCGTTCCCGTTTCGTGTTTGCGGCGGGCTCGGCGGAGTGATTTCTTTTTTGGCGGCGTCCTGATGGCCGGTCTCGGTGGACGAGATAGGGGGTTTTATGCTTGTGCCACTCGCCGGTACATCCTGCACCGGTGATTGTCGCGATTTGGTGGCGATTTCGTTACCGGATGTCTGTGTTGCCGGCGTGCCCACGGGAGTTGACTGCGGGATTGGTGTTGGCGCTTCCTGCTCTGATGGCGTCGACCGAATGGATGCCGCGTTCGTCCGACGATCCTCAGTAAACTCACCGCTAGAGTTTGAAACACTGTCATGCCGTAGGGGCTCGGCCTTCCTTTCGGCAAGGCCGCGAGCGCTGCGTTCTGAGTCTTCGGACTCGGGGTGACGCTCAGGCTGGGCCGCCATACCCTCAGTTCGCTGGGATGACTCGCCTGAACCTTGCGTATTTTCACCGGTTTCTCGCGAACGGTTTCGATTTCCACTCCCTCGTCGCCCTCTTCGGGGACGGGATCGAGATCCTCCGGGAGTGGGTCTCGTCATCGCACTTTGTGTCTTGACATTCTCCTGCGCGACGGAATCTTGATTCGGCTGCTGTACTTCGACTTCATTATCTGGGGTCGCAGTCATTGGAGATGCTTGATCGGGCTTGCTGTCGATACTGTCAGGACGCGGTGAGGAATTGCCGGGGCTCATTCTTCCGCTACGACGCCTCTGGCTTACTTGTCCACTTCGACGGGAGGGTCCGCGGCGACGTTCACTCTCAAATCGCCGAGACTGAGTATGTTGTGTGGTTGGGGAAGGTTCGCTGGCAGGTTGTTTTTCTCGCTGCTCAGATTCTTCTTGACCGCCAAATACAGAGGCCCAAAGTTTGCGAATGAAGCCCCCCTCGCTTTTCCGACTGCTTTCGGGTACTGGGGTCGGGGGTACAATGCTTTTCACGGCTGGCTCTGGATGCTTGAGTTGTTCGTCAACCGTAACGAACTGAGGAAGCGGTTGGGACTTGACGGCCAGCTCATAGCTTGGCGGCCGATTCGCTTCATTTCCAAGGTCAGCTTGTCGAATCCTCAGAATACTGTAATGAGGTGTTTCCATGCTGGCATCGGGCACGAACACGATCTGTATCTGCTGGCCTTTTTCAATAGCGTGTATCGACTCGCGCTTCTCATTGAGAAGATAAGTACCTACATCGATTGGCAGCCGCACCACAATTCTTCCCGTGTTCTCTTTTACTGCATCTTCTTCAACCACGCGCAGAATGGATAGCGCCAGGGATTCAATGCTGCGCACGCTACCCTGTCCACCACAACGGGGACAAGTCTCTAAGCTGAGCTCTCCAAGGGATGTGCGCACCCGCTGTCGGGACATTTCCAGCAGACCAAAGCGGGAAATGCGGCCTACTTGCACCCGCGCTCGGTCCATCTTTAGGGACTCCCAAAGGCGTTTTTCCACCTCCCGCTGGTTGCGCGGTACTGCCATATCGATGAAATCGATAACCATGAGTCCGCCGATGTCGCGCAGCCGCAGCTGCCGCGCGATTTCGGCGACCGCCTCAAGATTGGTGGTAAGCGCCGTCTCCTCAATGTCCACACCCTTGGTCGCCTGGGCGGAGTTAATATCGATGGAGACAAGCGCCTCGGTACGATCAACAACGATAGAGCCCCCCGAAGGCAAGCGCACGGAATGCTCGAATGCCGACTCGATCTGGCTTTCGATCTGATAACGACTGAACAGCGGAACGGTGTCTTCGTAGCACTTGACCTTATTAAGGCTGTGAGGCATTACCTGGCGCATAAAGTGGCAGGCTTGCTCATGGATCTCCGGGTTATCAATGACGATCTCGCCAATATCTTGACGGAAATAGTCGCGGATAGCGCGAATGATTAAATTACTTTCTTGAAAGATGAGGAAGGGTGCCGTCTGTGTTTCCGCAGCTGTCTCGATCGCCTGCCAGACGTGTAACAGATAATCGAGATCCCATTGGAGTTCTTCACCGGACTTGCCGACGCCAGCGGTGCGCACGATAAGCCCCATGCCGGAAGGAACGTTTAGGCTGCTCAAGATCTCTCGTAGCTCGTGCCGCTCTTCACCCTCTACGCGCCGCGAGATCCCGCCCGCCCGCGGATTGTTGGGCATGAGCACCATATAGCGGCCGGCGAGGCTAATAAACGTGGTAAGGGCTGCTCCCTTGTTGCCACGCTCCTCCTTATCGACTTGAATTATGAGCTCCTGGGACTCCTCGAGTACATCTTTTATATTGACTCGGGTCAGACTATCCGTTGCTTTATTAGCAAAGTACTCTCTGGAAATTTCTTTGAAAGGGAGAAAGCCGTGACGCTCCGCCCCATAATCCACAAAGGCGGCCTCAAGACTGGGCTCAATCCGAGTAATTTTTCCTTTATAAATATTGCCTTTTCGTTGGCCGCGAGAGGGCACCTCGATATCGAGGTCGTATAGATACTGCCCATCCACCATCGCAACGCGCAGCTCTTCTGGCTGAGTCGCGTTGATCAGCATTCTCTTCATGTTGAAATCCCGTGCAGGTGCGTAACAGTGGTCTCGACCGGCAGCGGAACACCTGCTGATGGTAAAGCTGGGAACAAGGTCAAACTTCCCACTAACTCGCAATGGGAATGCGCGATGGCAGGTTAGCGAGGGGATAGGGTGCAATGCTAAGGTCACAATGCCTAGCCGATGGGATGCTCCTCTAGCGCCAAGCACTCACAGTTGTAATGTCTGTGTCTTGAAGGCAGGGCACTTGAGCCAACAGGATCTTGCTGCCGCTCTGGTGCGCCTCAATGGTTTCATCCGTACCACTTCGTCTCCCTACGCGGGACCTTTGGCGGACCCGGTTGCCGGCGGAACGTTACCCTGTTCCCCGGGCTCAATGCTGTGTGTCTTGCTCGCACCCTGCCGGTGCGCGTCGCGCCTGTTGAACTCAACAGCAAGCGACATTCAAACCTTCGAACCCAGCTCTATTTAACATCAATTTCATGGGGGCTGTGCTGCTTCGTATCAGGATGACGAGCACAAGCCTATGGGTTCCGCTTGTCTTAAGCTCACTAACTATAACAACGTTGGTCTATCTATAGCAATGTTGGGCCATTTCAGCAAACTGTTATCATTGCTAGCATGGAAAACAGTACCCCTGTTCGATGTATCTCGCCGCAATACGTCGTGGTGGATGCCGAGTATGAGGGTCAGCGAGTGGATAACTTCCTAATCGCCCGTCTGCGCGGTGTCCCGCGTACCCGGATCTACCGCGGTCTGCGCCAAGGTGAGGTTCGGGTCAATAAGGGACGCATTGCCCCAGCTTACCGGTTGCGGATAGGCGATATCGTTCGCATCCCGCCGCTGCACCTTCAGGAGCGCCTCCAAGCTGTGGTGCCGAGTAGGCAACTGGTGACGCGGCTTTCCTTAAGTACCGTGTACGAGGATGAAGAGCTGCTCGTCTTAAATAAGCCCTCGGGGTGGGCGGTCCATGGCGGAAGCGGAGAGCGCCTCGGCATCATCGAGGCCATGCGCGCCATGCGTCCTGAGCTACACTTCCTCGAGCTGGTACATCGATTGGATCGGGATACTTCCGGCTGTCTATTATTGGCTAAGAAGCGCAGTGTCTTAAAACAACTCCATCAAAGTCTCCGGGAGCGCAAGCTCGGCAAGCGCTACCTGGTGCTTGTGCGGGGACGTTGGCGGGGCAGTAGCCGGCAGGTGGAAAGCGGTTTGCGAAAAAGAACACTGCCCTCTGGAGAGCGAATTGTAAATTGCGATGCTGCGGGCAAGGCGTCGATGACGCTCTTTCATCCGTTGGCGATCGACGCCCAAGCAAGCTTACTGCAGGCGACACCGATTACCGGACGCACCCACCAAATACGTGTCCAAGCAGCTTTAATCGGCTATCCGGTAGCCGGAGATGCCAAGTATGGTGACCGCGACTTCAATCAGGCCATGGCCAAGCTCGGCTTGCGGCGACTGTTTCTGCATGCGCTGGCGGTGAGATTGCCGGGGGGCGCGACGTCAAGAGACCGGGCAGTAGTAGCGCCAATGCCGGACGACTTGCAAGCGGTACTCGATCGCTTGGAGATCTCCCACCCACTCTGTGGACAACCACAACCGTGACCGGCAAAAGTGTCTACTTGCATGGTGTCCTCGCGCCTGCTTAGATTCGATCTTGGATCTCCCTCGCTGGCTCGATGGAATTGGTAATTATCGGTAGGAGCCTAGGAACCCAGATGCAGCAAAGTAATCGTGCGTCCACGTCAGCCTCAGAAGAATCGAATTTGTCAGCGAACGGATGGGAAAGGCAGGTGCTTACGAAGCTCGCTGTTGCCGCCTTAAAGGAACAACGCCGTGCTCGTCGCTGGAGTATCTTTTTTCGCTTCTTGATACTTGCTTATGCGACGGCATTACTCGCTCTGTATCTGCCGGACGACATTGTTTTTTCGGGAAAAGCCAAACCGCACACAGCGTTGGTTGATGTTCAAGGTGTCATCTCTGAAGACAGTGAAGCCAGCGCGGATCGAATCATCGATGGGTTGCGTGCCGCATTTGCCGATGAGGGTACCGCGGGCGTCATCGTGCGCATCAATAGCCCCGGTGGCAGCCCAGTACAAGCGGCCTATATCAACGAAGAAGTGAATCGGTTGCGGTCGCTCCATCCCGACATACCTCTGCATGCTGTCGTCACCGATATGTGTGCCTCCGGGGGTTACTATGTCGCCGCCGCAGCAGACAAGATCTTCGTTAACAAGTCGAGTGTCATTGGTTCCATTGGTGTGCTCATGAATGCCTTTGGGTTTGTGGGATTTATGGAGAAACTCGGCATTGAGCGTCGACTGCTCACCGCCGGCGAGCATAAAGGGTTTCTCGATCCGTTTTCACCGATGAAAACAGACGAGGCCCAGCATGTGGAAGCCATCTTGAAGGAACTGCACAGTCAATTTATCAACGTTGTGAAAGACGGAAGGGGAGCGCGCTTAACGGGCGGAGAAGAACTCTTCAGTGGGTTGGTGTGGAGCGGCGAGAAAAGTTTGGAGCTCGGTCTTGCGGATGCGGTGGGGGGGGCACACTATGTCGCGCGGGAGGTTATCGGCGCCGAGAAGCTTGTCGATTTCACGCCCAAACATGACTACTTGGACCGGTTCGCGAAGCGTATCGGCGTGGCCATGGCGCAGCTGCTGCCCACTTACGCCAGCGTATCGTCAATGCAGCTTAGATGAAAAGCCTGTTTCCACCGCTACCTTGCTGCCAAAATGCCTTGGCGGTGGGGTAACTTACGCAAGGTGATGGTATTCTGATGGCGAGGCAGCCTAAGACGTGGACAACACGTCCCAGTGTTCGTTCTCGAGCATCCTGACGAGCGGTATCAGTGGCAGACCGATTATCGTGCTCGAATCGTCCACCTCCACGCGGCTGAGCAGCGCCACGCCAAGTCCTTCGGATTTGAAGCCGCCCGCACAGTCAAAGGGCTGTTCTCGGCTGACATAGCATTCGATTTGGTGAAGCGAAAGGGACCGAAAATGCACTGTCGCCAAAACGGTATCCACTTGGGTGCAGCCGGTGCGCGTGTTGAGGACGCAAAGACTCGTCAAAATTTGAACTCGACGGCCTGAGGCGCGCAACAGTTGCTCAATGTTCGCTTCGCGGCCTCCGGGCTTGCGCAGAACTTGCCCATCAAGAATAGCCACCTGATCGCATCCGATAATGAGTGCATTGGGGTAGTGATGACGAACTGCACCGGCTTTCATCTCGGCCAACCGCTGAACAAACTCGGAAGGGGTCTCTGGCTCAAGGCAGCGCTCGTCGAGGTTCGGCGAAACGACGACGAAGGGGATTCCAAGCCGGCTGAGCAATTGGCGTCGGTATATAGAGCTCGAGGCAAGCACTACCGTCGGGGAACTTTCAACGACCAACATCGGCATAAAAGAGCGATGAATAGTTTTTGACTAATGAAGCCTACCTTAATTAATATTACGCGGTTATGTCAAAGGGCTTGCCCGAGCTCATTTATCCGCTTCAGCTGGCTCGCTCCGGGCGTTCCCTGCAGGGTCAGATCCCTGTCGCACGGATGTGGCGTCTCGCCGAGGCCCTGTGCAGCACTGCAGGTGAGATAGTGATAGATCTGCGCTTTAGGCGCGGGGACCATGGATGCCTCTGCATTCAAGGCACGATCCAAGGTGAGCTGCAGCTGGTGTGTCAGCGCTGCCTGGAGCCGCTCCCTTGGCCAGCTTATTGTGAGATGCGCCTTGGCTTGATTCCAACGGTGATGTCCCGAGAGCGGTTGGAGCCCGGCTACGAGCCGCTTGTTGCACAAGAGGATAGTCCCCTATCTCTGGTAACAATAGTTGAGGATGAACTGATACTGGCATTGCCGATTGTCCCTATGCACCCAGAGAATCGATGTCCGAAGGCCGTTGTATCAGGCGCTGGTGCGGACTCTGATTTAGATGCAAATGTAGACGCAAAGGCGAGTCCGTTCGCGGTGCTCAACAACCTGAAGCGCTGATTGTTAAGCTAGGAATTCTGATGGCCGTACAACAAAATCGTAAGAGTCGCTCGAAGCGGGGCATGCGCCGTTCTCACGATCGACTGCCACTGCCACCCATATCCATCGACCCGACAACGGGTGAAACTCATCTGCGTCACCATGTCAGCCGTGAAGGGTTTTACCGGGGCAAAAAGGTCACCGCAGATAAGGATGAATAGGGTTTGACCCTCACTGTTGCTCTTGATGCCTTTGGTGGCGATCACGGCCCAGCCGTGGTCGTTCCCGCGGCCCTGCGTGTGCTGTCTGAGTATGATGGGCTGCACGTTATTTTGGTGGGGGAGCGGGCGACCCTGGAGCGCGCCGTCCACGCCCAGGGGGCCGCCGATAGTGAGCGCTTGAGTATCCGCCACGCTTCACAAACAGTGGCAATGGATGAGCTTCCATCGCTGGCCCTTCGCACGAAGAAAGATTCGTCCATGCGGGTGGCGCTCAACTTAGTCAAGGAAGGTAACGCCGATGCCTGCGTGAGCGCTGGCAATACCGGTGCTTTGATGGCCACTGCGCGATTCGTGCTGCGGACACTGCCCGGCATCGATCGTCCAGCCATCGTTACTTCGCTGCCGAGCATATGCGGGCATACGCATCTCCTTGACCTTGGCGCCAATGTGGACTCCACACCGGGGCAGTTATTTCAGTTTGCGGTAATGGGATCGGTGCTGACCAACGCTGTTGATAATGTGGCCCACCCACGCGTCGGATTGTTGAACATCGGTGAGGAAGAAATAAAGGGGAATCAAAGAGTTAGAGAAACGGCTCGGTTGCTAGCGGGCAGCGAGCTGAACTACATCGGATTTGTTGAGGGGGACGACATCTATCGAGGCACCGCGGACGTTATCGTGTGTGACGGATTTGTGGGCAATGTGGCGCTTAAATCGAGTGAAGGTGTCGCCCACATGATCAGCTATTATGTCAAGCAAGAATTCACGGGAAGTTTCTATGCTCGCATCGCGGCTTTGGTGGCACGACCCGTGCTTAACAGGCTGCGACGCAAGATTGATCCCCGGCGCTACAATGGAGCGAGTCTTGTCGGACTTCGAGGGATTGTGGTTAAGAGTCACGGTGGAGCCGATGTTTTGGCTTTCACCAATGCTATTAGGGAAGCGATTGCGGAAGTGCAAAAAAACGTGCCGGCACGGATTAGCAAGCTTTTGGAGTCGATGTTGACCACAAAGGAGGCCGTGTGACATTCGCGCGGGTGCTCGGTACAGGAGGTTACCTTCCCGAACACGTTTTGACCAATTCAGACCTCGAACGGCTTGTTGACACCAAGGATGCTTGGGTACAAGAGCGAACAGGTATTCGAAAGCGTCATATTGTGGGTCCGGGAGAAACGACATGCGATCTGGCAGAGCATGCTTCGCGGCGCGCGCTGGAGGCAGCCGGGATCGAAAAGGATAAGATCGATTTCGTGGTCCTAGGAACAACGACCCCCGATCTGGTTTATCCAGCCACCGCCTGCCGATTACAGGCACGACTCGGCATATCCGGATGCCCGGCGTTTGATGTCCAGGCCGTTTGCACCGGCTTTATCTATGCCCTTAGCATAGCGGATCAGTTTATCCGCACAGGTGCTGCCAAGTGCGCACTGGTTGTCGGTGCGGATGCAAGCTCAAAGATCTTGGACTGGACGGACCGAGGCACGTGCGTACTTTTTGGTGACGGCGCTGGGGCGGTTATCCTAGGGGCAAGCGAGGCTGCCGGGATCTTGTCCACGCATCTCCATGCAGATGGGCGCTACGAACAGCTACTTTACGTCGATGGGGGGGTTTTTCACGGGTATGAGCACCCTGCTTACGTTCGCATGCAGGGGGGCGAGGTATTCAAGGTTGCGGTTCGAACGCTGGGTCGAATCGTGGATGAGACTCTAGCGGCGAATGATATGGACCGCTGTGACGTGGATTGGCTGGTTCCCCACCAAGCTAATATTCGAATTATCAATGCCACCGCAAAGATGCTGGGTATCCCCATGGAACGGGTCGTTCTCACCATCGAGGAGCATGGCAATACATCAGCGGCCTCGGTTCCTCTGGCCATGGATGTGGCGATACGCGACGGGCGTATCAGCCGGGGTGACACGCTGTTGCTTGAAGCGTTCGGTGGCGGGTTTACTTGGGGCTCTGCCCTACTGAAGTATTAAAAACATTTGAATTTCAGGGAGCTTTTCCGAAATGCCCACAGAACTTGCATTTGTCTTTCCTGGCCAGGGATCCCAATCCATAGGTATGCTGACCGCTCTCTCCAAAGCCCAGCCTGAGGTGGAAAGCACGTTCAGTGCTGCCTCTGAGGCACTGGGATATGACTTATGGAGCTTGGTTCAGCAAGGACCGGAACGGGCGCTGATGGCGACGGAGCGAACGCAACCAGCGATGTTAGCCGCTGGCGTTGCTGTGTGGCGCGTCTGGCGTTCTTTAGGTGGGCCGTTGCCAAGTGTGATGGCTGGGCATAGTCTGGGAGAGTATACGTCGCTTGTCTGCGCCGGCGCTTTGGATTTTTGCGATGCCGTGACCCTTGTTGCCGATCGGGGGCGGTTGATGCAGGAAGCGGTCCCCCATGGGATCGGCGCTATTGCTGCTATTTTAGGCTTGCCTGATGACAAGGTTCACAGTGTCTGTAGAATTGCAGCCGAGGACGAGGTGATTGCCCCGGTGAATTTCAATGCCCCTGGCCAAGTGGTGGTGGCTGGCCATACAGCAGCTGTGGAACGAGCGTTGAAGTTGGCGCAGGCGATCGGTGCGAAACGCACGGTGGTGTTGCCAATGAGTGTGCCAGCCCACAGCCCTCTGATGAGGGTAGTTACTGATCGGTTTGCTGAGCGGCTCGCGGCGGTTAAGTTGACACGTCCTTCGATTCCGGTTATTCACAATGCCGATGTTGCTGTTCATCCAGATGCGCACAACATCCGTGAAGCGTTGGGTCGCCAGCTCTCGAGCCCGGTGCGGTGGACGGAAACCGTTCAGACGCTCGCGCGCCGGGGCGTCAAGCTCGTGGTGGAGTGCGGGCCAGGCAAGGTGCTCGCGGCGCTATGCAAGCGTATCGATCGTGGCTTGACAGCACTTCCAGCGTATGACGTGGAAAGTCTGAAGAAAGCGCTGGATCAGACAGCTGCTCTTTTGGAACCCACTCCAAGCTTGAACCGCTTGTCGGCAGCCCTCGGGTACACAGGTGCGTAGCCGATGGCGTTAGCAGAGGAAGTGGCTCTGGTTACCGGGGCGACTCGAGGCATAGGTTCGGCAATTGCCGATGTCATCGGTGCCCAGGGTGCGTGGGTGATTGGTACTGGCACTTCCGCAGCAGGCGCCGAGGCTATCACCGCTCGATTTCATCGGCACGGTATCTCGGGCCGAGGAATCGTGCTTGATGTCACCAGCGCCGATTCCATAGACGCGTTGTTCGCCGGCTTGCAGGCGGAAAACCGGTTACCAACGATACTCGTTAATAACGCGGGAATTACGCGGGACAATCTGCTGCTGCGCACGAAAGACGAAGAGTGGGAGGCAGTTATCGGCACCAATCTGACAGGCGTTTTTCGTATGTCGCGGATCTGTGCGAAACATATGATGAGGGCACGCCGGGGACGTATAATAAACATCGCTTCGATCGTGGCTGCCAGTGGCAATGCGGGGCAAACGAACTATTGCGCGGCAAAGGCTGGCGTGATTGGGTTCACAAAATCATTGGCTCGCGAGCTTGGCTCGCGAGGGATTACCGTTAATGCTGTGGCTCCGGGATTTATCGATACCGACATGACACAGAATCTGTCGCAAACGCAGCGCGAGGCACTCACAAGTCAGATTCCGCTCAACCGTCTTGGTCGCAGCGAGGAAGTCGCAGCTGCTGTATTGTTTCTTGCGTCCTCGGGGGCCGATTACATCACTGGGGAAACGCTTCACGTTAACGGCGGCATGTATATGGCGTAGAGGTAGCTTTTCCTTGGCTTGGAGGATTTCTGGGTACGGTAAAGCGGGACCATTGAGGTTTCGCGATGGTTGGAGTGCAAAGCGCACGTTAAGTACTGGTTGCAAGTTACTTTGTTTGCAATAAACTAACGCCGAACCCGCGTGGTTCGTGGTGAGGGAGGACAATTTCGCAATGAGTACCATTGAAGAACGCGTCAAGCAAATCGTCGTCGAGCAGCTTGGCGTCAAGGAAGAGGAAGTCAGCGGGGATTCTTCTTTCGTCGATGATCTTGGCGCCGATTCCCTCGATACAGTCGAGTTGGTTATGGCATTGGAGGAGGAGTTCAACTGCGAGATTCCAGATAACGAAGCGGAAAAAATCACGACAGTTCAGCAGGCTATCGACTATATCAAGCAGCACATTCAGGTAGAGTAGCTATTCGGTCAGTGCAGTAAAGTCATTGAGTGCTCAGGGTCGGCCTGCGGCCCTTTTGTTTGTATTGGAGTATGAGTTTTGAAGCGACGCGTGGTAGTGACAGGCCTAGGACTTGTCACCCCTCTTGGTCCTAACGTTGAAGGGACTTGGGAAAAGATAGTGTCAGGAAAGAGCGGAATATCGCTGATCGACACTTTTGACACGACGCTATTTCCCAGTCGTATAGGCGGAGTCGTGCGCGATTTCGATCTGTCACGTTATCTTCCGCAAAAAGAGTTAAAAAAAATGGATCCCTTTATTCATTACGGGATCGCCGCTAGCATCCAGGCGATTGAGGATGCTGGATTGGAGATTACAGAAGAGAAGAGTGAACGCATCGGCATTGCTATCGGCTCCGGTATTGGTGGGCTGCCAGGAATCGAAAAGGGCTATGACACCTACCTTTCCGGAGGCCCCCGCAAGATCTCACCGTTCTTTGTGCCAAGTAATATTATCAACATGGTAGCGGGCAACCTGTCGATAATGTACGGCATTCGAGGGCCCAACTATGGAATCGTTTCCGCCTGTGCCACCGGCACACACAACATCGGTGATGCCGCGCGCATGATTGAACGAGGAGATGTGGATGCCATGATAGCCGGTGGCACGGAAATGGCTACATCCCCCATGGGACTGGGCGGATTTGCGGCAGCGCGAGCCCTTTCGACGCGAAATGATGCACCGGAGCAGGCCAGCCGGCCCTGGGACAAAGGGCGCGACGGTTTCGTGCTCGCCGATGGGGCCGGTGTCATCGTGCTTGAGGCCTATGAAATAGCTAAGGCCCGTGGCGCTCGAATCTATGCGGAGCTTCTCGGGTACGGCAAGAACAGTGATGCCTACCATATTACGCTCCCCGCTGCAGATGCTCGAGGAGCCAGTCGCTGTATGGCTCTTGCTCTCCATGATGCCGACCTAAATCCACAGAACATTGACTACATCAATGCTCACGGTACCTCTACGCCAGCAGGCGATGTCGCGGAAACGCGAGCGATTAAGCAAGTCTTCGGATCATATGCGTCCGATCTAGCGGTAAGTTCGACGAAGTCGATGGTAGGGCATATGCTCGGAGCTGCCGGCAGCGTGGAGGCAATTTTTTGTATTCTTGCCATTCGTGATCAGGTTGCTCCACCGACCATCAATCTTGAGGAGCCGGATGAAGACTGCGACCTTGATTACGTGCCGAATCTCGCCCGCAACATGAAGATTGATGTCGCTTTGACCAATTCCTTTGGTTTTGGTGGTACCAACGGTACCCTCATCTTGGGACGCATGTCCTAGCACTCCCTTTCCGAGTTCTAATCGAAGAGCCCCATCAGAAGCGCTTTAGAACCGGCCGAGTAAGTTGAAGGCGCATGAGGGCAAAGCACTGCTCAACTGCGCGGCCGGATCATGTCGGGGTCAAGCGTACTTTCGACACAATGCCGCCGTCCGATTCGAACTGTACTTACCGATGGCTCAATCGCTATGCGGATCTGCTACCGGTCCATTTGAGTCATCCGGAACGCTACCCGTTTCTTTTGGAAAGCGTAGCGCGCGGCACTGACAACGCGCGTTATGATTTTCTGTTTGCCTTTCCCCAGGGCTCACTCGCATTATGGCCTGAGGGCGGATTGCGCAGTGACGTGTTCCGAACCTGCGGGCAGGATTTTTTGCATAATCTCGATTTATGGTGGAACGAGCATCGAAATTGGCAGCCATTACCCAGCGAGCTGCCGTTCTGTGGCGGATGGTTCGTGTATTTTGGTTATGAGCTGGCTGCCCAGATTGAACCGGTTTTGAGCCTTCCCTGCTCAGAAGAGGGCTTGCCGATCGCCGCGGCTTACCGGATGCCGGCCGCGATCATTCGGGACCACCAGCTACGGCGAACAACTGTCGTTGCCGAGCTAAAGGCACGAGAGCTGGTGCCCATTATGGAAGAGGATCTGCTGCAGGCACCGGAGCTGGAGAGGCAGCGCGGCGATATCCTGCAAGCGGCCATACGAGAAGAGCCAGAACAGCTATTCCTTTCCAGACTTGCAGAAATTCAGGCTTATATTTTAGAAGGCGATGTTTTTCAAGTCAATTTGTCACGCCGTTGGCAGGGGCTATTGAGACCTGATCTATCCCATGGGGTGTTGTACGACCGCTTGCGCCAGTTCAATCCCGCTCCCTTTGCCGCTCTTGCCAATTTCGGGGACGCGGCGATTCTGAGCTCCTCACCTGAGAGGCTGGCGAGAGTGCGGGGCGGAGTGATAGAGACGCGCCCTATCGCGGGTACCCATCCTCGCTCCCGAAATGATAGAGCCGACCGCATCCTCTCGCGGGCTTTATTGGCAAACCCGAAGGAACGTTCGGAGCACACGATGCTCATCGACCTGGAACGCAACGACCTTGGCAGGGTCTGCCAGGTGGGCAGTGTCACGGTTCCAGAATTCATGATCCTCGAATCCTACCCCCATGTCCATCATATCGTTTCGACGGTTTGTGGCCGGCTCCGCCGGGAGGTGACTCCGGGTGATGTAGTACGGGCGATTTTTCCTGGAGGTACGATTACCGGCTGCCCAAAAATCCGTTGCATGCAAATTATCGCGGCTTTGGAAGCAGCACCGCGGGGACCGTACACGGGAGCAATGGGTTATCTCGGCTGGGATGGCAGCATGGATTTCAATATTCTTATCCGAACGCTGATTCGGCGCGAAGAACAGATATGGCTACGAACGGGCGCGGGGATCGTGGCTGACTCAGTCCCTGAACTTGAGCTTAGAGAGACTCGCCACAAAGCAGAAGCGGCATTGCGCGCCCTGACCAAGGGCATGTAGTGGCGCTGATAAACGGTCGAGAGACGAGCAGTCTCTCTTTCCTTGACCGAGGTTTCCAATACGGCGATGGGCTGTTTGAAACACTGCCCGTGTGGCATAGCGAAGCCCTTTGTGTGCAACATCATCTTCAGCGGTTGGCTCGTGGATGCCAGGTACTGGGGATACCGATGCCGGATATCGATACGCTGCAACGCGAAATCTCCACGATGTCAACGGGTGTGCAGCGCGGCGTTCTCAAGCTTATCGTGACCCGTGGCACGGCTGGCCGGGGATATGCCCCGCCCCAGCATGTCTCGCCAACGCGCATCTTGTCGCTTCATCCCTGGGCTACCTATCCTCTGTCGTATTGGCGTAAAGGAATAGTCGCCCATCAGTGCCGCGTTCGACTGAGTCGAAATCGGTTGCTGGCCGGTCTTAAGCACCTCAATCGAATAGAGCAAGTTTTGGCCCGTCGCGAGTGCCAAATTTCCAACTGCCCCGAGGGGCTTATGCTCGATACCTCAGGGTGGGTTATTGAAGGCACGATGAGCAATCTGTTCCTCGTCAAGGATGGCCAGTTGATCACGCCCCGCTTAACGCACTGCGGGGTAGACGGCGTGATGCGCGCAATCATTATGGAGGTGATCCGTTCCGAGCGAAAAGTGCCTTTACGGGTTACGGCAATTCGATTGGCATCTATGGTAACGGCGGAAGAGATCTTTTTTTGCAACAGCCTTTTTGGCATTTGGCCGGTGGAACGGTTCGCTAGCCGCAGCTATGCGGTTGGTCCCATTACCCAGCACCTGCAACGTGAATTAGTGCGTCGACGTGTGATCGCACGTAAGTGAATCGGTTCGTCACAGTGCGCGCTTTCGTGATACGTACGAATGACCGCCAACTTGCCTATTCGGACTGCAACAAATGCCTAATAAGGTTAAGGGCAAGCTCGGTGTAGCTTAGCCAGGATGGAAAGCAGCCGCATCGGAGTTGCGACAGCGAAAGCGGGTACTACATGCACAAAGTCCTATACAGGTTTTGGGGCGCATTGCTGCTCATGACGAGTGTCGTCGCAGGTTGGATGGCAATGGAGCATTTTGCCCTGAGCAAACGCACCTTGCATATGGTCGAAGCGCCTCTCACCTACGTCGTGACACCCGGCATGACCTTAACGGAGGTTGTGTCTCAGCTCTCGGATCAAGGCATCCTCCATCGACCCTGGGTGCTTCTCTGGTATGCTCGTTTGCATGGAAAAGCCACGCAAATCAAAGCCGGCGAATATCGGCTCGACGCGGGAACAACCCCGCTTCAACTCCTCGATATGCTCGTTTCCGGAAGGGTGGTTCAGCACGCCTTGACCCTTGTCGAAGGCTGGACTTTCAAAGAGGTACTCGCTGCAGTGCGTGCACATCCGCACATCACACAAACACTCACGGGACTGCAGCCAGAGGGAATCATGGATGCCCTTGGACTGGGCGGCATACATCCGGAGGGATGGTTTTATCCCGAGACCTATTACTTTCCGAGCGCTCTCAATGACCGTGACTTCTTGCGTCGGGCTTATAGCACTATGCGCAAACGCCTCCAATTGGAATGGGAAGGGCGGGCTAGCGGCCTACCTTATCGCAAGCCATACGAGGCTTTGATCTTGGCCTCTATCATTGAAAAGGAAACCGGCCGACACGATGAACGGGAACGAATAGCCGGGGTTTTCGTTCAACGGCTCAACAAAGGCATGCGTCTGGCTAGCGATCCCACGGTCATCTATGGCTTGGGTAACGCTTTCGACGGCGATCTGCGGCGCCGCGATCTGAAAGAAGTGACACCTTACAATACCTATCGTCGTAGCGGCTTACCTCCTACGCCTATAGCCATGCCCGGTGGCGACGCAATTCGGGCTGCACTTCATCCCGAATTTGGTGATGCCCTCTTTTTCGTAGCCCGGGGAGATGGTAGCCACCATTTCTCTGCAACCTACCGGGAGCATCTGCGAGCGGTGACTCGTTACCAACTTCAACGCCAGCAGGATCGCCATGGCCAACGACGAACTGATGACTGATCGAATGCGTAAGGCCGACAAATCGTGCGGCCGATTCATTACGTTAGAAGGAATCGAAGGAAGCGGCAAGTCGACTCTTCTCCCCTACATACGCGCCTTTCTCGAAACAGCAGGCAAATCCGTTGTCGTCACACGTGAGCCAGGAGGTACTCCTCTCGGAGAAGAAATACGTCGGTTATTGTTAGATCCCACGTATGACAGCCTAACTCCTAGCGCTGAGCTGTTGATGATTTTCGCCGCACGCGTGGAACACCTTGAGAAGGTCATCAAGCCGGCCCTGCGGCACGGAAGGTGGATTGTCTGTGATCGATTCACAGATGCGACCTACGTTTATCAGGGCGAGGGGCGTCACATCCCAAAAGCACGCATTGACGCCCTTGTCGACTGGGCTCAAAGTGGGGTGCGTGCGGATCTCACGCTAATTTTTGATGTTCCTGTCTCGATTGGGTTACGACGAGTAAACCAGCGAGGCGAGAAGGATCGGTTTGAGCGAGAAGAACAGCGATTTTTCGAGCGGCTTCGTAATGCTTATCTGATGCTGGCGGCGGAGCATCCCTCTCGATGCTGTGTTATTGACGCTAGCGTACCCCTGGAAGTGGTTAGGCGGCGCGTGGATACTGTGCTCAAGGGCTTTTTGCAAGAACCGTAGGAACATCGTAGTAGGGCGTGATGGATCTCTCAAAAACAATGCATACGCTTTTGCCGTGGCATCACCAGCAGTGGACACAGCTAGCTGATGCGTGCAAAAGCCAGAGGCTCGGCCATGCTTTGTTGTTTCATGGCCGCGAAGGCTTTGGCGTCCCGCAGTTCGCCGGACGCTTTGCGAGCGCCTTAGTTTGTCGGCGCCCGATGTCAGATAATGGGCCTTGTGGGATCTGCCAAAGCTGTGCCCTCAACGCCGCGGGGTCTCATCCGGACCTCATGATCCTAGAACCTGACGAGGGGAAGGCTAGCATCAGCATCGTCCAGGTACGCCGTCTCATTGAGGCACTGGGATTGGCGCCCAAGCTTGCCGGACCTAAAGTCGCTATCCTATCACCCGCAGAATTTCTAACGCGGGAGGCCAGCAATAGCTTGTTGAAAACACTTGAGGAACCTCCCGGCGAGGTGGTATTTCTGTTGGTCTCATACAGTGGCACCAAGGTTTCGCCGACTGTCCGCAGTCGCTGTCAGCTGATCGATTTTCCAACGCCCTGTCGTCACCAGGCTCGCCAATGGCTCGCTGAGCAAATGCCGCAACCCGTCAATGTCGACTTGGTACTGGATATTGCTGCAGGGGCGCCGCTTCGGGCATTGGATATGATGAAGGAAGGGCATCTACCTTTGCGAGGCAAGGTGCTTGAATCATTCGTCGATGTTATTAGCGGGCGAGTCGATCCTCTTGAGGTGGCTAAGTTCTGGAGAGTCTCGGGCACTAAAGAGGTCCTGCCGTGGTTGGCATCCGTGGTCGCAGATTGCATCAAGCTGAGCTGCACTGAAACTTCGTCGCGGATAGTGAATCGCGACGTTCTCCCGGCGCTAACGAGCCTCGTCCAAGGTATTGAGCCGCGTTGCTTTTACGAGCTTTGGGATTGCTGCATACAGGCTAACAAAGATCACGGCGAGAGCGCTGGAGTGAATGATCAACTTTTACTGGAAGGCGTCGCTATGACCTGCACAGCATTGGCGCACCATCGAATGAGTTCAGCTCACTAGACAAAGGGGCCATGGTCATCGTTTCGTCAGCATCACCATTTAAAGAATAAGATCGTCCCGAGAATTTGCAGACAGTCCATCTCCTGACCACAAGGGTGTGTCTGGCATGGATGCCGGACTCGAGGCTACATGGAGGTATTTACGGTGTTCCTTGAGGCTAGGAGATGGACTGTTACCCCGGCGAAAAGAACAAAAAGTGCCGAAAACGATGACCACGGCCAGAAAAGCGCTTTCAGGAAACGGCTAATCCTCATCGATCAAAGGAGAGGCAAGCTCAGGAGATTTTGGCTATGAGTGCACCGAAACAAGGGATACTCTCGCTTTCCATCAAAGAAATGGGAGCCTTGTATGCGTCCTACATGCCTTTTGTGAAGGGGGGTGCGCTGTTCATTCCCACCGCGCGTAGCTATCGACTCGGCGATGAAGTGTTCATGCTGATTACGCTCATGGAGGAAAACGAGAAAATGCCAGTCGCAGGGCGTATCGTTTGGATAACCCCCAAAGGGGCGCAAGGAAATCGGGCAGCCGGCATCGGTGTCCAATTCAGTGAAATCGATCAGGGTAAAACCCGCACCAAAATCGAGAGCTATCTTGCGGGTGCGTTAAAATCTGACCGTCAAACGCATACTATGTGACTTCCTATGGAATCTTTGCTTGTCGACTCCCATTGTCACCTCGATCTCAACCGTGCGAGCAAGCATCGGCAGCGGTTCCTTCTCATTCGCCGCAGTAGGTGCTTACAAGCTCCATGGCCATCTCAAGCTTGGCTCGCGAAGTGTAGAAGTGGGGGGAGAAACGGATACTGCGGTTGCGAAGGGCACAGACTACTCCGGCGGATGTCAGGCGAGAAAACAGTGCGCCGGGATCCACGGACTTGCAGCGAAAGCTGACGATACCGCTTTGGCGTTGATTCTCGTCGGGGGAAATCAGCTCAAGTTGTGGGTGGCAACGAATAGCTTCGGACAGATACTCGGTGTTGCGCAGCACACCGTCCTCAACGTTCTCTAAGCCCACCTCGAGCAGCAGCGAAAGACTGGCATTAAGGGCATGAATACCCAACATGTTTAGGCTGCCGCACTCGAAACGCTGTGCACTGTCTGCCAATTGCCAATCGGCCCGCTCGAAATCCCCGACATGGGCGACCATGTGCCAGCCATATTGAACAAGATTGAGTGCTTCGCGCCGCTCGGGTCGGCAATAAAAGAGAGCGACCCCTTCGGGTCCCAACAGCCACTTGTGTCCGTCGGCCATCACGAAATCCGCGCCGCTGGCCTGCACGTCCATCCGCAGCGCGCCAAGACTTTGAATGGCGTCCACACATAACAAAATGCCTTGTTTGTGGCAATAATGCCCCAGACGCTCCAGATCAAGACGAAGCCCGGTGGCATACTGCACTGAGCTGACCGCCAGAAGGCGCGTGCTCCGGTCGCACGCGCCCATAAGCGCATCCTCGGGGGACGGGGCTTGTTCGAGCGATACTTTGCGCACACCAACGCCGAATTGCCTTAAAGACTCCCAGACGATGCGGTTCGACGGGAACTCCTGATCGGGAAACACCACATTGTCGCCCACATTCCAGGACAAGCCATAGGCTACGGTCGAGAGCGCCTCAGAGGTGTTCTTGAGTAAGGCAATGTCGGCAACAGAGGGGGCGTTTAATAGCTCTTGGCATTGCAACCGTAAAGAAGCTTCGACTTGCAGCCAGCGGGCATAATCCAATGCTCCTTGGCTTGCATTTTCCTCTGCGAACCGCGCCACAGCGAGCGCTGCGCGACGGGGCCAGGGAGCTACCGCCGCATGATTTAAATAAATGATATCCTCCCGCTGGGGAAATTCTTCTGAGTATTGAGGGTTAGACATGTGATTGGCTCTAACGCGGCTGGAGGTTGAGGAATGTCGTCAGTAATGACGGTGACGAATAGCGAGCATCAGGGTCCGTGCCTATAATAGATGTTTAGCTTGCAATTAGAGAATACCTCAATCCTAAAATGACGACCCTTCGCATGAGCCAAGGGTAACGCTGCGGAGAAAGATTTGAGATGGCAACCATTTCATCCCGGGTTTCTACAACGAGCACCAACCGTGAGACCGGTTCTTGGCGAGTCAAAGGCGGCCTAGCACAGATGTTGAAGGGGGGGGTCATTATGGATGTGACCAGTGCCGACGAGGCCAAGATCGCCGAACAGGCCGGTGCCTGCGCGGTGATGGCGCTTGAGCGAGTGCCATCAGATATTCGTGCAGCGGGAGGGGTGGCCCGCATGTGTGATCCGGTCAAGATTCGAGAGATTATGGCTGCGGTGACCATTCCGGTCATGGCGAAGGTTCGCATCGGCCATTTTGTTGAAGCGCAAATACTGCAAGCTCTGGGCGTTGACTACTGCGATGAATCAGAAGTGCTGACGCCCGCAGATGAAACTTTTCATATCGATAAATGGCAATTCAAGATGCCCTTTGTGTGTGGTTGTACTGATCTCGGTGAGGCTTTGCGTCGCATCGGCGAGGGCGCTGCAATGATCCGCACCAAAGGCGAAGCGGGTACTGGGAATGTAGTGGAGGCCGTGCGCCATGCTCGGACCGTCTTAGGCGGTATTCGGCGGTTACGAGGTGCCCCGCAAGAGGAACTGATGACGCTTGCCAAGGAGCTCCGTGCACCCTATGAGTTGGTATGCGAAGTCAGAGAACAGGAGAGGCTTCCCGTCGTTAACTTTGCGGCAGGTGGCATCGCGACTCCTGCTGATGCCGCGTTGCTTATGCAACTTGGTGTGGATGGGGTTTTTGTCGGTTCGGGTATTTTCAAAGCAAGTGACCCTGCTCTGCGCGCCGCCGCTATCGTTAAGGCAACCACACACTACAACAATCCGGACATATTGGCCGAAGTTTCTGTGGGTTTAGGTGAGCCCATGGCCGGTATTGACATTCGTCGGCTGGATGCAAGCGAACGTCTCGCCGCACGCGGTTGGTAGCCTTGAGGAATACCCGCGTAGGCGTCCTTGCTTTGCAAGGTGCTTTTCGTGAACATTTTGCGATACTTCGATCGCTTGGCATCGAGGCGCAAGAGGTTCGCTTGCCCGGACAGATCGCCGGGCTTGATGGCTTGATTATTCCGGGCGGCGAAAGTACCACTATTATCAAGTTGGCTGAACTTTATGGCTTGCGCGAGGCCATCGAGCAAGCAACGGGCTCAGGTATGGGGCTTTGGGGAGTCTGCGCCGGTCTGATAGTCATCGCGCGAGCCTTAACCGATGACTATCCCAAACCTTTCGGGCTTTTGGACATCGAGGTCGCGAGGAACTGGTTTGGGCGCCAATTGGAGAGCTTCGAAGCAGACTTGCCAATATCCGGGCTTGTCCAGAAACCGTTTCCAGCCGTATTTATACGAGCGCCGGCTATCGTCGCTACGGGAAATAATGTTCAGACGTTGGCGTCGCTTCCCGAAGGAATACCTGTAGCGGTACTCAGCGGCAAGATCCTGGGGACAGCGTTTCATCCCGAGCTCACGGCCGATACGCGGCTCCACCAGTTTTTTCTGAGCTTACTGAATAGGAAAGATGAGCGGTCCAGGGAGGTCAAGCAAACATGAAACATGAGGAGTGGCAATGATGGCTAAGCCGATTATCGCGATACCGATAGGCGATCCCGCCGGTATCGGACCCGAAATCGTTGTCAAGGCGCTCAGCGATCCGAGTCTCTACCAGATTTGCCGCCCCTTGGTGATCGGTGACTATGATGTTGTGGACAATGCCTTGAAGCAGAGCGGCCTTGGTGTCAAGCTACAATTGATTGATCGCCCTGGAGAGGGTGGTTATCAGGTTGGCACTGTGGATATTTGTGCGGTAAAAAGCCTCGATGCAGGTGCGATCGTTATGGGCCAGCCGCAGGCTCGATGCGGAAAAGCGGCCTTCGCCTATATCGAACGATCGGTAGCCGTGGCCATGGCACGGGAGGTGGATGCTATGGCGACGGCGCCCATCAACAAAGAATCGCTCAAAGCAGCCGGAGTGCCTCACATTGGCCATACGGAGATGCTGGCGGAGCTCACTGGAACGGTCGATCCGTTGACCATGTTTGAGGTCCAGGGCATGCGGGTATTTTTTCTCACTCGTCATGTCGCTTTGCGCGATGCCTGTCGGCTGGTCACGCGCGAGCGCGTGCTGGATTATATCGTTCGCGCTACGACAGCGCTAAAGCGACTGGGCGTCACCGAGGGCACCATGGCGGTGGCGGGAGTCAACCCGCACGCGGGCGAGCATGGTTTGTTTGGTCGAGAAGAATGCGATCATATTGAGCCAGCCGTGAAACAAGCGCAGTCCCTGGGCATTGACGTAGTGGGGCCCATACCCGCAGATTCTGTGTTTCACTTTGCCCTTGAAGGAAAATATACATCGGTCCTTTCCACCTACCACGATCAGGGGCACGTGGCCTGTAAAACACTCGACTTTGAACGAACCATCGCGATTACGAACGGGTTACCTTTTCTGCGGACCTCCGTCGATCATGGAACCGCGTTCGATATCGCGGGTCAAGGCGTGGCGAGTGCGGTGAGCATGGTGGAGGCCATTCGGCTCGCTGCCAAATATGCACCTTGTTTCACAGGTATCGGTAACCTCAAAAGCGCCGCGGGGGGAGAGGCGCTCCCGTCCGAATCGACAACATGCTTTAGCGTGACTCATTGAAGTGAGGGGTGAGCTTGTTCGTTGATTGACACTCGGGAAAAGCGATGAGTCAAAATCCGGGGCCGGCCTACTCTATCGACGCATTGATCGCTCAGACGCGGCGCTTGGCAGCGGAGTTTCGGGCGCTGACCGGCAGGCCTCTTCCGGTCAGCGCAGAGATCGCCCAATACGATGCGTCGCGGCTGCTCGAGCTCGATCCCGTGTCTGCAGGAACTGGAGGATACGATGCCCTTGGTCGTGGATCTCGCTCCGGTCGGCGCATTCAAATTAAGGGGCGTGTGATTCCAGACGAGGGGCGCGGCGCACATCGCATCGGGCAGCTTAAGCTCGATCAAGACTGGGATATTTTGATGCTCGTCTTGATGGACGAGCAGTTTGAACCGTCTCATATCTATGAAGCTGAGCGACCGACTATCGAAGCGTGCCTCAACGACACACAGTGTAAACGCCGCAACAGCCGTGGTGCCATGTCGGTCGCCAAGTTCAAGAACATCGCCCGGCTCGTGTGGTCGCGCGAGCGCGGCCGCGAAGATGGCCCTCCTCAGAGGCCGTTTTAGGAAGACAGAACCTCTTTGATCCCCTTTCGTTGTCGTCCCCACCGCCGAGAACCTTCGCTCAAAAGATGTTTTAAAACCTGCTGCACTTGATCGGCCGACTTTCCAACCTTCAGGTTGCGACCAAATTGCGCTATCAAGAATTGGTGGTCTAGAGCTCGTGTTTAAGCTTGTGCGGATTAATGCGAGGCGGGATCCACTAATCCTGTTGCGTTTGCTGGAGGAAATGTTCGGTGCTTAATGCTATGGAACGGACCATGCCGTTGGAGAACACGGGCAGTGATCTTCAGCTTCGCAAAATATCGTCATTAATTTGACGTCAAAAATATAACGTATTATTCCCGTTGCTAGTGGCGCTTGTAGGTGTTAAATTTTTTTAGTGCAATCTTTCTGGACTCATTAATGCTCTCAATAACATAAATAGCCAGCAATACTCGTTGATAATTTGACAGTCTAAAAACTTAAAACCTTGGTTGCGCCTAAGAAATGACTCCTGCCTCGATTATTTGACTCTTCGGGCATACTCCTTGCTGGATTTGGGAGGCCGCTAAAGGAACTCGATACCCGAGTAGCGAGACATCCCTGGATCTCACTGGATTTCAGGACACCTTTTATACCGCGGCCAGGCACTGACATAGGCGATCGTTGCTTCTTGTAAACGCAAGCCCGCGCGAGCGCCCCAAATCAATTTGGTGTCTGTGGCGTGCTGTCTCACTTTGCTGATCGGTAAAGGAGACGGTGGGTGTTGTCCTAAGGGGCAGATATCCCCTCGGCCACAGATGCAGGGAGGTTGATCAATGACTGGGGTGGCCGTTCACATCGATGCGCAGGACAATCAAGCGGATTTTGTCACCCGACATGCAAGCCTGGTAAGACGGATCGCATTTCATCTTAAGAGCCGCCTACCTCCAAGCGTGCAGACCGACGACCTCATTCAGGCAGGTATGATCGGACTGCTCGAAGCTTTTCGAAATTATGACGCCAATCAAGGGGCGAGCTTCGAGACTTATGCCGGTATACGTATTCGGGGGGCAATGCTCGACGAGATCAGAAAGAGCGACTGGGCGCCTCGCTCGCTGCACCGCAAGGTACGTCAAGTTGCGGACGCTATACGTTCCATTGAGGCCATAGAAGGACGTGATGCACGAGACATGGAGGTAGCGGATCGGTTGGGGATTTCCCTCGAAGCTTACCACCGCATATTGCAGGACGCTTCTGGGCATAAAGTATTTAGCTTCGAAGATCTCACTGCCGGCAACGAATCTCTTGCTGAAGGAATATGTGACTTTGCCAGAGGACCTGCCGACGATTTGGTTATGGAGGAATTCAAGCACGCGCTCGCGAGAGTGATTGCAAGCCTTCCGGAGCGCGAACGATTGGTCATGTCGCTGTATTACGATGAAGAGCTAAATCTTCGAGAAATTGGGGCTGTGTTGAATGTAAGCGAATCGCGCGTCTGCCAGATACATAGCCAAGCGCTGTTGCGACTCAAGGCGCGCATGAGTGAATGGCGCGATGAATGAGCGATGTGATGTGCTGAAGCTTGTTCGCTGGAATACCCTTCAGTGTTCGTTTGAGGCAGGAAACTCTATCACCGTATAGCGCCACGCTTGGTAGTCGCGGACCGTATCAGAGAGCCCCGCTTTCCTTTTGAGATGTTTAATAAACTGATGACCGTCCGGAATTGATTGCCAGACGGCGGGAAGAAAGGTAGCGCGATGTTGACCGTGGGCAATGATGAGGCCATCAATTCCGGGACGTAAGGTACCGGCAAGCACCTCCTCCGACTCGAATAGAAGCGGCGTGCTTGGAGAGAGTACCGAAATATGGATGCTAAGTTTTGGCAACTCCTCTGGAGCGAGGGGGGGGAAGCGTGGGTCGCAGAAAGCAGCCGCATAGCTCTGTTGGGCCACATCCACTATAAGCGGCCGAATCGCTTCGAGACTGCCAATACAGCCCCTTAAGGCTTGTGCGATCGTCAAAGTGACGAAGCTTGCCCCTAGCGTCCGCAGTTCAGGCTCGTACCGATCCAGCACAATGGCCAGAGGACTTTTTTGCGTGAGTCCATGCTCGATAGAGGCGTGGGCGGTATCAAGAAGGGTGCTTTTGTGTACCGGCGTCAAGTGCATGTCATCCCTGTGCCCTCTGGATCTGAAAGATTGGCAACTGTTCCCAAAAAGCCATGCTTACCCGCGTCCCAAAAGCCGCGGGTGACCTAGGCCATAGCAGCTTGATCATATCAATTATAGCGGCTAATCATCGTCTAATCCCTCTGAGCCTTCCATTGATGAGCCTTGAAACGAAAGGACCTACCTTGTACCATCTCACATACAAGTGCGGGGTGGAGCAGTCTGGCAGCTCGTCGGGCTCATAACCCGAAGGTCGCAGGTTCAAATCCTGCCCCCGCTACCACTTCAGCTATCTCGTCTACGTCTGTAGTATGCGATCTCGGCTTAGATGGGGTCGCGGCATTGGCGGGTGGTAAGGTAGCCCGGTTAGCATCGGCTTCTGTTCCCTCAGCGGTATTCAGGAGGATCATGTGATCGATGATCATGGCAGCACATCGAGTCATTCTAGTGCTATCGAGAACATCGATCGTTGGAAGCGGGCGATGGATGGCATCGCGACGACCTTCGTTGAGACGGGAGTAAACCCGGCAGAAGCAATATTTATCATGGCAAAGTGTATCGGCCATTCTCTGCAGGAAATTCCCGACCCGAGTGAGCGAGAGAAGTTGTTGGGAAACCTCATGAACATTATTCGTCGGATTATGCACCACACGGACAATGATGCTCGGAAGACATTTACTTGGAGCTGAACCGAAAGATGCGGCATTTGGACATCGACGCTAGCACTTACTTATCAAGAAGCTGTAATTGAAAACAGCTATGTTTATGCTTGTAGCCATTTTGTGTTTTTGCCATATTGAGCGTCTTGTTTTGGCGGTGGGTACAACACCTTTGAAATAGCATCCAAGGTGTTGAGACAAAGAGCGCAGGACCGTTATAATTAAGGGCTGAATAGCCTGGTAGGCATAACTCGGCGCAAGCAGATGCGGCCTGATGAAGGGCGCGCAGTGGGGGGATGATTAGGAAAGTGGGCTTCGCGCCCACTTTTTGTTTTTCTGGTAGAACGATGAGACCGCAGCACGATGCATTGCGCCGCCTAATAGAGCCTGCAGTCAAAGTGCTTGGGTATGACTTAGTTGGAATCCGGTGTTGGCCACAGGGCGGAAAAACACTATTGCGTGTCTATATCGACAGGGATGAAGGCATATCGGTGAGTGACTGCGAGCGAGCCAGCCACCAAATTAGTGGTGTGCTCGATGTGTATGACCCAATACCCGGTCACTACACATTGGAGGTATCTTCCCCGGGATTGAACCGGCCGTTGTTCGTTGCGAGCGATTTTGAACGCTTTAAAGGCAGGCGCATTGCCGTCAAGTTGGATACGCCTCTACACGGTCGACGGAACTTCAATGGAGTGTTATTGGGATGCCGCGAGGGTGTAGTGCGGATTCATGCTGATGGCTTCGAGCACTCATTGCCGCTCGAGCAGATCGGCACCGCGCGGCTCGTACCAGAGCTTTAATCACCGTCGTATCGGTGCAAGAACGTCGGGACGAGTCATGAGCAAAGAGATTCTGCTGGTCGTAGATGCTGTCTCCAATGAAAAAGGCGTTGACAAAGGAATCATTTTCGAGGCAATTGAAGCCGCGCTAGCCAGTGCAACCAAGAAGCGCCATAGAGAGGATATCGACGTACGGGTCACCATCGATCGCAACACGGGTGATTACGAGACGCTTCGGCGTTGGCAAGTTGTGGATGATGCAGAAGAATCTGTCGAGTTTCCGGAACGGCAAATAACGCTAAGGGAGGCCGTCAGGCGGGATTCATCTATCGAGTTGAACGGCTATATTGAGGAGCCGATGGAGTCAGTAGGCTTTGGCCGCATTGCTGCGCAGACAGCAAAGCAAGTGATCGTACAAAAGGTCCGCGAGGCCGAACGCGCACAAGTGGTGGAGGCATTCAAGGATCGCGTGGGCGAGTTGGTTACCGGGGTAATCAAACGCGTGGAAAGAAGCAACGTCCTCTTAGACTTAGGAGGAAATGCCGAAGCAATGGTGATCAAAGACGAAATGATTCCCCGCGAATCGGTGCGCCCTGGGGATCGGCTGCGAGGGTACCTGCGGGAGGTACGAGCGGAGGCAAGAGGTCCCCAATTATTCGTGAGTCGTACCGCGCCGGAGCTTCTCATTGAATTGTTCAAGCTCGAAGTGCCTGAAATAGGCGAAGGACTTATTGAAATCTTGGGTGCTGCCCGCGATCCTGGCTCACGGGCCAAGATCTCTGTAAGAACCAAGGAGCCACGAATTGACCCGGTAGGTGCTTGCGTTGGCATGAGGGGATCGCGGGTCCAGGCTGTTTCGAACGAATTGGCTGGCGAGCGCGTTGATATCATCCTTTGGGACGAGAATCCTGCTCAATACGTGATCAACGCGATGTCTCCTGCGGAGGTTGCGTCCATCGTTGTCGATGAAGAAGCGCGATCGATGGATGTCGCGGTAAAGGAAGATCAGTTATCCCAGGCCATTGGCAGAGGTGGACAGAACGTGCGGTTAGCCAGTCAGCTAACGGGCTGGGAGTTGAACGTCATGACGGATACCCAAGCTGAGGAGAAAACCGAAGCTGAGGTGGAGCGTTTATCAGCTCTGTTCATGGAGCAACTCAACGTCGACGAGGAAGTGGCCACCATCCTCGCGCAAGAAGGTTTCTCCAGCATAGAGGAAGTGGCGTATTTGCCTTCTCAAGAGATGCTGGGGATCGAGGAATTCGATGAGGCAATTGTCAAGGAGCTGCAATCACGTGCGCAAGACGTCTTGCTGGCAAGGGAAATTGCTACTGAAGAACAGGTATCCAAAAACGTGGAACCTGCGGAGGATTTGCTAAGCGTCGAAGGCATGGATCCGGATCTTGCCCGTAAGTTGGCGAGCCATGGAGTGGTTACTCGAGAAGATTTGGCGGAGCAGTCCGTGGATGAGCTCGTCGAACTATCCGACGTTGATGTGGACCGAGCGGGCCCCCTGATCATGGCGGCGCGTGCAGTCTGGTTTGAAGAAGAGCACGAGCAGCAGAGCTGAATATCGGTGAGGAAAGCAGCGATGGCGGAGGTCACGGTTAGGCAACTAGCGGAAGTTGTCGGTATCCCGGTTGAGCGTTTGCTCGTGCGATTGGGAGAAGCAGGTTTGGCCCAGCGCCAAGCCGATGAGCACATCAACGATGCAGACAAGGCGCAGCTGCTATCCCATCTGCGTAACTTACATGGAAAGCGTGAGGCTAAGCCCGCTGGGCCGAAGCGAATTACTTTGAAACGAAAATCGATTAGCGAGCTTAAGATACCTGCGGCTCAAGGGCGTCACACGCGAGGAACCGCCAAGACCGTGACCGTGGAGGTGCGCAAACGGCATACCTACTTGCGCAGTGAGCGCAATGAGGAAAAGGCGAGTCCGGTTCGTTCGGAAGTCTCTGCAGTAGTTCATGCACGTATGGAAGCGGCTAAGAAAGCTCTGCAGGAGGAAGCAAAGCGTCGCCAGCAAGAACACGGAGAGCAGCTTCGTGCTGAGCAAGAGACACGAGAAAAGGAGGAAGCACGTCGCAAGGCGGAGCCGCCGCCTGTGAGGCCGGCCAAGTTAGAGCAGGAAGTCGAACAGCAGCAGCCACAGTCCTCGACCTTGGATACGGTAGAAGCGCATGAGCATGAGCCCGTAGAGACGATCGAAGTTGTAGCGACGACGGAGAGCGCTACGGCAGAACCGGCGCAGGAAAGCACAGCGGTGGTAGCGCCAGCTGAGCGGGTGTCACCTCAGGAGCAAGAAGTCGCTGCTGCGCCGCCGGACGTGTCGCCGGTGCCGCGCAAGAGCGAACGACCCGCAAAGCGTGCAGAGAAGCGCGAAGGCGAGACACGCCCAGAAAAAGGAGAAAAGCCTGCGCAAAAGGAGCTGCATGTTGCCACAGAAAAGCGCGGGCGCCGCAAGAAGAAGGTACGAATGCGCTCCGCTGTAATGCCCGTTGAAGCCAAGCATGGGTTCGCGAAGCCGACGGCACCCGTAAGGCGAGAAGTGACCCTTGCTGAGACCTGTACCGTGGCAGAGTTAGCCCAGAAGATGTCCGTGAAAGCTTCCGAGGTCATTAAGGTCTTGATGAATCTCGGCTCCATGGTGACGATTAACCAGGTTCTGAATCAGGAGACGGCGTCCGTCGTGGTAGAGGAGTTTGGGCACAAACCGAAGCTGCTGAAAGAGGACGCGCTGGAGGAGGAATTGGTTCGAGCGAGTCAGCAGGATCGGGAATTATTGCCGCGTCCTCCGGTAGTGACCATCATGGGTCATGTCGACCATGGCAAAACCTCACTGCTTGACTATATTCGGCGCACTCGAATTGCGGCGGGTGAAGCAGGAGGCATTACGCAGCATATCGGCGCCTACCACGTCGAGACTCGAAGAGGCTTAGTGACGTTTCTGGATACACCGGGACACGCCGCATTTACGGCCATGCGGGCACGTGGTGCAAAGGCGACCGATTTAGTGGTTTTGGTTGTCGCTGCCGACGACGGGGTCATGCCGCAAACATCGGAGGCCGTGCAACACTCGCGAGCAGGCAATGTACCCATGGTCGTGGCCATAAATAAAATCGACAGGCCCGACGCCGATCCTGAACGCGTGCAGCAGGAACTCTCGACACAGGGCGTGATTCCGGAAGCATGGGGCGGTGACACAATATTTGTGAAGGTGTCTGCCAAGAGTGGCGAAGGGGTGGATGATCTTCTCGAGTCCATTTTGCTTCAAGCCGAGCTGCTTGAACTCCGAGCGCCCCGGGAGGGTGCCGCCAGCGGCGCCGTCATCGAATCCCGCCTCGACCGGGGGCGTGGTCCTGTGGCGACGGTGCTCGTGCAAGCAGGTACGTTACGAAAGGGCGATGTTCTGCTCGCGGGTCGCGAGTTTGGTCGTGTGCGTGGCTTGTTCGATGAGACAGGCAGCGCGGTTGAGGAAGCAGGGCCTTCCATCCCTGTAGAGGTTTTAGGACTTTCTGGACCTCCGAATGCTGGCGATGAGGCCATCGTCATCGCCGATGAACGCAAGGCACGGGAAATCGCCTTGTTTCGCCAAGGTAAGTTCCGGGAAATCAAGCTTGCCAGACAACAAGCAGCCAAGCTCGAAAACGTTTTTGAGCAGATGGCTGAAGGCGAGATCAATACGCTCAATCTTGTCCTCAAGGCAGATGTTCAAGGTTCTGTGGAGGCACTGCGCGATGCTTTGACCGCACTTTCCACAGATGACGTGCGCGTGAATATCGTCGGCAGCGGGACTGGCGGTATTAGCGAAACTGATGTGAATCTGGCGATTGCATCGAAGGCCATCATTATTGGCTTTAGCGTGCGCGCAGACGGTGCCGCGCGCCAGCTGATCGAAGCCGAAAATGTGGACGTACATTACTTCAGTGTTATTTATGATGTGACTGACACTGTTAAGCAAGCCATGCAGGGGATGCTGAAGCCGGAGTTCAAGGAGCAAGTGGTAGGAATCGCCGAGGTACGTGATGTGTTTCGTGTTCGAAGGTTTGGCGCTGTCGCGGGCTGCATGGTGGTGCAAGGGGTAGTGCGCCGACACAATCCGATCCGCGTGCTGCGTGACAACGTCGTTATCTTTGAGGGAGAGCTCGAATCACTGCGTCGTTTCAAGGAAGACGTCAGTGAGGTTAAGGCCGGTATGGAGTGTGGCATCGGCGTTAAGAACTACAATGACGTGAAGGCGGGTGACCAAATTGAGGTGTTCGAGAAAGTTCAGGTAAACCGCAGCGTGTAATGCCGAGGGAGTTTAGCCGCGCCAGCCGCGTAGCAGCGCAGATCCATCGAGAGTTGGCGGAGCTTTTCGCCCGCGGAGTGGGTGATCCGCGGCTGCACGGAGCCACTGTTTCTCGGGTTGAGGTGACCAGAGATCTGGCACGAGCCAGGGTTTTTCTGGAGGTCCACGTTGCGCAACACGTGCAAGAGACGCTACGTGCGGCAATGAAAGCCCGAGGATTTATTCGTCGCGAATTGGCTCGTCGAATTCGTGCACGCGCACTGCCTGAGCTGATATTTGCATGGGATACGGAGCTGGAAAGGGTAAATCGCGTATTGACGCTCATCGACTCAACCGTCAGCAGCGGGGCGAGAGAATCTGTTTCAGGAACTACACCCAAGCAAGACGAAAAAGAGGACGAATAACATGGCCCGGTCCCGGAGAGTGGGACGTGACGTGCACGGGATTCTATTGTTTGATAAACCTGTCGGGATGGGGTCGAATGAAGCTCTGCAAAGTGTCAAGCGGCTGTTCCAGGCACGTAAGGCGGGACATACTGGGAGTTTGGATCGACTCGCTAGCGGATTGCTTCCCATTTGCTTTGGGGAGGCGACAAAAATCTCTGGATTTTTGCTGGGAGCTGACAAACGTTATCGAGCAGTGTTTCGATTTGGCCAAAAAACCACGACGGGCGACGCGGAAGGACAAATAATTGATCGACGCCCCGTGCCCAGCTTCGGCGAGCACGAGCTGAGCAAGGTTATTCGAGATTTTCAGGGGCCTATCGAGCAGGTGCCTCCGATGTACTCGGCGATCAAGCTGCGGGGACAAAGATTATACAAGCTAGCACACCAAGGCCTGGACGTGGAGCGCAAGCCCCGCACGGTGACAATTCACTATCTGCAGGTCTTGCGGCGGGAGCTGGAGAAGCTGGAAGTCGAGGTGTGCTGTTCGAAAGGGACCTACATACGTACGTTGGCCGAGGATATCGGGGAAGCGCTGGGTTGTGGTGCTCATGTGGAAAGCCTGCGGCGGATTGGTTCCGGACCGTTCGATGACAATTCCCTAGTAACCCTGCCACAGCTGCAGGTATTGGCACTAGCGGACCTGGCCGCTTTGGATTCACTCCTGCAGCCAATGGAAGCGGCTATCTCTGACTGGCCCGATGTGCGCCTCTCAGAGGACGTGGCTTACTATGTTCGTCGGGGCCAAGCAGTGCTGGTACCCCACGCACCTACCCGGGGGTGGGTAAAGATCTATGGTGATCGTCAAAGCTTTCTCGGTTTGGGCGAGGTGCTGGATGATGGCAGAATCGCGCCTCGCCGGTTGGTTAACGCTGCACTGCAAGCAAATAAAACTTAACTTAATCAATTACTTGGTGCCTATGTGCTCGCTTGTTCAAGAGGTCACAGGAGAGTACAATACCAGGCCCGGACATTGCAGGACAGGGAAATGACCCTTAATACATCGGAAACAGAGCAGATTATTGCACAATACCAGCGCTCCCCTGGAGACACGGGATCAGCGGAGGTTCAGGTCGCTTTACTGTCGGCCGAGATCCAGAGTCTTACCGAACACTTTAAGGTTCATGTGCATGACCACCACTCGCGCCAGGGCCTATTGCGAAAAGTGAATCGCAGGCGCCGCTTACTCGACTACTTAAGGCGCATGGATGTGCTTCGTTACCGCGACCTGATAAAGCGTCTCGGACTGCGCCGATAGTGGTCCTTGCTCCCTATTCCTTCAGGCTCCGCCTCCTCCCGCTATCAGAATAAGCGCTTAAGGAAAGCTGATGACGTTGACTCACATTAAGAAGGCTGTGCCGTACGGCGATCATACCCTTAGCCTCGAAACCGGTGAGATTGCCCGCCAGGCCTCGGCCGCGGTGCTCGCAAGTTTAGGGGATACCTGTGTCTTGGTGACCATCGTGGGGGAGCAAGCAAGTGGTGTGGCCAGGGACTTTTTTCCTCTGACGGTGGATTATCAGGAAAAGACCTATGCTGCAGGCAAGATTCCCGGTGGATTTTTCAAACGGGAGGGGCGCCCTACGGAGAAGGAAACGCTGACATCGCGGCTTATTGATCGACCCATCCGGCCCTTGTTTCCGAAAGGCTTCAACCAGGAAGTGCAGGTAATTGCTACCGTGGTTTCCCTCGATCCGGAAATCGATCCGGACGTTCCTGCCCTGATCGGAGCTTCCGCCGCATTGTGTCTTTCCGGCCTTCCCTTTCAGGGGCCGATTGGGGCTGCCCGGGTGGGGTATCGAGAGGGGAAATTTTTACTTAATCCTACCGTCAGTGAGCTCGCTGATGCGCAGCTCGACTTGGTTGTCGCCGGGACCGATGAAGCGGTGCTGATGGTCGAGTCGGAGGCCAAGGAGCTATCTGAAGACACCATGCTCGATGCGGTGCTTTTTGGGCATGAACAGCTGCGTCCAGTGATCGCGCTTATTCGCGAGCTTGCCAGCGATGCAGGAGTTTCAGCAGTAGCGTGGGAGTCGCCTCAGGAGGACGTGCGCTTGCGAGAGCGCATTGAAACCTTGGTCGGCGAGGACATTCGCCAAGCTTATCGTATCCCGGAGAAGCTCGCGCGTCAGCAGCAACTCGCAGCAATTCGCCTACGCGGCGTTGCTGCCATTAGAGAGGATGAGGACTGCGATTGGGAAGCGGAGCAAGTTGTCCAAGCTATCGAGCGCTTTGAAAAAAGCACGGTGCGCAGTTGGGTGCTGGATGGGAAGGTGCGTATCGATGGCCGAGGGCCGCGATCCGTGCGTCCTATATCGAGTCGCATCGGCATACTCCCTCGCACCCATGGCTCGGCACTTTTCACTCGCGGCGAAACGCAGGCACTTGTGGTGGCCACCCTCGGCACGGGTCGGGATGCCCAAGTGATCGACGCCATTGAGGGCGAGCGTCGCGAGCCGTTTATGTTGCACTACAACTTCCCTCCCTACTGTGTCGGGGAAACGGGTCGGGTGGGGTCGCCCAAGCGTCGGGAAATCGGTCACGGTCGATTGGCAAAGCGCGCCATACAGGCTGTTATGCCCGACATGGACGGATTCCCGTACGTGGTGCGGATCGTCGCGGAGATCACCGAGTCCAATGGCTCGAGCTCGATGGCATCGGTGTGCGGAACCAGCCTTGCGTTAATGGATGCAGGCGTACCGGTAAAAGGGGCGGTCGCGGGGATCGCCATGGGGCTCATAAAAGAAGGTGAACAATTCGTCGTGCTCTCGGACATCATGGGCGACGAGGACCACTTGGGGGATATGGACTTCAAGGTCGCCGGCACCCGTGAGGGTGTGACTGCTTTGCAGATGGATATCAAGATCAACGGTATCACTCGGGAAATTATGGAAATCGCATTGGCGCAGGCCAAGGAGGGGAGACTGCATATCTTGGATAAGATGGCGGAGACCATCGCCGAGCCCCGTCTGGAAATGTCACCCTACGCGCCGCGCATCATTACTTTCCGTATCAACCCTGAAAAGATACGTGACGTCATTGGGAAGGGAGGTATTACCATCCGTGCCATTACTGAAGAGACCGGTGCGACGGTAGACATTCTGGATGATGGCACGGTGAAAATTGCATCTGTTGATTTCGCTGCGGGCGAAGAAGCGCGGCGGCGAATCGAACAGATCACGGCCGACGTCGAAGTGGGTATGATCTATGATGGTCGGGTGTCGAAGCTCATGGATTTTGGTGCTTTCGTCAATATTCTGCCTGGCAAGGATGGGCTGGTACATATCTCCCAGATTTCAGAGGAGCGAGTGCAACACGTGAGCGACAAGCTCAAGGAAGGGGATTACGTCAAGGTCAAGGTGCTCGAGGTCGACCGGCAAGGGCGTATTCGCCTCAGTATGAAAGGGCTCGGTGGCAATTAGAGAGGGCGGGATAGAAGCGCAGGAAGAGTTTGTTCACAAGCTCTCAGGTCGACATCCCGGATTCGAGCGAGTAGGGCAGGGATGCAAACTGCAGGGCTGGACCCTGAGCATCCTGCAAATAAATGGTCGCGCGCTCGGCCTCTTGAGTGGCGATCACCGCGAGCAAATCCCAATTATCTCCCGGCTGGGGCTCTGCATTCACCACTTGACCAACGCTACGGGTACCCTGTTCATCCACTGCAACCAGTGTCATTCCGGGACAAACAGCGGCAGTGGCTTGTACCCGTGCACGATAGAGGCGGCGTTTTATTTTTCCCAAATACTGGGTGCGCGCGACGATTTCTTGGCCTGTATAGCAACCCTTGGTGAAGCTGATGCCGGAGAGCACCTCCCAGTTGAGCATTTGCGGCACAAACGTATCAGCCGTCTCCTGAGAGATGGTGGGTATGCCGTCATGAATATCAAGGAGTGACCAGGCGCTAGGTCCGACGGGGCGGATTACTTCTGCCAACGCCGTCCAAAGCTGCTTCATGGACATAGAGGGTCCAACAATCTCATACCGGGGCCGCTCGCCTCGCATTCGAATCACGGTCAATGGCGCAGGCTGCACAACGTCATTGACTGTGTTGGGAAGGGTGCCTAGCGTTTGTTGCAGTTTATTGTGCACATTCCAACCGGACACACCCATGCGGATAAGACTATCACTGGCATCTGTCAAAGCCACATCGGAGCGCAGTACGAACAAGCGTAGTCGCTTAAGGATGGGATCGAGTAGTTCTTCGGGAAGCTGAAGAAAATAGCTGTCAGTACGCAAAAAGATCAAAAAATTGGCCAGCACGCGACCTTTCAGACTGCAGCAAGCACTGAGCTGCGCACGTGTCGCGCAAACATCACGTATATCATTAGTCAGCTGCCCTTGAAGGAAGGTAGTGGCGTCCGTACCACCTACCGCAATGAGCCCAAGGTGGGAAAGATCAACCACGATGTCACCCGCGATTGCGGCTTTCGACTCCTCGTGCAAGTTGCTGAAATGGCTTAATCGAGCGCCCGTGAACGCAGCGCCCGCATCCATGAGAAACGACTGCCAATCAGCATCCATACGCGTACCTCTCACCTCTGAAGGTCACGTAAAGCGACGGTAGGCCAGAGCTAGGTTTTTGCCTCGACGAAAAAAGCTAAGGAGTCAGTAAGGCTCGAGTCGTACCGACGCACACTTCACGAATCTGGATGGCGATACGGGCAAGCGGCTCGCTCTCGGGCTCTACTCCGGCCATCAGCCAATCCACCAGGTTCTGGTTTGACTGGGCTAACAAATGTTCAAAATCTGCCTGTGCCTCGGGCGTGAGTCGGTCATAGTGCGATTCAAGGAAAGCCTCGAGCACGAGATCCAACTCACGCATCCCCCGTCGGCATTGCCACTTGAGCTTTGAGCGATTGCTCATCGCCCGCTTACAAAGCTCGCGTGGCAAGCAATTTCTTGATTTCCCCGATAGCCTTCCCGGGATTGAGACCCTTAGGACAGGCTCGAGTGCAGTTCATTATCGTATGGCAGCGATACAGGCGGAAGGGATCCGCCAGATCGTCGAGGCGCTCGCCCGTGAATTCATCCCGGCTATCGGCGATCCAGCGGTAGGCCTGCAACAAGATAGCCGGTCCCAGGTAGCGATCACCATTCCACCAATAGCTTGGGCAACTGGTGGAACAACAGGCACAGAGGATACATTCATAAAGCCCATCGATCTGTGCTCGGTCCTCCTTCGATTGCAGGCGTTCGCGGTCAGGAGGCGCCGGTGTCTGAGCCTGGAGCCAGGGCTTTACGGAGGTATACTGCGCGTAGAAATGCGTCAGATCCGGAACCAGGTCTTTCACCACCGGCATGTGGGGAAGAGGATAGATCCGTACATCGCCCTTGATGTCTGCAATCGCCTTGGTGCAGGCAAGCGTATTGGTGCCATCAATATTCATGGCGCAAGAGCCACACACCCCCTCCCGACATGAGCGGCGAAAAGTAAGGGTTGGATCCATCTCATTTTTTATTTTGATCAGCGCGTCAAGCACCATGGGACTACAGGTATCCAGATCAACCTCGTAGGTATCGGTGCGAGGGTTCTGGCCGGAATCGGGATCCCAGCGGTACACAATAAACCGCTTCGTGTTCTTCGCGCCATTAGTCAACGGGTAGTTTTTTCCCGATTGAACCGTGGAATTGGGTGGAAGTCGAAACTGAGCCATGCGCTCTTTTCCTCAGTAGACACGTGGTTTGGGGGGAATGACCTGCACTTCATCGGTCAGGGTGTGCAGGTGCACGGGCCGATAATCGATGCGTGGCTCGCCGTGGTCCTGAAACCAAGCCAGGGTGTGCTTAAGCCAATTCTCATCGTCCCGCTCCGGATAATCTTCACGCGCGTGTGCTCCTCGGCTTTCGCGGCGATTGCGCGCGCAGTGCATCGTGACTACGGCCTGCCGAAGCAGGTTATCCAATTCGAGAGTTTCCACTAGATCAGAGTTCCAGATGAGGGAACGATCGGATACCGAGACATCCTCAAACGATGCCCAGACTTCACCGATCAGCCTCGCCCCTTCATCCAAAACCTCCCCCGTGCGAAACACCGCCGCATTGTTTTGCATCGTGCGTTGCATGTTCAGGCGAATCGTCGCCGTTGGCGTTGCACCTTTCGCGTGCCGGTGGCGGTCAAAGTGCTGCAATGCCATGTCGTCGGCATCCGCATGCAAGGATTTATGCTTCTGGCCGGGTTTGATGATCTCCGCACAACGTTTGGCAGCGGCTCTGCCAAACACGATAAGATCGAGCAAGGAGTTCGAACCAAGTCGATTGGCCCCGTGAACGGAAACGCAGGCGCATTCACCAATAGCCAGCAAACCAGGAACGATGACATCGTCCTGCCCATTTTTGAGGTTTACCACTTCACCATGGTAATTGGTGGGGATCCCGCCCATGTTGTAGTGTACGGTCGGGAGCACGGGAATCGGCTCCTTGGTGACATCCACGCCGGCAAAGATTCTGGCCGATTCGGAGATCCCCGGCAGGCGCTCCGCCAGCACCTCAGGGCCAAGATGCTCCAGATGCAGGTGAATATGGTCGCGCTCTGGCCCCACCCCACGCCCTTCACGGATCTCCACCGTCATCGATCGGCTAACCACATCGCGAGAAGCGAGATCTTTGGCGTTGGGGGCGTACCGCTCCATAAATCGCTCGCCTTTCGAATTCGTTAGATAGCCGCCCTCGCCCCGAGAACCTTCAGTGATCAGACACCCCGAGCCATAGATCCCCGTGGGATGAAACTGGACGAACTCCATGTCCTGTAGCGGAAGTCCCGCCCGTAACACCATGGCATTGCCGTCTCCCGTGCAAGTGTGCGCGGAGGTGCACGAAAAATAGGCTCTTCCGTATCCACCGGTGGCCAGTACGACTGCATGGCTGCGGAAGCGGTGAAGGGTCCCATCGTCAAGGTTCCACGCGAGCACGCCTCGGCAGATACCCTCAGGATCCATGAGAAGATCGAGGGAGAAATATTCAATAAAGAACTCCGCTTGATGCTTTAATGACTGCTGATAGAGCGTGTGCAGGATTGCGTGTCCGGTACGGTCGGCGGCCGCACAGGTGCGATGCGCAGTCCCTTGCCCAAAGTGGGTGGTCATGCCACCAAAAGGCCGTTGATAGATCTTTCCTTCTTCGGTGCGGGAAAAGGGGACCCCTAAATGCTCGAGCTCGATAACAGCCGGTACTGCCTCACTGCACATGTATTCGATGGCATCCTGATCCCCCAGCCAGTCGGAACCCTTAACCGTGTCGTACATGTGCCATCGCCAATTGTCTTCACCCATATTGCCAAGCGATGCACTCATCCCGCCTTGGGCCGCTACCGTGTGGCTTCGCGTGGGAAAAACTTTCGTGATGCAGGCCGTGGAAAGCCCTTCTGCGGCCAAGCCGAGGGTTGCTCGCAGCCCAGCACCGCCCGCACCGACCACGACGACGTCATAAGCGTGATCGACAATTTCATAAGCTGACATAAGCTCTTATCCTCCCAAAGCGACCCTAAGCACCGCAAAGCCCGCGACAAACGCTAGGGCAATCATCAGGAACTTAGACAAAATAATGGTCGCTACTTTTGCCCACCCCTCATGGACGTAGTCCTCAAGTACCACTTGCATGCCTAATTGCGCGTGGTAGAAGGCAGCGGCAATAAAGAGCAGCAGCAATACAGCAACCACTGGCGAACGCACCCATTGCGCTGCCGTCGCGTAATCGGCCCCAGTAATGGTGATGATGGAAGCGACCAGCCACAGCGACAAAGGGATCAAAGCGAGCGCAGTGAGCCTTTGTGTCCACCAATGGTGTATGCCTTCCCGAGCTGCCCCGAGGCCACGAGCTTGGGCAAGCGGGGTTCGTAATCTCATCCAGCACCTCCACGCATTGCATAGGCGGCAATGTAAGCCAGTAGTGTTAAGCCAAAGGCGGTCACCAGGACGACAGTTCCCGAGATGTAGACTGATTTGAGCTCGAAGCCAAGCCCCACATCCCAAAACAGGTGGCGAACGCCATTGCACAGATGGTAAAAAAGAGCGAATACCCAAGGGAACAGGATGACTTGACCTACAACTGAACCGAAAAAGGCCTGAGCATTAGCAAAGTTGTCTGGTCCTGCCGCAAGGGCCACCAGCCAATAGACGAACGGTATCGTACCAACAACCAGCGCAACTCCAGTAACTCGATGTAAGATCGAAAGGACAGAGGTTAGTTGGGGTTTATAGATCTGGAGATGAGGAGAAAGGGGCCGATTGGTGATCTCCATAAAAGTACCTCACTTGGTTTTTGCTATTCTCCCGCTGATCTCGAGCGCTAGCATGTAGACCGCGCACGTTGCGGGTCGAGGTCAAAAATCAATGCACCGTCCGTTGCGTTCCCAATCGCCGTAACGGGTTGGTTCCGGCCCCGCGGGGCCGCCGATCTCCCTGACAGGCCCTCTATAAAATTGCGCTTGAGGCTCAGTCGTCTCCTTATGACGGGGCTGATTTTCCCCAAGCTCAAAATTGCCGGTGCCGTCCGATGTCCCCTTGGTACCGGGGATTGCGGGCTTTACCATGATCTTTACCTTCTGTACCACGGGTCATTATGCTGTTGGTCTTAAGGTCCGATGTTGTGCGCTGCACCATGGCAGTATGCGCTCGAATGTGCTCAAGTTCAACGGTATCATTTGATCTTGGTCAAGAGACCGGCGCTTCGAGAATTCTCGATGTTCTCTCCGATGAATGGTGAGCGCCGAGGTGGCAAAACAACACCACAGCGTTTTCGGAAAATCAAACGTGCCTGTAGCGAGAGAGGCCATCACAAAACACTGGGACTTCGCTGTACCCCTGCACCTACGGCTGCGACCGTCATGGCGATTGGCGGGTGCGCTGCTCATCATGCATACGGGCGCAGCAATTTGCCTTCTGACAACGGCTCTGTCAGGATGGATGACGTGGCTCGCCATGCTGGCGATAGCGTGCCACCTCCTGTACGCTCTTGGCCAGCACGCGTTTCGCTGTACCAGTACAGCGATCACCGAGTTTACTGTGGCGGACACAACTCAAATTAAGCTCATGACTGGGAGTGGCCAGCCAATCGAAGCAGTGCTGCTGGGGGGATACTCGCATCCACTGCTCAAGGTGCTACGCCTGCGGCTTGGACCGTGGCATCGGCGCGCGTTAGTGCTGCTTCCAGACATGGTAGAGGCGGATCGATTGCGTGAGTTGCGGGTTCGTCTTCGCCGGCTTGGCCCAAGCACCGATGCGGATAGCGTGTAGACAAGTTTTGTAGGCCCGCCCTTTGGTGCCATCACTTAACGATCAAGGATGGATCAAAAATGCAGAAAATTCTTATAAACCCCGAGATCTATCCGCTTGATGGACGCTACAGCTGTTGAAACTGCTCGCCATTGAAACCGCCACGGAGGCTTGCTCTTGTGCACTCCTGATCGACGGCATATGCGAAGAGATCTACGATGTCGCGCCCCGACGCCATGCCGAGCTGATTTTGCCGATGGTGTCACAATTGCTCGCCGCGGCAGAGCTGGTAGTGCAGCAACTTGATGGGATTGCCTTTGGCCGTGGCCCCGGTGCCTTTACCGGCGTGCGCATTGCTGCTGGCGTCGCACAGGGTCTCGCCTTTGGGGCGGACCTACCGGTGGCGCCGGTTTCCACACTCCAGGCATTGGCTCAGGGTGCCTACCGCGCGCGCGGCGCGGCCCAGGTGCTAACTGCCCTTGACGCTCGCATGGGCGAGATCTACTGGGGCGCTTACGAGGTAGATGGCCGCCAGCGAATGGCGACGATCTTGAGCGACAGTATTGCCGTTGCCGATCAGGTGCCACTACCCAAAGGCGGGGGGTGGTTTGGGACCGGAAGTGGCTGGGAAAGCTACGGGCGAACGCTCAGCGAGCGCATCGGTGGGGCCCTTTGGGATCAGGAGGGCAAGCGTTTTCCACAGGCCCAAGACGTCGCGTTACTCGCTGCCGATACTCTCGCTGCGGGCGAGGGCGTTGCTGCGGAGCAGGCGCTACCGATCTATCTGCGCAACCGAGTAGCTAGTGAACGCACCCGCCGCCCGTGAGCGGCGAACAAGTGCCAACGTGCTGCGCCCACCTACAATATTTTCCACGTCGTTTGTCTTCTGACCGCTCATGCTCAGACCCTTAGAGCTCGCCATCGGGCTGCGTTACACGCGAGCCAAGCGGCGCAATCATTTTATCTCTTTTATTAGTCTCACCTCCATGCTGGGAATTGCGCTGGGCGTGACAGCGTTGATCACGGTGCTCTCGGTAATGAACGGATTCGAGAAAGAGCTACGGCAACGAATTCTCGGCATGGCCTCTCACGCCACGATTACCGGCTACGGTGGTAGTCTAAAAGATTGGCAAAGCCTCGTACCAACGGCCATGCGCCACCCACATGTCATCGGCGCAGCGCCCTATGTGGAAGGCCAAGCCATGCTAGCCCGCGGAGGAAACGTCTTTGGGACCATCGTACGCGGTGTGTTGCCAAAAAAAGAACTGTCCGTCGCTGACATCGATGAGTACATGGTGGTCGGGCGGCTATCCGATCTTCGGCCAGGGGAATACGGTATCGTTATTGGAAAAACCTTGGCAGAGGGGCTTGGGGTTGGCCTGGGGGATAAGATCACCATGGTGGCGCCGCAAGCCAATGTGACGCCAGCGGGCATCCTACCGCGATTGCGACGCTTTACCATCGTCGGTTTGTTCGAAGTTGGCCATGCGGAGTACGACATGGCTTTTGCTTTAATCCATATTGAAGATGCGGCACGGCTTTTTCGTTTGGAAGATCAGGTCAGCGGACTGCGGCTGAAGCTGGACGATATCTATGCCGCACCGGCAGTCAGCCGCGAACTGTCAAACGAGTTTGGGCGCCGCTTCTGGGTCCGTGACTGGACCCAATACCACGTCAACTTTTTTCGCGCTTTGAAGACCGAGAAGACGGTCATGTTCATCATCCTCACGCTGATCGTTGCCGTGGCCGCGTTCAATATCGTGTCAACATTGATCATGGTGGTCACGGACAAACAATCTGATATCGCCATTCTGCGTACCCTCGGCGCCTCGCCCATGAGCATCATGCTCATCTTTATGGTACAGGGTACGCTCATCGGGTTGGTGGGCACTTTTTTCGGAGCCCTCGGCGGGATCGGCCTGGCGACCAACGTGGAGACTCTGGTTCCTGTCATCGAGCATTTTTTTGGCGTCAAGTTCCTGTCACCGGACGTGTACTATATCAGCGAAGTCCCTTCCGATATGCGTTGGCCAGACGTGGCGCTGATTAGCACTGTGGCATTCGTGATGTGCACTTTGGCTACGCTCTATCCCGCTTGGCGCGCTTCGCGCACCCAACCGGCAGAGGCCTTGCGCTATGAATAGCCATCCCGCGGTTGAAAGTCGCACCCTAGGGCGAACCTTTACCGAGGGCGGGCTTTATGTCGAAGTCCTCAAAGGAATCGATCTTTGTGTTCAAGTGGGAGAGCGCGTCGCTGTAGTTGGCGCCTCCGGCTCAGGAAAAAGCACCCTACTGCATCTATTGGGTGGGCTGGATCAGCCTACCGAAGGCGATGTCTGGATAGCTGGCCGGAACCTGTCCGCTCTGGGGGAGAGGGCGCGGGGCGAATTGCGCAATCGGGCGCTAGGATTCGTCTACCAATTTCACCACTTGCTGCCAGAATTTACCGCTTTGGAAAACGTATGCATGCCGTTGCTCATTGGCAAAACTGCAGGCAAGACTGCCTATGCGCATGCCCGCCATATGCTGGAGCGGGTGGGGCTGGGAGAACGCCTGGGCCACAAACCAGGCGAGCTTTCGGGCGGTGAACGACAGCGAGCGGCTATCGCCCGGGCACTGGTTACACGACCACAGTGTGTACTGGCTGATGAACCGACCGGAAATCTCGACCGACGAACGGCCGAGGGTGTCTACCAGTTGATGCTTGAGCTGAACCGAGAGTTGCGTACCAGCTTGGTAGTGGCAACTCACGATTTGCAACTCGCGCGGCGTATGGACCGGGTGCTGCGTTTAGTCGACGGTGTCCTCGAACACGCGGACACGGAAGCGCTATAGGGTCGATTCCTGTCTTCTGCGTCGCTGTCGCCGGGCATTCCAACGGTGCAATACATGAAGTCGCCACACGATACGCACTGTCGCGTTACCAACAGCGGCGCTACTTACCCCAATGACCAGGCAGCCTAACAGAAAGGGCTTCCACACGGTAGTGAGCTTGGTTGCCAGCCAATGAAAGGAGACGCTGAATTCGATGGCGCGAGGCGTTTCATCGAGCAACCAGGCACCGAGCTTGTAGGCGGCAAAGAAGAGCGGCGGAATAGTCAGTGGATTGGTGACCCAGACCATCAGTACGGCGATAGGAAGGTTGCAGCCGGAGGCCATAGCGGCGGCGGCCGCCAGCAGCATCTGAAATGGCACCGGGACGAAGGCGAGGAAGAGCCCTATGGAAACCCCGCCGGCAACCGAGTTGCGGTTCAAGTACCACAAGTCGGGATTTTGCAACGGCTTGCCGAGGAGGCGCAAGAATTTCTCGCGATGAAGCTCCTGGGGTTTTGGCAGGAATCGCCTTAGAAATCTTCGAGGCATAGGTTTGCCTGCTCCGCATAATGCCATGCTGCAGTGGGATTGCGGTGCGTCATGCCATTACCCTTGTCTGCCGGGGAAGCATGAAATCACCCGGGGAAGGGTCGAAATACCTTTATGGCGATGCAGCAGTCATGCCCCGCAAGGTGGCTCTACTAACGACGCTGTTCGTAATTATCTCCCACCCGAGAGCCTTCGAGAAACAGTGGGTGTAGGCGTCATCGCTTTTTTCCTTGGGATACTCGCCGTCGTCGAGCTTCCCGTCTTGCCCGATCCGTTCCTGGTGCAGTTTATGCCGCTGCTGGCACTGCTGCTGATCCCCCGTCCGCTGCGCCTGCTCGCGCTATTTCTTCTAGGTTGCCTATGGGCATTGTTTCGCGCCGACCTCATTTTCTGCGCCAGGCTGCCCGTCGAGCTTGAAGCTAAGAATTTGGTCGTGGCAGGAACAGTAGCGTCGTTGCCATTGCGAAAGGCCGATAGAACACAATTCGTCTTTGACATCACAAAGATACTGGAATGGAAGGCCCAAGAAAAATCGCCCCTGCGCGTTCGGCTCAGCTGGTTTGGCGACTCTCCAAAGCTAGTCCCCGGGGATCGATGGCAACTTACGGTGCGCCTTAAGCAGCCCCGCGGATTCATGAATCCTGGAACGTTCGACTACGAAGGGTGGTTGTTCCAACACCGGATCGGAGCGACGGGTTACGTGCGCCCGAAGGCTCAACAACGCTGGCTTGGCAGCAGCTCCAATTACCCGCTAACACGGTTTCGTCAGCGACTCGCCAACGCTATCGAGCAGGTGCTTAGCGATGCTCCTAACCTGGGCATTATCCAGGCGCTAGCCATTGGCGAACGCGGCCTTATTTCTGAGAAAGCTTGGATGCTGCTGCGGGCAACGGGAACCAATCATCTGATGGCAATTTCGGGGCTGCATATCGGCTTGGTGGCGGGTGTGGCTTTCGTGCTCGTGAAGCGCCTATGGGCATTAGCCGGCTCTGCAGCAGTGCGGATAGCTGCTCCGCGTATGGCGGCCATAGCAGCCATCGCTGCCGCATTCTCCTATGCGCTGCTGGCGGGTTTTTCGATCCCTACCCGCCGCGCACTGATAATGGTTGCTGTGCTCATGCTCGGAATCCTACTGCAGCGCAATCTGTCACCACGCCTCTCGCTTGCCTGGGCGTTGCTGGTGGTCCTGATCATCGATCCATTCTCCGTTCTTTCAGTAGGATTCTGGCTGTCCTTTGGGGCCGTTGGCGTCATTTTGTTCGGCATGCGGGGGTATCTGTCGAATCGCAGCATTTGGTGGAAGTGGGGACGCGTACAAGTACTGGTTGCGGCGGGGCTGGTGCCGCTAACCTTGCTGTTCTTTCAAGAGCAGTCGCTGATTGCGCCCATTGCCAACCTAATTGCGGTACCTTGGGTCGGAATTGTCATGCTGCCATTGATTCTTTTCGGTACGGTGCTTTTGATTCCGTTTCCGGTGATTGGCGAGTTCCTGCTCACCTTGGCCGCACACGGAATCGATCTACTTTGGCGGTTACTCGATGCACTTGCTTCCTTCGATTTGATCGCTGGCCCGGCGCTTATTCCACCCATCTGGGCGGTGGCGGCGGGTTGTGTTGGTGTCGCACTTATTCTTGCCCCCCGGGGGTTTCCAGGGCGCTGGCTTGGGCTCGCATGGCTGCTTCCTCTCGGCTTTCTGGCCCCGCCGCGACCGCCCGAAGGGGAGTTGTGGCTCACTTTGCTTGACGTCGGCCAGGGGCTTTCCATCGTTGCGCAGACGCGAGAGCACGTGCTGGTTTATGACACTGGCCCGCGGTTTAGTGCCGATTTTGATGCTGGAAGGAACATTCTCGTGCCTTTCCTGCGCTATCACGGGATTCGCCACGTCGATTACCTCATTGTCAGCCATGAAGACAGCGATCACTCCGGAGGCTTCGAGAGTCTGCGCAGCGAGCTCTCAATTGGGACGATCCTTGGTAACGGTATCATCGGCAAAACCCCACTGGCTCCCTGTGGGCGCGGGCAATATTGGCACTGGAGTGGCATTGATTTTCAGGTGCTCCATCCGCCACCGGCAGGTACTACTGGGGATAATAACGAATCCTGTGTGGTGCGGATTACTACCCCTAAGGGTAGCATTCTTCTCACCGGAGACATTGAGGAACAAGCGGAGCAGATGTTGCTGCGCTTGCCTTCGACCTTGCTCAAAGCAGATATCCTGGTGGCCCCTCACCATGGCAGCAGGACCTCTTCCACCGAGGCGTTTCTGGAAGCCGTGCAGCCCCAGTACGCGCTTTTTTCTAGTGGGTACCGCAATCGATTCGGATTTCCCCATCGCCCAATTGTGGCCCGCTACCAACAGCATGGCGTTAAGCTGTATGCGTCGGCGACCTCCGGCGCTATCCGTTTCGATCTAGGGATGAAGGGTAAAATCGAGCCGAGTCTCTACCGCCTCGAGGGCGCCCGCTTCTGGAATCTTCCAGCCACCGATGTCCCCGGTATCAAAGCCGATGAAGCCATTCGGTAAGCTTACATTGCGATCGCTTCGAGAAAATGTAACGGTGCTAAGGAGTCAGCATTGATGCCAACCATTGGGCGGCTTTTTCCACACCGCAGGGAGTGACGCGAGCAGGGCGCGGCCGAGCAAAAACGTTCGCTAACGGTTGCTCGATGTCGCCGGCCAAAATCTGTTTCTGGTCAATCTCCACCAAAATTCCATGGGTTTTTAGCCAGTGGGTTAGGTGGGGCGTTTCTGGCCAGTCCGGGCGCCTGATCGAAAGCACCGGTATACCATTGCACGCCGCCTCCACGAAGGTTCCATAGCCTGGCTTAGTGAGCACGGCGTCAGTTGATGCCAGCACATCAAGGAAGGGCATGGGGAGATCATCAAACGGTGTGATGTCGGCGCGCCGCGAACCCCAACTGTTGGGCACAAGCCAGCGCACGCCGGGGATGGCGGGCCATTGGTCAAGGGGAAGCTCCGTATCGATTCCCCCCAGGGCCACTAGCATGATGTGCTCCGCAGGGTCGATCTGTAGTACACGGCATAATTCGCCTCGGCGATTACAGCCCAGAGCGGCAATGGGGCCCACCGTACGGCACTGCTCGAGGTTTGGCATGGGCAAGGCCGGTTCGATGCGCAGGAACGCTTGGACTGTGCGGTAAGCGCTCAGCATTTGACCGTGGATTACCTCAGCACCGGGCAGGCGACCGCAATAGTGGTGATAGATTGCCGCCCAGTTGAGCGAGGAAAGCGCGACCGTAGGTATCTGCGCTTGGGCGGCGGCGGCCAAGATCAAGTAAGGAATGTTGCTAAGGATAAGGTCGGGCGCCAGCTCTTGAAGTATTCTCGTCTCCCTTGTCACCTTTGCCGTCCAGTCGGCATGGAACTCCCGGTACGCTGACTGACTCGCTTCGGCCCGCACCGCCAGCGCGGAGGCCATGCGCATACCGATGTCGCCGTTATGGGGCAACCAGTGGAATGGCGCAGTGAGACGAGTGCGCAACACGGACTCTGGTAAGCCGCCGCGCAAGGTGAGCCGCAGATCTGGAAGCCGCTGGAAAAGGGCATTGATAACCGGCGCAGTCTGCGCAAGGTGCCCAAAACCATGGGCTGAAATTTCGACTAACAGGTGTGGACGCATAAAGCTATTTAGCAGTAGGGCACAGGACGAGGAATTCGACTAAAATTCCGGCAGAGATTAACTGCTCGCGCGTCTCATTTGGTCCTGGGCATGGTCTTTGCCGGGTAGGCTGGTTCTGTTACATTTCTCAGAACCATTTTGGAGGATGCTATCTCGTGTTTGAGCTTGTCAAGGCTGGCGGTTGGCTGATGGTGCCGATATTGCTCTGTTCGATCGTTGCCATGGCGATCGTTGCCGAGCGCTTCTGGACTCTGCGCAGAACGCGCGTCGCCCCGAACAACCTCGTGGTACAGGTGTGGCAATGGGCCAAGGCAGGCCATCTCACCGAGGAACGGATGCGATCGCTTCGAACTGAATCGCCTCTCGGTCGTATTCTTGCAGCGGGCCTCGCTAACCGTCGGCAGGACCGGGAAATCATGAAAGAGCGCCTTGAAGAGGTGGGGCGACATGTCGTCCATGACCTTGAGCGTTACCTCAATACCCTCGGAACCATCGCTTCAATCACGCCGTTACTGGGGCTATTGGGTACCGTGCTCGGCATGATCAAGGTATTCACGGTAATTTCCACGCAAGGCGTTGGCGATGCCGGCGCCCTTGCCGGGGGCATCTCAGAGGCACTCATCACCACGGCGGCAGGGCTATTCGTCGCCATTCCAAGCCTGATGTTCTATCGCTATTTTCGGGGACGAATAGACAGCCTGGTGCTCACTATGGAACAGGAAGCACTAAAAATGGTCGAGGCACTGCAAGGCCTGCGAAATCTTGACCGCCTCGAGCGTGGACAGCAAGAGGCAGCGTAATGCGATTCGCAGGTCCAAGGCAGGAGCAACGCATAGAGCTTAACATCACACCACTTATCGATGTGGTGTTCTTGCTACTCATTTTTTTTATGGTTTCGACCACCTTTGAGCGCGATTCCGAGCTGCAAATCGAGTTGCCGGAGGCCACAGCAAAACCTCAAGGTTTGGAAGATCAGTCGATCGTCGTTGCCATCGACGCCACTGGACGGTACCAGGTGGACGGACGATCGTTGGTGAACGTTCAGCCCGAGATCCTCAAGGAAGCCATTGCTAGGGCTCGCGATAAAAAACAGGCCTCGCCCTCTTTGGTTATCAGTGCCGATGCGGCAACTCCTCATCAGGCGGTGATAACGGTGATGGACGCAGCACGGCAGCTCGGTATCGATCACTTGAGCTTTGCGACGCGCCTGACACAGGAGAAAGCGGCAGGCACAACGGTTCGCCATTAGCGGCTTGGGCGCCATCATTCCGACGCTGGATGTTCTGTGGTACAAGAAGCATCCGCTGAGTCTGTGTTTGGCTCCGCTAGGGTGGCTGTTTTGCTTGGCGGTGGCGGTGCGCCGTTTTGCTTATCGGTTCGGACTGCGAACGGTAACGGGGTTTCCGATACCGGTCATTGTCGTCGGAAATATTACCGTGGGGGGGACCGGCAAAACTCCCCTTGTGGTTTGGCTAGCGAAATTTCTCACGGCGCAAGGCTATCGTCCCGGGATCGTCTGTCGGGGCTATCGAGGAAAGGCACTTCACTGGCCCCAACAGGTGCGATCGGATGCAGATCCGAGAACCGTCGGCGATGAGGCGGTGGTGCTCGCACGTCGGACCGGCTGCCCAGTGGCGGCCGATCCCAAGCGCGTAGCCGCTGTGGAAGCATTGATAAGCTACGCCAACTGCAACGTCGTGATAAGTGATGATGGCATGCAGCACCTCGCTTTGGGGCGGCAGGTCGAGATAGCGGTCATCGACGGCATACGACGTAACGGTAATGGTCGCTGCCTACCCGCTGGGCCTTTGCGCGAGCCTGTCGGGCGCCTGCAAGAGGTTGACCTTATTGTCACCAATGGCCTTGCCGGACGCGGCGAGTATCCTATGACACTCATTTCTGGTCCGGCGCGAAATGTTCGCGATGAGCGCCGAGAGCGACCGCTTCAGAGCTTTCGGGAGACACCCGTACATGCGGTCGCTGGGCTTGGCCACCCAGCGCGTTTTTTTGAAGAGCTAAGACGCGTGGGTATTCACGTGATTCCTCATGCATTTGCGGATCATCACGACTATCGACCAAATGATATCGCCTTCAATGACCGTTTGCCGGTCATGATGACGGAGAAAGATGCGGTAAAATGCCGCCCTTTCGCCGAACCTCGACATTGGTACGTTCCAGTTGAGGCCGAACCTCACCCTTTATTTGGAGATCGTGTGCTACGGCTGTTGGAAGGAAACAAGCCCCATGGATAAAAAGCTGCTCGAGATCTTGGTCTGTCCCGTGTGTAAAGGATCCCTCGTCTATCGCTCTGCCGAGAAGGAGCTGATTTGTCGGGCCTGCCGCCTTGCTTACCCCATCCGCGACGACATTCCGGTCATGCTCGAAGACGAAGCTCGGCAGTTATCCTCCGACGAGGCCCGCGGATAAGTTTTAGCCACACCGCCGCAGATTTGGGACAAGGCAATTGCCTCGCCCGAAAAGCGGCTTTAAGAGGGTTCAGTCCGGAGCGATGATTGTACCGTTGGGTAAGATGGCGTCTTTGGGTATGACCACGATGCCGTCTCGCACCGCCCATTGTTCCTGGTCGAGATCGGTGCCGGCCGGAAACGGTTGGATGCGAACGGAGGCGCCAATGCGTGCGTTCTTATCAATGATAGCGCCCTTGATCTGAGAGCCTGGACCAATACCGATGGCAGGCATGCTGGATGGCCTAAAGCTCAGTTCCGCTTCATAATGATCTGCTCCCATCAGCACGGTGTCCTCGACAACCACGTCCCGGCCGATGACGCTGCGGTTACCCAGCAGGCTGTTGCTGATCTGGGCTTGCTCGACGATACACCCATCGGCGACTAAGACCCGGTCGAAGCGTACATCGTAGATGCGGCAACCCGGAAGGAAACGAGGATGGGTATAAACGGGGTGTACCGGATCATGGAAACTGAAAACAGGCTCAGGCTGGGCGAGGGCCAAATTGGCATCGAAGAAAGCACGGATGGTTCCAATATCCTCCCAATAACCCTCAAAGGTATACCCGTAGACGCGATGGGTGGTGATCGCCGCTGGGATCAGATCGGTGCCAAAGTCAGCGTACTGCGAATCGAGCAGCGCTATCAACGCTTCGGTGCGAAACAGATAAATACCCGTGGAGCCGAGCCAGCCCCGCTCGGAACCGATATCGCTGGCGAGATCAGCCAAGGCGCGGTCATCCTGCGGCTTTTCTACAAAGGCCGTGATGCGCCCGTCGCTCGCCTGCTTGAGGATTCCAAAGCGAGCGGTGTCGTTACGTGAGACCGGCAGCACTGCCACGGATACATCGGCGGCTCGCGTGCGGTGGTACTCGATCATCTCGGAATAATCCATGCGGTAGAGTTGATCTCCGGCGAGCACCAAGACATCCTTGACATCGGCAGCCTGAATTTCAGCCAAGTGCTTACGCACCGCATCGGCGGTGCCCTGATACCAGTCTGAGACGGTCGAACGCTGCTCGGCAGCGAGGATCTGCACCCAGCCTTTATGGAACAGGTCAAAGTGGTAGGTCTGAGCGATATGCCTGTTGAGAGACACCGAATTGAATTGGGTCAACACCGCAATGCGGTCGATGCCGGAGTTAAGGGAATTGCTCAAAGGCACATCCACTAATCGATATTTACCACCGATAGGGACTGCGGGCTTGGCCCGCGCTTTGGTCAAGGGCCACAGACGATTACCTCGCCCGCCACCAAGAATAAGGCACAGAACATCAGTATGGGACATCAGTCGAGGGACCTTCGGTTCGAACCAGTGGCATACTCTACCTGTCAGGCTAAGCGACGTGAAGTCGTGCATGGCGGTAAAGGGTAATTAGACCATAGTCATCGTTTCGTCCGCATCACCATTCAGAGGGTAAAATGACGCCCAGAATCTGTAGGCGTTAATCGCCTTGCCTCAAGGGGCGAGAATCGATCGCAAAGGAGTATCGCAGCTGGTGATGTATTGCACAGGAGCATGGCTTGGACTGATGATGTTTCTTGCGCCAAGCGCTGCAACCGCGGCTACCTTGACTCTCGAAGGAATTCTTACCCAGGGCGCATTGGTGCTAGGACGCACGCAACCTGGCGCCCAGGTTGTTTTCGACGATCGGCCGGTACAGGTATCCGACAAGGGTGTTTTTCTCATTGGATTCGGTCGCGATGCGGGCGGCCACGCAAGTCTTTTGATAACCTATCCGGACGGCTCTGAGGTAAAACGCCCGTTGGCGGTCGCCAAACGCAACTATCGAATTCAGTCGATCCACGGATTGCCACCGCGCAAGGTCGAGCCAACGCCATCAGACCAACAGCGCATCCGTACAGAAGCCCAATTGGTGCTGCAAGCGCGGCGGCGCGACGACCCCCGATCGGACTTTCTGAGTGGCTTCATGTGGCCGGTGCGCGGGCGGATCAGCGGGATCTACGGCAGTCAGCGTATTTTGAATGGCGTCGCGAGACGCCCTCACTACGGCATCGACATCGCTGCGTCGGAGGGGACCCCGGTGGTGGCGCCAGCCGATGGTTTGGTTACACTCGTTTATGAGGACATGTTTTTCTCGGGCGGTACGCTCATTTTGGATCACGGCCATGGGCTCTCTTCATCCTTTCTTCACTTGAGCCGCATCTTGGTTCGCCTCGGACAGACGGTCAATCAGGGCGAAACTATCGCCGAGGTCGGAGCGAGCGGCCGGGTAACGGGCGCGCACCTCGATTGGCGCGTTAATCTTTTCGAGAAACGGCTGGATCCAGCATTGGTGGTCAAAGCCATTCCCACGAGACGAGAGGCCACCCCGCCGGGGTCGCAGTGAAAGCTCGAGCCGACGATTCATCGCCAGCTAACCCGCCGAGCCACTCGCTCTTCCCAGTTGAGCAGCCGGCTGCGTTGATCAATGGTAATGAAGCCACCGGCTCTACGGCGCGTAGTCGTTTAAGAATGCTGGCAATCGGTGGTATTCGGCTCTACCAGTGGATCATCTCCCCTTTACTGGGTCCCCATTGCCGGCACTTGCCAACTTGCTCCCACTATGCCATCGAAGCGATCCAACGATACGGCCTGCTGCGGGGCGGCTGGCTCGCTTCGCGTCGTTTGCTGCACTGCCATCCCTGGGGTACTAGCGGCTATGATCCCGTGCCCCTAACCTGGCGCCCCAATACGCGGTTACCAGAGAGAGGCCGGCGACGCTCGTGACGAGCCCAGCGCCCCGGCCCCAGTAGACGGGCTATCGCCGCTACTACCGAGCGGCACATGCGATCCTCAATCAGAGGCCCAAGCATTCAAGGTTTGGGTAAGCTCTGAGGAGAGGTCGGCGAACTCGCTTTGAGGCGCCATCATCCGCTTGGCGTCTTGCTTGTCGCCCCGCAAAGCGGCTGACAGCACCTTGCCGGCCTCGACATGAAACTTAGCGTGTAGGTCGACGGCTTTGTCGTAGTAGTCGCTGGATTTGGCCTCGTTGGAGATCTCGCTTCCGTACAGCCACTTGCCGAACTCACAACGATCAGGCTGTTTGACCACGTCTGGGTCGAAGTCACTGGTCCCGGCATCAATGGCTTGGATCAGCCGTTCCTTCCACTGTCCATGGGCAGCGATAGCCTTGGCGATGTTGTCTTGTTTCATTCACTGCTCCTTCTATAGCTAATTGTCGTTATTCTGATTGTACGAATCCTCGTCCGCAGGTGGCGGTGTGGGGTGGCGCTAGGTATCACTCTATCCTCGCGCCACTTTACTTTCATAGCTGGCAGGAGCATACCTGTCAAGAGCGCCCAGCAGACGGACTATGGCGGCAGCAGGCAAAACAACTTTGCAATCAGAAGGTACGCTTGCCCACCGCCAAAGCGTCTGAATACTGACTGCGGCGCAAGCGTACCACTACGCACTACGCGCCGTCGGCGGCAGCCTCGCTTTGGTAGTGGCCCATCAGGATCTCAGCCACTTCAGGCCGGCTGAATTCGGACGGTAGGGCCTCTCCGGCGCCCAGCATAGCGCGCACCTTGGTGCCTGATAGGAGGATGAAGTCCTCCTTGGTATGATCGGGCACGTCTCGCATCATCACCACTTTGTTGAGTTTTTTCGACCAGGCGGTATGGTCAGCGCGGAAGATTTCGATCTCAAGCGCCCCAGAAGGCACCTCTTCATCAAAGATGGTTTGGGCGTCGAATGGCCCATAGTAGTCGCCCACCCCGGCGTGGTCGCGGCCGATGATAAAGTGCGTGCAGCCCGCATTTTGTCGGAAAACCGCATGCAACACCGCCTCGCGAGGGCCGGCATAGAGCATATCGAAGCCATAGCCGGTGATCATGACCGTGTTCGGTGGGAAGTAAACCTCGACCATCTTACGGATGGCAGCGTCGCGCACCGGTGCCGGAATATCGCCTTTCTTCAAGGCACCCAGCAGCATGTGGATAAGGATACCATCCGCATTTACCGCTGCTTTGGCCATCTTACAAAGCTCTTCGTGGGCCCGATGCATGGGGTTGCGGGTCTGGAAGGCGACCACCTTGTTCCAACCGTGCTCCTGGATCTCGTTGCGAATCTCCACCGCGGTGCGGAAGGTATCGGGGAAGTCCTGTTGAAAGTAGCTGAAGCTCAGCACCGTCAGGGGCCCAGAGATGACATACTTGCCAAGCGAGTTGAAGGTCGCCACCCCAGGATGCTCGGGGTCGAGGGTGCGAAACACCTTTTCGGCGATGAATCTCTGCTGCTCGTCGGAAAGCTCTTCAATGGCTTCAATGTCTTGGATGGCCATGACGGGATTGCCTTCGACATTCGGGTCACGCAGCGCGATGCGTTTCGCGCTCTTGATGCCGCTGATATCGCCGGTCACATTGAGTACCGGGACCGGCCAGAATAGCCCCGCAGTTGTTTGCATTTTCTCAGCAACGCTCATGGCGTCGGGGAGGTTCATGTAGCCCGTGAGCGGATTGAAGTAGCCGCCCCCCAGCATGACGGCATTGGCTGCCGATGCGGAATTCAATAGTAGCGAGGGGAGCGTCTTCGCTTCACTTAGCAGCTCGTGATGCCGTGCGACATCGTAGACAAAAAGGGGATTGAGGGTTTCGGATCCATGCGGTTTAATCATTTCCTGCTCCAGCTTGTTGTTAGCTCGCTAAATGCGCAGCGCCTATCCTATTTAAACAGCTTCTTAGGTTCCCGTGCTCGGATCGACTGGGGCGATGCGGTTGGATCAGTTACTGTCGCACCTGTTTCTTTGATTATTGGCGACAATAAGTAACTCATAATATACCATCGAGGCGCGAATCAGCTAGACGTGAGCGACTAACGAAGACCATTGCTTCATTGGCCGCGGTCAACCGACCCCGTTCTAGACCCGCAGTGGTTTCAGGCATACAGCGCGATTTTATCGCCCTGTTCCCCTCGCGCCCCGGGGTGGCGAAGTACCGGCAGGAATTGAGCTTGGAGTGATTTTGATCTTGGCCGGGCTAGAACTAGTGCAGACACAGCCAGGAAACGTCATTTAGCGATGGCGGCCTTGGTGAAAATAGGGATCTAGCGTTTTGAGTCGCGGGTCATCCACCGCGCCGCCGAAGGTGAAATGATAAAGGCTCTGCCAGGAGCGATCAGTGATGCCGAGCAGCTCGTGCATGACATCGTCAAAAAAACAGCCGATGCCGGTGGCGCGGATATCGGCAGCTTCGGCCTCCAGATAGAGGACTTGGCCGATCAATCCCGCTTCCCAAAACAGCCGTGGGTACATCCATGCACCTTCCTCGAGACTCGGCATGAACTCAGCCAGCATCCCCAGAGAAAAGACGCCATCGGCGGCAATGGCTTGTTGGCAGCTGATAAACTCGGCAACTTTTTGGGCATCACCTTCTGCGAGCAGATAGAGGAGGATATTCTCAGGACATCGCGCCGGTTTGTGCCACAAGAATGCTGTCGTCAGGCTGCTGCGTAGCGATGCGAGATGGCCTGGGTGGCGCACTAACAGGTACAGCCCCGGATCCAAACCCCGCACCCGGTGCACCATCAAGGCGAGCGACACCCGCGGTCGCCACGCAAGCGCATCGTAAGGAAAAGGCGAAACACCAGGTATGACTCGTCCGAGGATGCGATAAAAGGTATTTTCCCCGATCCAAGTTTGGCCATCCATGGCCACGGCGCTTCGCCGTTGATGAATCAACCGGCGGGCAGATACCTCGCGATGCGGCAAAGCCAAATCCTGTATTCGCGGCGTTACCACCGCCAGTGATTGCTCGCCACTACGGCCTGGATACGGCGTCGCCGTTGCCACCCGGTCGATGATGGGCCACTCGTGGTGATCATGGCTCAGCCGGTTCGGGTGCCCAGCGACGGGTGCTTGCTGTAACCGCGAGAGCAATGGTGCAGGTAGCTCCAGTGAGGCCGTTGCGGGCTCGGCTCTCGGTGCGATGACCAGCAGACAATCCGCATGCTCTGCCTCAATGCCTCGCTGCTGGTAGCAGCCGAGAAGGACCGCCGTACTCTCAGTGGAAGGGCCATTGAGGATGGCGACGCGCCAACCCAAAACCGCGGCGGCAAGTGTAACGGTACCGATGGCATGGCCTACGTCATGGTGGCAATAACGAAAGGCACGCTCGCCGTATTTCCAAGACTCTCGCCAATAAATGGACGTCAGGCCGACTAGGAATCCATTTGGCGGCAACTGGCTCGCGATAGCTTCCCATTCCCATGCCCTCAGCGCTAGCCGCTGCTCCAAGGCATGCTCGTAGGGTGCATAGTGATAAACGGCGGCGCTATCGCTCAGGCCCTCGGTCGGCCCAATGATCAGGTAGCCCTCAGTAGGGTGGAGATCCCCGCTCGAGGGATTGACCCGCAGCGACCAACGATTGCCTGGAGCAGCCTCCTTCCAGGCTGAGAGCGCCAGTGCATCGAGCAACAGCTGGCTGATGGTCTGGTAGCCGACGGGCTGGGCCGGCCGCGGGCCAGTGAAAAGGGCATCGTAGGCCGGCGAAGCAAAATCTGGCGAGTGGGCGAGAGGCAAAACGGCGGCGCCTTGGAAGCGCCGAAAAGGATCGGGTTGCGTGGCCCAGTCGAGGTAACCCAGGGAGCGGGCATAAGCGTGTGGCTGGTGCTTGGTACGCTCATGGTAATCCACTACCGTTTGCATGGTGTCTTTCATCGTCACTGGCGTTGAGGCCGTTTTCTTTGAGGTACACTTCTAGATGGTAACGTTTTTCTCGCAAACACGGCGCTTCGAACGCCGAGGATTCGTTTTGCATCAAATTTAGCCGCGAATGGGCAGGTATTTCACGGTAGCCCTTATCCTGGGCATGCGCCTGTTCTACGTGTCCTTTTGTTGCGGTCACCGAGGTTCGCGCACCGCTTTCCAGTCTGATTGAAATGATATAACTTTACATGGCATGTGACCGCCTTGGGCTGACAGAGGTAGGCGAGCTTTCCCGGTTGACGGAAGGATTATGGCGATGGTTGCTGGCGTGAATGAAGCATCGATTCTTCGGTTAAGGTTCGGCATTCAGCTGGTCTTGACTCTGGCGCTTTGTTCTTTTCTCGGAATATGTGGCGGGGCAGTGCGCGCCGAAACGGTCTCAGCTTTCGTCAGTGTCTTACCACTAAAGCATTTCGTCGAGCGCGTGGGCGGCAAGCACGTCCGCGTCGTTGTCATGGTGGGTCCCGGTCAAAGCCCGGCTACCTATGAGCCTTCCCCGAAGCAAATGGCAGAACTCGCCGGGGCCAAAATCTACTTTCGTATTGGCGTTCCTTTTGAGGACATGTGGATGGAACGCATCGCCGCGGCCAACCCGGCGCTTCGGATTGTGGACGTGCGCGAAGGCATCACCCTCCGGGAGCTTGAAGCCGAATCGGAGGCTCCCCAGGAGCCACACTCTGATGGGGAGGAAAAAAGCCATGGTCGAGCAGGGCGTGGCGATCCGCACATCTGGACCGATCCGCTGCGGGTAAAGATCATCGCGGACAACGTCCGGGAAACGTTAATTACACTGGACCCGGCGCATCGCGCCGAGTATGAATCGAATTGCGCTGCGTTTGCCGCCGAGCTCGAGCATCTCGACACGGACATCCGTCAGCTGCTCGAGCACAAGAAGGTACGACGATTTATGATCTCTCACCCCGCTTGGGGCTACTTCGCTGAAGCCTATGGGCTGGAGCAGATTCCCATCGAAATCGCCGGAAAAGAACCGGGCGCGAGACAGCTGGCCCAGCTCATCGACAAAGCGAAGGCGCAAGGTATCCGAGTGATTTTCGTGCAGTCGCAGTTCAGTTGGCGCAATGCCGAAACCGTTGCCAGGGCTATCGGTGGTCGGGTGATCGCAGTCGATCCCCTGGCTGAGAACTACGCTGAGAATCTGCGGATGGTTGCTAACATCTTTGCCGAGGCGATGGAGTGACTAACCCATCCATTCTGGAATTGGAGCACGTCTCTTTCTCTTATCCCGGCGCCGGCAGCGCAGTTCTAGATGATGTCAGCCTTTGTGTGCCGCCGGGCGAGTTCTTAGGCATCGTCGGCCCCAACGGCGGTGGTAAGAGCACGTTGCTCAAGCTTATCCTGGGTCTCTTTGAGCCTGCCTCTGGTCGGGTGTCGGTCAATGGTCATACTCCTGCGCAAGCCCGGCAGCAAATGGGGTATGTCCCGCAGACCACGACGTTCTTACGCGACTTTCCCATTTCCGTCGAGGAAGTCGTCTTGCTCGGTCGGCTCGGTCGCACCCGCCTTCTCGGCGGTTACACCGCGCGCGACCGGCGCATCGCGCAGCAGGCCATGGAAAAGACAGAGATGCTTGCCCTGCGCTGCCAGCCTCTCGGTAACCTCTCGGGAGGGCAGCTGCAACGAGCGCTCATCGCGCGCGCCTTGGCCAGCGAGCCTGAGGTGCTGATCTTGGATGAGCCGACCGCAAACATCGATCTACGAGGGGAGCGGGATATCTTCGACTTGCTGAAAGCCCTTCAATCAAAGCAGACAATCATCGTCGTTTCCCATGACATTGCCTTCATCTCAAAGTATGTCACCCGCGTTGCCTGCTTGAATCGCACCCTGATCTGCCACTCAACCGAGGCGATCACGAGTGCCGTCATCGAACAACTTTACGGCAAATCTGTGCGCATGATCCGCCACACTCACTAAGCTGCTTCAACATTCCATGTTTGACTTCCTGGAGGCTGTTACCAACCACACGTTCCTGCAGAACGCACTGCTAGCTGGGATTTTGGCCAGCATTGGGTGCGGCATGATGGGCACCTATGTGGTGGTTAAACGTATCGGCTTTCTGGCGGGCGGTATCGCCCACGCGGTATTGGGAGGTATGGGGATCGCTTACTACCTCGGCCAATCGCCGGTCGGAGGCGCCTTAGTGGCGGCCTTGCTGGCGGCCTTGATCATCGGTTGGGTCAATCTCCGAGGACAAGAACATGAAGACACCTTGATTGCAGCCCTCTGGTCGCTCGGCATGGCCATTGGCATTCTGTTTATCTCCCAAACTCCGGGTTACAACGTCGACCTCATGAGCTATCTGTTCGGCAACATCCTGATGGTGCCGCGCGCGGATCTGTTCTTGATGGGCGGACTCGATGCGGTCATTGTGCTGAGTGTTCTGCTGTTTCGAAAGCAATTCTTGGCGGTTGCGTTTGATGAGGAGTTTGCTGAAGCGCGCGGCGTAAACGTGGCGTTTTTCTACCTTCTGCTGCTGTGCTTGGTCGCGCTTACCGTAGTGCTACTTATCCAGATCGTAGGCTTGATTCTGGTCATCGCTTTGTTGACCCTGCCCGCCGCCATTGCCGCACAATATGTCAGTTCGGTGGGACGCATGATGTGGGTGGCGATGGGCTTGGGGGCTCTGTTTACCACGACCGGCTTAGCGCTTTCTTATGAGCCCAACCTGCCAGCGGGAGCCAGCATCATCTTACTCGCTGGCACCGCCTATCTGCTGTCGACCCTTGTTGCCGCTATTCGCCGGCGCTAGCCAACAAGGGGTAATAGATAGCCGCAGGATACGCACGGCCGGATTGCCGAAATTCCCTTGAGCCTCAAGCCTTGAGCGGCCTTAAAATGCTATCGATTCATGATCTTGGTCAAAAATCCGTCGCTAGAGTTTGCGCTACATTAGAATATTCTGATATAATGAATACTAACAAATGGGCATATTCATAGTTGAAAAGGAGCGTAACTCATGATCGAATCTCGCAATAAAGATAGCCGAGCTGAGAAGGGCAGACTCTACTCCTTGTTACTTGCCGGAGGGGTTGTGGTACTTCTCGCTTATACGTTGACCTACCTGTTGACGGTCAGCCCACTCGTGGTTCGCGCCCTAGGCACCGTGCTAGGGGGTAATTAGCCGCATCGAGCCCGCTTGGCGCCCTGCTGCGCAGCGGGAGGCGGGCTTGCCTAGGGCGGGCCTGACAAATATAGAGCCCAAAACGCAGGCGCCAAGCTGAGCTTGCTGTAGGAAGAGACTCAGGCACGTCTCCTCAACGCCCACGTGCAGTGGCTAGTCACACCACCGATTTGAGGTCTTGCCAAACGCCACCATGAGCTTCGGATAGGCTAACATGAGGAAGTTCGCCATGGTCACTATCGCCCGCCATGGCTCATAGGAACACAAGAGTTTGACGACGCCACCGGGGACGGTTTAGTGTTGGTGAGTGCCGCTGCCCGCCGCCGACGGATGCGGGCGCTTGGACAAAATGGAATGGCGCCTTAGGCCCACGAGGGTCGGCAGGCGTTGCTCATCAAGGGTGAATAGTGAGCATCTCTAGAATTGCTGATGGTGGCCCTCATGCAGTTATCTAAACTGAACGTTTTGCTACGAGCCACGGTGGCATTGTGCGCCATCTTATTGATCGCGCTGCCTGTCCTCGGCCAGCCTTCCGGCGATCCCCGTATTCGCGAAGCACAAACGCTTCTGGCTGAGCAGAAGTACAGCCCTGGACCAGTTGACGGCATTCTCGGACCACGAACACTGAGTGCTATCCTGCGATTCCAAATTGATCGCGGTTTACCGCCTACCCGAGAGCTTGATAATGTGACTCTGGAGACGCTGCGGGCCGATGCAATTAACCGCCAGGGTGAGCCAAGCAGCAATGAACCGGCGGCTGGCTCTGTACCGACGACCTCGCCAGGGGCGCGCATGGAATCGCGAGATACCCCAGCCGAACCAGGTGTTGGCGGGATTGACACCGTCGAGGATGCAGATTCCACCGGCTTGGGTGAGACAGAGGCGATACCAGGCGGCGGGGACACCGCCCTTGAGAATGGCACTCAGACTCTTGCCACGACGCCGCTTCCAGAGACTGAGATGCCGGCCGCGCAACACCTTTCTCAAGGTGACAATCCGGCTGCTGCTGGCGCCGGTGAGCAAGCTGAAGAAACGTTACCCGACACTGCCGCACCGCCGTCGGAACCCTGGTTTAAATCCGTATTAAGTTTTTTGCCGTCGGAATTCAACGTTGAGAATGCCCTCTTTATTGGGTTGCTCGTATTTGCGGCGGTGGCTGTGGTCGCGGCCATTTATACCAGCATACGCGGCAGAGAAAGAAAGGATACAGAGCAGCATTCGGAAGCGGATGAGGAGACCGTTTTTTCGAGTGCTGCAGAGGAGGATCCGGAGGCTACGGTAATAGGCCCGATTGAACCACGGGTGACGACTCCGCCGCAAGCAACGGTAACGCCTTCTGCTGAAGCGAATAGGGCGAGTCCCACCGAGCTCGTGAGCTCCGATACTGAGGCGACTTCCCCCGAAGAGGTTACCCGGGCTGTGCGGGCAGAGCTCTTTCCAGAGTCAGAGCCGAGGCCAAAATCTCAAACGGCAGAGCCAAACGAGCCCGTGCGCGACGAGCAACCGCAGGAGGATCCGCTCGCTGATCTAAATGTTTATTTGGCATTTGAGCGATTCGATCAAGCTGAGGGGCTGGTCAAGGATGCTATCGAGCGATACCCCCAGCGCCATGAGTATCTGTTGCGATTGTTGGAGGTGTACACCGCCGCCAAGAACCCATTAGCCTTTGAGTTTTATGCCAGAGCCTTGCGAGATGCCGTTGGTGACAAGAGCCCGCTGATGACAGCGGCCTTCAGATGGTGGGATACCATCAGTCCTGAGCGGCGATTATTTGAGGCGCCGCTTGAAGAGGAAACTCGCAGGCTTTAGCGGCAACTGTGAGGAAAGTTTTCTGCACAATCTCATACCTTCTCATGAGGTAGCGCTAGATTAGGTTGTGCTTCTCGACGCAGTTGATGCGGCGAGAAACCCCTCCCACTATCCTCGCTCAGTCACGCACCTGCCGAAGGTGGTGTCGCGGCACATGCCGGATAGTGGTCGGGGCTGTGTTACATCTTTGCGAAACCTGCAACCGCCACGCGATGATCTTGGCTAATTAAGCCCGCAGACTCCTCCGCAGCATGGCCCGCTCGCTTCGGGAGTCGAACAAGCACCGCCATAACCAGCGTTGTCTTTAGTCATCAAACCAATACCACCCGTGACCACGCGACGCACAGGCTCTCCCGTCTCTGGATCGACACGCAACGGGTCGTCGGTCATACGTTGTACTAATTCAAAGCGCCGGGGCGATGTCTTACCATCGGACGGAATGGTTTCGTACACATAGGTTGGCATAGTAGGTCACTCTCCTTGCTGTATCTTAAATTGGCCAAATGCACTTTACCAAAGCTGCTTGCTTAGCGAGCACAATATAGTTTATCGGACACTCGTCTCCTCGACGATAGCCCGCTCGCACAGGGATTTGACCACCGGTGCAACGGCAACAACCAGCTGCACTCAATCGATTGTTAGCGAGCCATCGGCAGTGCATCTCGGCGCTGCCCAAGGCGCCTGATGCCGCCCCATAATAATCCTGCGATGGGACTGGTTTGAAAACCAGAAATGCTATCGGATAACATTGCGGCGTTGTTTTCTGGATGCGGAATCGTGGTCGCAAAACAAGACACTAGGATCGTTACGTTTCCCAAGAATAACCACGACCATGCCCGCTGTATTGAGGTAGCCCTCGATAAAGCCGCTGCGGTTTGCATGGATCGTGGCGTACGGCTGACCGAGCTGCGGCGGCGCGTGTTGGAAATTATCTGGCAAAACCATAAGCCTCTTGGTGCCTACAGCATCCTGGAGCAGTTGCGACAAGACGGACGAGCCGCAGCACCGCCGACCGTATATCGTGCACTCGAGTTTCTGCTGGAACAGGGGTTGGTTCACCGCCTTGCATCCATGAACGCCTTTGTGGGCTGCTCCCGGCCGGGCCATATCAGCGACGGGCAGTTTCTTATCTGCAGGAGCTGCGGTTCGTCTGCTGAGCTAAACGACGGTAAACTGGAAAAAGTGATCACTCGAAATTCAGGTTCCCTCGGCTTTACTGTGGAGCACCTGACGATCGAAGTTAGCGGCCTGTGTCCCCATTGCCGCAGAGCGCGAGGGGAAGCGGCCGAGCACTCGAACTGTTCCTTGTCAGTTGCAGGCAATTCGGATAGCGAACTTAAATGACAGAGGAGAGGCTTGATGCCGTTGAACCAAGGTTCCTCAATGTCCCGGGAGCGGCTCATCAGCCGATATCGCCAAGTACGATGTCGTTCGGAGGAGATTTGCTCACCCTTGGCGGTCGACGACTATCAAGTGCAGAGCATTCCGGAGGTGAGCCCACCTAAATGGCATCTGGCGCACGTAAGCTGGTTCTTCGAGACGTTTTTGCTCCGCCCTTTTGAACCCCGCTATGCCTTGTTTCACCCCGGTTACGACTACGCATTTAATTCTTATTATGAAACCGTTGGCGCTTATCATCCGCGCGCTCAACGCGGCGTGCTCTCCCGCCCAACCGTGGAACAGATCTACGCCTATCGGCGCCATGTTGATGAATCCATGGAACAATTGATTGAGTGTATCGACGAGAAGCTCATGGAACAGCTTGGTTTTCGTACGGTACTCGGACTGAACCACGAGCAGCAGCATCAGGAACTGCTGCTCATGGATATCAAGCACAATTTCGCAAGCAATCCGTTGCGTCCTGCATATCAGGAAAAAAAACAGCTGGAGACGCGAGAGAACCAACCGGCGAAGCTTGAATGGATTGAGAAAAGAGGGGGTATTTATGAAGTTGGCCAGGACGCCGAAGGCTTTGCCTATGACAACGAGACCCCGCGCCACCGGGTGTTGGTGGAGGATTATCGTCTGGCACCGCGGCTAGTAACCAACGGTGAGTTTCTGGAATTTATTGAAGCGGGGGGCTATGAGCACGCGCGTTACTGGCTTGCCGACGGGTGGACAATTATTCGTCAGCAGCGCTGGCAAGCTCCCCTCTATTGGGAACGACTGGATGATGGCTGGTGGCAGATGACCTTGAGCGGCATGTCCATTCTTGACGAACACGAGCCGATCTGCCACCTGAGCTACTATGAAGCTGATGCCTTCGCCCGTTGGCGGGGCAAACGGTTGCCCACTGAAGCGGAGTTGGAGATCGGAGCACGCGACCAACCGCTACGCGGTAATTTTGTTGAATCCGGCAAATTACATCCAAGCCCAGCCGAGGATGGCCAGTGGTTTGGAGACCTATGGGAATGGACTCAAACGCCCTACACCCCGTATCCCGGCTTTCGGCCGCTCGCCGATTCCCTGGGTGAGTACAACGGAAAGTTTATGTGTAACCAGCTGGTGCTCCGCGGCGGTTCCTGTGTGACACCCCATTCCCACATGCGCCCCACCTATCGCAATTTCTTCTATCCTCATGATCGTTGGCAGTTTAGCGGTATCCGTTTGGCTGAGGATAGCTAAGACGCGGTGTCAAACATTGCGCCATTCGCGTAACAGCATTGCGTGGCGCTCTCTCACGAGATACACATCTGTTCCGGTCGCCCCAGGATGGCGATATCCCGGAACGGATAAGTACCGATTTGTCGTTAGGATTGCAGCAGGCCGGCCCTACTCTCTGACGGGGCGTTTCTGAAGCTTGCGCTGAAGGGTACGGCGATGCATGCGCAGGTGGCGGGCTGCCGCCGAGATGTTTCCGTTGCATTCTCTGAGCACCTTCTGAAGATGCTCCCATTCGAGCCTTCGCACAGATAACGGTCGCTGTCCAAGAGCCAAGTCCGAGTTGGCGTCGTTGCGGTGCAGAGCGGCGACGATTTCATTAGTGTCTGTTGGCTTGGTTAAATAATGGACGGCACCGAGCTTGATGGCCTCTACGGCGGTCGCAATGCTGCCGTAGCCGGTGAGCACGACGGCCCGAATGCGTCGATCCAGAAGCATGAGACGTTCCAACATAACCAGCCCAGAAGTGGCTCCAATACAGAGGTCAATGACGGCGAAACGAGGGCCATGGCGTTCGGCGAGGAACACTGCGCTCTCTAAATCTAAAGCACCGTAAACTTGAAAACCGCGGCGCGTGAGGGCTCTGGCGAGCACCTCACAGAAATCGCGGTCATCATCGACCAGCAATAGGGGGCCGTGGCGAATTGTATTCACGAGGTGGCATTGGCTGTAAGGGCCGCAAGTGGCACCACCACTCGCGTGCGGGTGCCGCCGCTTGGTCTGTCGCACAGCGAGACTTGTCCTCCCAGACGCTTGATAGCAGCGTGGGCTAAAAAAAGCCCGAGACCAAGCCCGTCGGATTTGGTGCTGATGGGTGCTTTCAAGACTGTTGCTGAGGCAATTGTGCTCAGCCCGCTGCCTCGATCGGCTACGTGAATGATGAGCTGCGCCGTGCTCCAATGACCATCGAGCTCTACGGCCTGGGGAGAAGCGTCAGCGGCATTGTTCAGAATACTGAGTAAAGCCTGACTCAGGGTGCGCTCAGAGAGAATAACCGGTGACGGATCAATGCCATGCAACTGGTAGTGCACTTGCACGCCGGGCCGCAGACGACGCCACTGCTCGACCAGCTCACGAAGGTAGGCTTCCACCGATAGCGGATGGGCCGCTTCGGCACGGGCTTCTCCTGCGGAGGCAGCAATAACGGACAGGCCTTGCTTGCAGCGATCCACTTGCTCTCGTAAGAGGCGAAGCCTCGAATGCAATTCGGCAAATCCTTTGCCACTGTACTCTTGTTCCAGCTCCCGGGTGAGAAGCGCCATAGTGCCAAGGGGCGTCCCGAGCTCATGCGCTGCGCCAGCAGCTAGCGTTCCTAGGGCAACCACTCTCTCGTCCCGCAGAGCTTGTTCACGAGCCACCGCAAGGCTTTGCTCTTGCACCCTCAAACTCTCGGCCATCTCGACTACGAAGTAGGCCACTATACTGGCGCTGATGACAAAGCCAAGCCACATCCCGAACACATGCAAACCAAAGCCGCCCTCGCGATGCAGATTACCGTAAGGAAAGGGAACGTAGGCGGCCATGAGCAGCGTGTAGCAAGCGACGGTAAGCGCAGCCATGGCCCAGATGTAAGGTTTCGGGAGCAAGGCTGCCGTGATGGTCAGTGGCAAAAGAAAAAACCATGTAAATGGATTGGTGGCACCCCCCGTGAGGTATAGCAATCCAGTGAGAGCGGCCACATCGAGAACAAGCTGCACAAAGAATTCAACATGGCTGACGCTGATTGGCAAACGAAGCCGCCACCACGTGAAGACATTGAGTAGCGTAAGGCCACCGACAATAAGCGACAGTTCAAGAACCGGCAGCGGTAAATGAAGAACGTTGACGGTTATCATCACCGCCACAACTTGACTCGCGATGGCGACATTTCGCAGCCAAAAAAGCCATACAAGATTGGCGATAGCCGAAGCGCCGGGATTCCTTACCCAAGGAGAGAACCGCCTGAAAGGGCTTGGTGTTTGATTTATTATCACGGTGACATTTTAACACGAAGACCTTTTGCTGGTGCCGCCAGCCACACCGGGCACTTGAGAACCGAACGGGGCTGCGATGCTGATTTGTGAGGGGTTGGATGGCCAGTTCGGCTTACGTACTTTGTGCGGCTGGTCACCAACGCCCGAGCATTTAATGCGGTTCGTAATGCTTATGACGTCATCCATGGATTTTTGCTTGTGCCGATAACCGACAGTGTGAAAAAGCTCAAAGTATTATTTGTCTGCTTAGGTAATATCTGTCGTTCTCCCATGGCCGAGGGTTCGTTTGCAGCGTTGCTTAGGCAGGCTGAGCTAACGGGCCAGGTCGTTACTGGTTCCGCGGGGCTACACGATCAGTTTCACGGTCAGCCACCCGATGAACGTGCGCAGCGCACCGCACGCAAGCATCACATCGACATCAGCAGACACCAGGCCCGACAGATTTGCAGCCAAGACTTCGAAGCCTATGATTACGTTCTGCCGGTGGATCGAGAAACTTGCGCTCGGCTGCGGGCTCGATGTCCTGCAAGCCTTTATCATAAGATTCGTTTGCTACTCGACTATAGCCAGGATAGACAAGAATGCGATGTTCCTGATCCTTATTACGGGGATCAGCATGATTTTGACGCTGCATTTGAGCTGATAGAGCAGGGCACGCAAGGGCTACTCCAGTATATGCAGAAACACCATCGCCTCGACCCGGGCGGCAGCAGTGCCTAACCCAAAGTGGTCGTCTTCTAGTTGCTGGTGATGGAGGGTCTTCTCTAAAAGTGAGAAGCCCTTCCGAGGAATGTTGACCAATGGGGGGTACGATAGCGGTGGAATCAATCTAACCCCTCACTCCAACGCCGCTATCGGGAGGCGCAGGCGCTTTATTCACAAGCTCCAAGCAGAGCGATTACCCTATTAAGAACGTGCGGCAAGAATCGATAGGCTGCGACTGATGCCTCCAACGGAAACTTGGAGGGGGAGAGCGTCTAGCGGTTCGCCGAGTAGAGATTTGAGACGTTAACCAACCCAAGTTTCCAATATCAAGGTTTCCAATATCAATGAAGATCTCAGAATATCGAGGATGGCAGCCGGCTATTGGCCGAAATAATGATCCATTAGTCGCCCGCTATGCCCTTAATGCACTTGGCCGCGATTTTGTAGTAGGAGATCTTCACGGCATGTTTGCCCACCTTCGCGCACTGCTCGATGCAGTCTGCTTTAGACCGGAGAGCGACAGATTATTTTCTGTCGGCGATCTCATCGACCGTGGTCCGGCATCCAAAGATGCACTGCAATGGCTCCAGCAGCCATGGTTCCACGCATGCCGCGGAAATCACGAGCAGTTTGCCATCGACTCCACTGATCCGGAGCAGCTTGAGGTATGGGTCCGTCAAAATGGAGGTGAATGGTGGCTCGATGTCGGCCCCACTGAACACGCTCTGTTCCGTGAGGCCTTTCAACGATTACCCTTGGCTATTGAAGTGACTACCCGAGCCGGCACCATCGGTATTGTTCACGCCGATATCCCTCCCGGGTTGACCTGGGATAAGTTCGCAAGCTTGCTGGAGGCGGGCGATGCCGATGCCGCCTTCTATGCGCTCTGGTCGCGAGGGCGAATTCAAGGAATCGGGGGAACAGGGCCGATATCAGGCCGGATCGAACGAGTTTACTGCGGCCATACTCCCACCCGCGGTGCGGTTAGAATCGGCAATGTGTGGTTTATTGATACCGGGGCCGTTTATTGCTATGAGGGCTTCCGGGAGGCGCGGCTTACCATGGTAGAAATCCATCCCGACCGCCACCATGAGTACAGTGTCGAAACTGGTCACGGGATCAGGCGAGCAGCACCTGACTGATAAGACCAAGTTTGCTTGGGCGGTTTTGGCACCCTAGCCCCTTTACAAGGATTGCCCTCAATGCACTTGGCGCTGGCTCAGTACTCGCGTGAGTCACCACCGGTGCCAACGCAAAGAGCCTCCGGCAGCGGCGGTGGCGAGAACGACTCCAGATAGTTTCCATTGGCTCGCGGCCAATGGCGGTTGGCGCTCACGAGTGCCGCCACCGGTGAGTGACCTCCTTAGATAATTAGATAAATTGTAAACCCGCGGTTCGCGCCAGGTGAACACGCGGAAAACTAGCGAGCGCGGTAAGTAATGCGACCTTTACTCAAATCGTAAGGGGTGAGTTGTACAGTAACTTTGTCTCCCGTTAGGATGCGGATATAGTTCTTGCGCATCTTGCCGGATATATGGGCAGTGACGACATGACCATTCTCCAGCTGCACGCGGAACATCGTATTCGGTAGGGTCTCGATGACCGTACCTTCCATTTCAATGTGGTCTTCCTTAGCCAAAGGAACCTCGTAATAGTGAATATACCTCTCCCGTATTCTGCCAAAAAAAACGCTTAAGCCGAAAGCCTGATGCTTTTACCCGGGGTGCTCCGGGGTCATCCATCGGCCACGTCGAAAGTGCTCTTGAGGCTGATACTCATACTTATATCGCATCTTGGGCGAGGAGGGTATCCAGTAACCCAGGTAAAGCCAATCAAACCCTTGCCTTTGGGTCTCTTGCATCGACCACAAAACCATAAAAACCCCTAGGCTCCGTTGCGCATAGTCGGGATCAAAGAACGTATAAACAGCCGACAGTCCGTCGTCTAGCCGGTCCAGAACTGCCACCGCAAGCAGTTTTTCACCCAAGCAAAACTCCCAAAACTCTGTTTCACACCACGAACTCGTTAGAAAGTCTATGTACTGTTGGGGTGTAGAATCATCCATCCCGCCGCCTTGGTGGCGGCTGACAAGATAACGCTGATACAGGGAAAAATGCTCCTGCCTAAAGTTCGGTCCGCATTTTTCCACATGCAGATCACGGTTTTTCTGCCAGGCACGGCGCTGGCTGCGCCGTGGATGAAAATCCGCCACGCGTACCCGGACTGGAGTACATGCGTCACAATTTGGGCAGCACGGCCGGTAGATATGCTGCCCGCTGCGCCTAAAGCCATTTTGCGACAGCAAAGTGTACAGCCGTCCGTCCTTTGGATAGCGCGGATCCAAGAATACTGTGGTCGCCTCTCGGCCTGATAGGTAGCTGCATGCATGAGTAGGACTCGTATAGAAGAGCGGTCCGGCATCCTTGGTCATCAGCCTCATGAAAACTTCCACGTTCCGATCCCAGCCAAGGACGCCCTTGGGGTATCACACCAGCAATCCAACAAGGATATAAACCGCCGCCGGCCAATCTCCAACGCACCCATTCGTGCCAAATGCGCGTTAGGGACCTGACAATCGATCATCTGGATATCAGCACGACATAGATGCGCAAGTGCCACCTTTGATGCGTCTCGCTCACGACTAAACATCGACTCTCCGAAGAAGACCTTTCCCAGCACCACGCCGTACAGCCCTCCCGCTAGCTTCTGGCCGCTCCAACACTCGATTGAATGGGCATAACCGAAGTTGTGAAGCCGATGGTATGCTGCCATCATCTCTTGAGTAATCCAGGTTCCGGCTTGGTCTCGACGAGGGGCCGCACAGCCCAGGATAACCTCCTCAAAGGCCTTATTTGTAGTGAGCTTAAAGTGTCCTTGACGCAGCGTTTTGCGCAAGCTGTGGGAAAGCTTTACCCGATGCGGAAATATCACTGCGCGAGGCTCGGGAGACCACCACATGATGCATCGGTCGTCATTGAACCAGGGGAAAATACCCCTGCGGTAGGCGTTGAGTAGCCGCGCAGGAGTGAGGTCGCCACCGACCGCGAGTAGGCCGTTCGGCTCGACGAGTGCACAGTCGACAGCCGGAAAGCTGTCGGGGGAGGAGCCCTGCGGTATACGATAGGGAAGGAGGGTCATCGGTTGCACCGATGGAACTCCGGTTGCGCATAAGGGCAAGAGCGCTGCCAAGAAGTATCCCGGGAAGCGTGTAGCGGATAGGCAACGAATCCGTGCTGGTTCATTGGTGCTATTCCAGAGCCTCCAAATATTTCTCAGCGTCGAGAGCTGCCATGCAACCGGATCCCGCTGAGGTGATCGCTTGCCGATAGACATGATCGGCAACGTCTCCAGCGGCGAAGACGCCCTCCACACTGGTGGCCGTGGCATTTCCTTCTAACCCACTGCGCACTCGGATATAGCCACCTTGCATGTCGAGCTGACCAGCAAAAACGTCCGTATTGGGTCGATGGCCAATGGCGATGAAGACCCCCCTTACGTCGATCTCCTTTGGCGCGTGGTTTTCTACATTGCGAATGCGTATGCCGGTTACGCCGTTGCCGTCTCCCAGAACTTCGTCAAGCACATGGTCCCACTCAATGCAGACATTGCCATGGCTAGCCTTCTCCAAAAGCTGATTTGCAAGCATCTTCTCTGCACGGAACTTGTCTCGCCGATGGACTACCGTGACCTTAGCGGCAATATTTGATAGGTACAGTGCTTCTTCGACCGCCGTATTGCCGCCCCCGATAACGGCGACCTCGTCGCCTCGGTAGAAAAAGCCATCACACGTTGCACAGGCTGATACACCGCGCCCTTTAAAGGCGTCTTCGGAGGGTAATCCGAGGTACTTGGCTGACGCACCGGTGGCGATGATCAAGGCGTCGCAAGTGTAGACGGCGGCGTCTCCGGTCACTCTAAACGGTCGCACTGAGAGATCCGCTGCATTGATATGATCGAACACGATCTGGGTGTCGAACCGTTCCGCGTGTTGCCGCATTCGCTCCATCAACTCTGGACCCTGAACACCTGCGACGTCTCCCGGCCAGTTATCCACTTCTGTCGTGGTAGTCATTTGCCCACCTTCCTGCAGTCCGGTGATGAGCAGGGGGCCGAGATTCGCTCTTGCTGCGTAAACAGCGGCGGTATAACCTGCCGGCCCTGAACCCAAGATGAGGAGTCTGGCATGTCGGGTGTCGTGCATGTGTGTTCCTTCCGTTAAGCCGCATGAAAGCAATAAAGCTTCCCCAAGGGCGCCAAGTCTTGTTGCCCCAAATCATCTCTCATCGCTATGCTGATGCTCAAGTGACTACACGCCCATTACTCGATTTCTGCTAGAGTCAACTTGTCGCCTGAATTTTAGCTGTGGCAAGCCTCGGCGATGTCTGACTTCTGGCAAGATCCTGCGGCGATCAAAATTAGCGAAAACGCTGCTACTCAGATTCTAGGCCGGCAGCCTTAAACCTACATTTGGACAGTTCCTTCCTGGCGACGTTCTGCCCATGATCGGTGTGGACGTCAAGTTCATTTTTTCCAATAATGAAACTGTTGCGATAATCTTCTGCTAATCAGGATTAAGTTCATTTTGTCAAGGAAAGAAAAAAAACCGGCGTCAGCCCCCTGGCACAGCGCGCTGCATCAGGGACTACGTGAATCCATTCTCATCCTGTTCGCCGGCATTGCTCTGTACTTCACCCTAGCGCTTGCAAGCTACCATCCGGCAGATCCCGGCTGGTCTCACAGCGCTGACAGGAGCGATGTGCTCAACCATGGCGGGCGGGCGGGCGCGTGGATTGCGGATATTCTTCTCTATCTCTTTGGTTACTTAGCCTATCTTTTTCCAGTCCTGGTGGCCTATACAGGATGGCTCGTGTTTCGCGGCGCAAGGCATCGCAGTGCGATGAACAGCTTGCAGATGATCGAACGCGCTTCCGGATTTCTACTGACTCTTGCAACGGGAAGTGGGCTCGCCACACTCTACTTTAGGGACGCCAGCCGTCTTCCTCTGAATGCCGGTGGCGTGCTTGGCAAGGTGGTTGGGGACAATCTAACGGAATTGTTCAATACTCTTGGGGGGACGTTGTGTCTCCTTACCCTCTTTGCCACCGGAGTCACTTTGTTTACGGGCATATCTTGGCTCGCCATAATGGACGTTATTGGTCGGCACACGGTATTATTGTTCGAGCACCTGCAGTCCTTGGTGCTACAAGGCATTGCTGTTGTTCAAGCTTGGCGTGTACAACAAAACAGGCGGATTGACTCGGCCCCGAGCAGCCAGCCCGCCAAGCGTTCTTCGCAAGTCAGAATGACGCGCATTGAACCCACCATTGAACGCCCAAAACCGGTTGCGTCTGCACCATCCCCCCAAGAGCGTCAGCTGCCTCTGCTGGAGCCGCCCCGCGGCCATACGCTGCCGTCAATATCGCTTCTTGATTCTTCGAAACCAACAATCCGAGGGCTCTCGGATACAGCGTTGGCAGCCATTTCCGAACAGGTCGAACTTAAGCTAAAGGACTTCGGGATCGATGTGCGCGTCGTGGCAGTGCATCCTGGACCCGTGGTTACGCGCTTCGAGTTGGAACCTGCTCCTGGGATTAAGGTAAGTCGAATAAGCAACTTAGCGAAAGACCTCGCTCGCTCCCTGTCGACGTTTAGCGTGCGCATCGTGGAAGTCATTCCAGGAAAGTCTGTAATTGGCTTAGAAATTCCCAACGAGCAGCGCGAACTCGTGACTTTGAGCGAGATCTTGATGTCCAAGGCTTATGAAGATAGCACATCGCCGCTCTCTCTGGCACTTGGGAAAGACATCGCTGGACATCCGGTGGTCATGGATCTCTCCCGCATGCCTCACCTGCTGGTTGCGGGTACCACGGGATCAGGCAAATCGGTCGCCATTAACGCCATGGTGCTTAGTCTTTTGTACAAAGTACCGGCGACCGATGTGCGTCTTATTATGGTCGACCCCAAGGTTCTCGAGCTCTCGGTGTATGAGGGTATCCCGCATTTGTTAGCGCCGGTAGTGACCGATCCCAAGGAGGCCGCCAATGCTCTTCGGTGGTGTGTTGCCGAGATGGAGCGGCGCTACCGCCTGATGTCGGCACTCTCGGTGCGTAATCTTGCCAGTTATAACCGGAAGATAAAGGATGCATTGGCGCGAGGGGAATTGATCCCAGATCCGTTATGGCCTACCAAAGCGGGTAGCCCGGAACCGGAAATGTTGGAACCGCTGGCACTCATCGTGGTCATTGTCGATGAACTGGCTGACCTCATGATGGTTGCGGGTAAAAAGGTGGAGGAGCTGATTGCCCGCCTCGCTCAAAAGGCAAGGGCCTCTGGAATACACCTGATCTTGGCTACCCAGCGGCCCTCGGTCGATGTCATTACCGGCCTTATCAAGGCAAACATTCCAAGCCGGATCGCGTTCCAGGTTTCCTCCAAAATTGATTCGCGTACCATTCTCGATCAGAGTGGTGCAGATCAGCTGCTGGGACATGGTGACATGCTTTACTTGACTCCCGGCATGGCTACACCGATGCGAGTACATGGTGCTTTCGTGCGCGATCACGAGGTTCATAAAGTGGTAGAAAGTTTACGCAGCCAAAGCAATCCCCAGTATCTGGACGATGTGCTCAAGGGTGGAGGAGAGGATGTCATCGGAGGTGATGCAGGATTCGATGGCGGGCGTGCCGAGGAGCATGATCCATTGTTTGATCAAGCCGTGCGACTGGTAACCGAGACTCGCCGAGCTTCGATATCAGGCGTGCAGCGCCGGCTCAAGATAGGATACAACCGTGCTGCACGTATGGTGGAAGACATGGAGCAAGCTGGGATCGTGGGGCCATTGCAATCAAATGGCAATCGCGAAGTGCTCGCACCCCCACCACCTGAGTTGTGACGCTATAGAATTGCCCATGATCACGAGAACAGTCGTACACAATTCGCTGCAAGCTGCAGTAAAAAGTATAAGTAAATTCTTGCCTCAAGGCGCTGCAACAGTAGCTCTTGTCGTGGGCCTCGTCTGTACTGCGGCCGCGGATACCGGCACTGAGCAGCTGCAGAGATTCCTTGGCGGACTGCATTCTTTTCAGGCTGACTTCGAACAAGTTTTGCTGGACGAAAGCGGAGCTCCTATTGAAGAGGCTAAGGGGACCTTGGTGTTAGCACGACCTGGGCGGTTTCGCTGGGATTATCGCGAGCCCTATCCACAGCTTATCGTTGCGGACGGAAAACACGTCTGGATTTATGATACTGAGCTTGCTCAAGTGACCGTGAAAGAGCTCGGCGAGGCCGTCGGCGATACCCCAACCCTGCTATTGACGAGTGACAGCTCCTTAGAAAAACGCTTTCTGATGCAAAGTGCCGGGAAGCGAGATGGGCTGGAATGGGTATCTCTTGAACCAAAAAGTTCTGACGTTAGCTTTTCCGAGATACGTCTCGGCCTAGAGCGTGGAGAATTGACGAGGATGGAATTGGTCGATAGCTTCGGTCAGACTACCGAGCTGTACTTCCACAATATCGTTAAGAATGCCAAGGTGCGCCCTGAGTTGTTCTCCTTTACGCCACCGGCCGGAGTCGATGTCATTGGCGATAGACCCGCAATCCCTCAGCCATAAGCTCGCATTGCATGACAACGGTCGCCCTCTCTCGGTTATTGCATTGCTTGCCGGTGAGGCAGTGGCTGCTACTTAAACGACGGCAGGGACGGCCATGCTAAATCCTACTCTCCTACGTAACCAGCTTGAGCATACCGCGGCACGCTTGAGGCGGCGAGGTTTTGAGCTCGACATTACGACCTTGCAGGCCCTTGAACTCGAGCGCAAGCAAGTACAAGTTCACACTCAATCGTTACAGCAAGCTCGCAATGCTCGCTCAAAAACCATCGGGCAACTCAAGGCAGCGAATGAAGACGTCTCTTCCCTGCTGACGGAAGTCGCCACTATTGGAGCCGAGCTAGAGGCCAAAAAGGCAGCGCTCGCAGCCGTCCAAAGCCGGCTGGAAGCACTGCTACTGGAGATCCCGAACCTACCTCACGAGAGCGTCCCCGACGGGCACACCGAGGGTGACAACGTTGTCGTGCGTTATGGGGGACAAATTCCTGAATTCGCGTTCGAACCTAAAGACCATGTCGATTTGGGCACACGGCTTGGTGGGATGGATTTTGAACTTTCGGCAAAGATAGCCGGCACGCGCTTTGTCACTCTTTTTGGGCCACTTGCACGTCTTCATCGGGCACTCATTGACTTCATGATCGATCTTCATACCCATGAGCATGGTTATAAGGAGATTTACGTGCCTTATTTGGTGAATGCCGAGAGTCTACGTGGCACCGGTCAGTTGCCCAAGTTTGGCGCGGATCTTTTTCGCATCGCCGAACAGGATTACTACCTGATACCGACCGCCGAGGTGCCGGTCACCAACATCGCGCGCGATCGTGTCTTTGAGGCGAGAGACCTACCGCTTAAACTTGTCTGCCATACGCCTTGCTTCCGCAGCGAGGCAGGCGCTTATGGAAAAGATGCGCGTGGCATGATTCGTCAGCACCAATTTGAGAAAGTAGAGTTGGTGCAACTGGTCAGCCCGGCAGAGTCTTATGACACACTGGAAACCCTCACGCGCCATGCCGAAAGGGTGTTGCAGCAACTCGGATTGCCCTATCGCGTTGTAACACTTTGCGCGGGCGATCTAGGATTCGCCTCTGCTAAGACTTACGATGTGGAGGTTTGGTTGCCGGGGCAGCGCCGCTACCGAGAAATCTCTTCCTGTAGCAACTTCGAGGACTTCCAGGCGCGACGGCTGCGGGCACGGTGGCGAAGTCCAGAGACGGGAAAGCCTGAGTTGTTGCATTCCTTAAACGGCTCGGGACTGGCCGTCGGCCGTACGCTAGTAGCGATTATGGAGAACTTTCAGGACGAACGCGGCCGAATCCGTATTCCTCAGGTGTTACAGTCCTCTATGGCTGGACAGCAATACGTTGAGTAGTAGCAAAGGCTCAACTAAGCAATTCCGTTGGTAAAGGTATTACGCTCGCTTGCTGGGTTCCGGCAGGCATGCCGGAACCCAAACTGTGGCATCCTTTCTGCCTGCCCGCAGGGTGAATTATTCTTCGCCGCCCATAAAGCCAAGAAGCTGAAGCAGTGACGTGAACAAGTTAAAGATTGAAACGTAGAGCGTAACCGTAGCCATGATGTAGTTGGTTTCACCACCGTGGACGATCTGGCTTGTCTGCCATAGGATGAGACCAGACATCAAGAGCACGAACATAGCGGAAACGGCAAGGGATAGCCCCGGAATTCCAAACACGGCAGCACCGAGCCCTGCTAGGAAAGCAACCAAAATGCCGACCATGAGAAAACCGCCGAGAAAACTAAAATCCCGCCGTGATGTGAGCGCATATCCGGACAGCCCTAGAAAAATTATGCCGGTCCCCCCCATCGCCATCATTATGAGCTGGCTACCATTGGAAAAGGTCTGTACGTACGCATTGAGAATCGGACCCAGGGTCAACCCCATAAAGCCGGTCAACGCGAACACAAACACCAGCCCAAGAGCACTGTCTTGGAATTTATTGACCAAGAAAAGGAGGCCAAAATACCCCACCAGCGTCAGTATCAAGCCTGGATGCGGAAGCCCGACGGCCATTGACACGCCCGCCGTGGCGGCGCTAAAAAGCAATGTCATTGCCAGCAGCGTGTATGTATTACGAATGAGCTTATTGGCCGCAAGTCCGCTGGTAGCTGGCCTTGCTATGGCAAACTCATTTCCTCGCATGTGAAGTACCTCCTGATTGAACTAATAACTATAATTGTTTACGTAGACCGCAAGCAAACACCTTAGTTTCGGTAAAGATGCGCTGATGTCAAGATCGGCTTCCGGGGCCTGCTGCGCTTAGCAACCCGCTTTTTGCCAGGCTGCTTTTTAGGTATTCTCTTTGCTCGACTTGTGGAGAGGTGGCTGAGCGGTCGAAAGCGGCGGTCTTGAAAACCGTTGACCCTTGCGGGTCCGTGGGTTCGAATCCCACCCTCTCCGCCAACTATCCGCTATGGCTTATTGGCATTTTAAGGTTGTCTAAGTTGTCTAAAAAAAATATAGCGCTAACCTACTAACCGGCAAAGTAAGCCGCCCGATGGTTCCACAAAATGACCAGGAGCGATTTTGAACGGCAGCGGGCTGGCCCCCGCGCGCGGAAGGGGGCGAGTCTCAAAATAGAGGGAGCAATTAGCCGGGAGTGTACCTGGAAATATATGGGCATTGGCAAACGAGCGGGCGTATCTCGACATGGCTTCGCACTATTCTCTTGCCAGCCGAGAGCCAAGGACCTAGATCGATCATCCCTACGAAGTTTTTTATGTCTCCAAGAATGCCCGTAGGTGCTCGGCACGATGAGGACGCCGTAGCTTGCGGATTGCCTCGGCCTCGATCTGGCGAATGCGTTCACGTGTGAGATCGAACTGCTTTCCGACCTCCTCCAGAGTATGGTCGCAGTTCATCCCAATCCCGTAGCGCATTGCGACGACCTTTGCTTCTCTTGGCGTTAAGGTATCAAGCAGGGCGTCCGTGGCGGTTTTGCATCCGCGCCGCGTTGCAGACTCTAACGGTGCTTGTATGATATCATCTTCAAGAAAGTCGCCCGGATGCATGTCATCGTCATCCGTGCCCAGGCTCTCCATTGATACCGGTTGTAGCGCGGCACTCAATACCCTTCGCACCTTCTCTTCAGGCATATCTAGACGCTCCGCAAGTTCCTGTGGGTACGCCTCCCGACCCTTTTCTTGGAGAATTTGGCGCGAAATTTGTTGAAGGCGGTTGATGTGCTGATACATATGTACGGGTATTCGAATAGTACGCCCCTGATTGGCAATAGCGCGCGTTATAGCCTCACGAATCCACCAGGTGGCATAGGTTGAGAATTTGTACCCGCGCCGGTAGTCAAATTTATCGACGGCTCGCATAAGGCCAATGTTGCCTTCTTGAATGAGGTCGAGAAAAGGTAGACCTCTATTTCTGTACTTTTTCGCAATAGAAATCACGAGCCTAAGGTTGGCCTCGACCATCTGCGTCTTTGCCCGCCTTGCCTTGGCTTCGTTAACAGACATACGATGTCCAACGGCCTTGAGCTCGGCCAAAGTCAAGCCGGCTGCCAACGGCGCTTGGCGGTGCTTTCTTTGGACTAATCGAATATCGCCTGTATGAGGTTCAAGTACAGTGGCATTGCTCACGCCTCTAGCGCCAACCTTACGGGCGAGGGCCGGCTTGTGCAAATCACTGCCGTGCACCGCCTGCTGAGCTTCGTCCAGAATATGCACTTGGTTAAGACACGTCTGCTGTGGAACAGGCGTTTCAGTCTGCAGCTGCCTCAAGAGGTCACGGACGAGATTGGTGAGTTGGATGAGCGATTTTTGGGCTAGCTTGATTGCCTTAAATTCCTCGGCAAGGGTGCACTGCAATACCCTTGCAGCATCGCTGCCGATACCTTCGACGGAGAGAGCCTCGACTAACTCGCTGTAGAGCACTTGAATACGCTCGAAACGCTCCATAGCTTCCTGGGGATCGGGCCCTATCTCAGGATGTGAGATTTCATCGGTGTCGAGATGGCAAGGTCCAGCCGTTGGCGATTCATCGGATTCGTCTGGTTCAATGAAAGCTACGATGAAATCGCTTAGGCGTGTTTCTCCGGTGCGCACGGTCTCTATCCACCCTAATACTTTAGCCACCACGGCTGGGCAGACGGCAATCGCGGAGACGCAGCGACGGACTCCTTCGTCGATAGTTCTCGCCAGAATGACTTCGTCCTCGCGAGTCAATAGACTTGGAGCCCCAGTTTCGCGCATGTACAGCTGGATCACATCAATTGTAGAGGCCGACGCCGTGTCTATGTCCGCGTCGATGACCTCTTCCAACTCCTCAGCAAGCGCATCGTCAAGCGGCTCCGTCGTCAAGAGAAAGGTGTCCGCATCCGGCGCTTGATCGTAAACCTCTATACCCATGTCGCGGATAAGGCTCACGATTGTTTCCATTTGTTTCGCGTCCTGAAATTCCTCAGATAAACAGTCGCTGATTTCTCGAGAGGTGAGGAATCCCTTTGTTCGCCCGTTGCGAACGAGCTTCTGTACCTTTGCACGGTTTTTCTTTGCACCAACTCCCATTAACGATTCTCCCAGCTTTTTCTGTCTCAGCGAATAGCTTACGGCGCTTTAACCCTTTGCGACTCTGAGCTCATCTGAATGTTTGTTTCTCGCCAGGAAAGAATAATGAAGTAGTCGGCAGCGTCTTTTCAGGCAGGACACCTTACGATAACCACCGCGAGTCCGGCGAACTACAGGAAATGGACTCCAGTCCGGGCGCCGAGAAGGCTAAACGTTCCGTAATTCGGTAGTGACGATACCCCCCATGGGATCAAGCGTGATTAGCACGTCAACTCCTTAAGGTCAGCCGCTTAAGTTCGTGGGGCTAGCCTTTTTCTTGGGGGAAGAGCATTTCTACTCTCTGTCGCTTTTATCGTCCAATACGCAAAAGTACTTAAGTTACTTAGGTAATGCGACTTACTGACGGCAGCGTAACGTAGGGGATACTTGAACGAATTGATACCGTTCATGTTGATACCGTTCATGAATCACATCTTCACGCGCTCATTGGGGAAATCTTTGAACAGCTTAACGATACTCGCTTATGATCCGGGAACGCTCTGGTAAGCTTCCTTGGGTCGGGACTACACTAGCTTTGCGCTGGTAAGCGAGAGCGGGGCTTCTGATGGGCGGGTTTTAAGTAGCCGCGGCCCGCGGGACTAAACCTGGAGCCTGGATCCTCAAATTATTCGCACTGAAAAGGATGGATTAGCGGATGGTTCGATTGCTTTTAGTCGACGACCACGGTCTAGTACGTGCTGCTCTCAAACACCTATTGCTGGCTGGGCCAGCCATTGAATCCGTCGCGGAAGCAGGAAGTGGCGAGGAAGCCATCAGTGTCGCGAAAGCCTACTGCCCCGACGTGATCCTAATGGATATCACCATGCCTGGTATCGGCGGGCTTGAGGCAACTCGCCGGCTGCTTCGTATCAATCCATGCTTTAAGATAATCGTCCTGACGGTGCCCGTTGAAGGGCCACTTCCTCTGCGCATGTTGGAGGCTGGCGCTATAGGTTACCTGACAAAGGGCTGTACGGCAGATGAGCTGCTTCAAGCGATCGCCATGGTGCAACGCGGGGAGCAGTATGTCTGCGCGGAAATAGCCCAACAAATCGTCAAGGCTCATGTTAGCGGCCAACATTCTCAGATTGGAAGCTTGTCTCGCCGAGAACTGCAAGTATTGCTTATGCTGAGCCAAGGACAGAAAAATCAGGAAATCTCAGAGCGCCTTTGCCTCAGTCCTAAGACGATCAGCACGTATCGCACGCGGTTGTTTAACAAGCTCGGTGTGCGAACAGACGTCGCTCTAGCGCATATTGCTCTATGCCACGGTCTCGTTGAACCGCACACTAGGACATAAATATTATAGCCCCCATTTGGTACTCCGTTGTATTTAGCGGTCTCGGTCTAGGCTATGTCTCAAGGGCGGTTGGTCTGTAATTATTGGCAGTTTATCTAACCCATAGGGGAAACACTCGGGCGATAAATAGGTCAGACCATTCTGGGGAATTAAATCGGTAGCGGGGCTATAGACGATGAACTGCGGCAGTGAGCCATTCGACGTTTCCGCGTTCCTTTCCGGCCTGACTAATGATCCCGGCGTTTACCGAATGTTAGATAGTCGGGATGAGGTGATTTATGTTGGGAAAGCACGTAATCTCCGAAGGCGTCTTGCGAGCTACTTCCGCAGTCAACAACATCTTCCCCAAAGAACGCAGACATTGATCTCTCGAGTCTGCGCGATTGAGGTTACGGTCACCTCCAATGAGACCGAAGCTTTAATTCTAGAAAATAACGTTATCAAGGCCTTTCGCCCTCGATACAACGTTCTGCTACGCGACGATAAGAGCTATCCGTACATCTATATTAATACTCACGAACAAATTCCGCGCCTGAGCTTTCACCGCGGTGCGATAAGTGGGAAGGGAAGATATTTTGGCCCTTATCCAAACGCAAGTGCGGTACGCGAGAGCCTGGGGTTACTCCAGCAATTGTTTCAGATCAGGCAATGCGAAGACAACTTCTTCCGAAACCGGACTCGGCCGTGTCTGCAATACCAGATCAAGCGATGCACTGCGCCATGCGTGGGTCTAGTGGATGAAGAGACATATCGAACAGATGTCAATCATGCTGTAATGTTCTTGGAAGCAACCAGCGAAAAAGTGGTGAAGGAACTTATGGCGCGTATGGATACCGCCGCAAGGGGCCTAGAGTTTGAGCGCGCGGCAAGGTATCGGGATCAAATTGCTACCCTAAAGCAAATACAACAACGCCAGTACGTAAGTGGACTCCAGGGTGACATTGATGTCGTAGCCGCCAAGCGCCGAGATGAGATCGCTATCGTTGAGGTATTTTTCGTCCGCAAAGGGCAGAACCTTGGGAATAAGACGTTCTTTCCAAAGCACATTACGGGGCTAGACTCCAGTGAGATTCTTGAGGCGTTTCTTCCACAATACTATCTGGCACGCTCAGTTAAGGAGAGTATCCCTGCTGAAATCCTGATAAGCGACAGCGTTCCCAGCCAGAACCTGTTGGCGAAAGTCCTCACTGAACTAACCGATAGGAAGGTAACCGTCGGCCACCACGCGCGGGGCGAACGAGCGCAGTGGCTAAATATGGCGATAAATAATGCAGAAGTTGCTTTGATGCATCAATTGTCCCAGTGCGCCAATTCACATGCCCGCTTTGAAGCTCTTCGCGAGGTCTTGGGGCTAAGCGGTACGCCGCAGCGGATCGAATGCTTTGATGTCAGTCATACCCACGGGGAGGATACGGTGACTGCGTGCGTCGTATTTGGTCCTGAGGGACCTCTGAAGTCTGCCTACCGACGCTACAATATTCGCGAAATCACGCCCGGGGATGACTATGCGGCCCTGGCTCAGGGGCTTGAGCGTCGTTATGTTAAGTTACACAAAGACGAGTCTCTGTTTCCGGATTTGATTATGGTAGATGGAGGAAGAGGGCAGCTATGTCAAGCAACGGAAGTGCTACAGGTACTTGGCATGGACAATATACCCATTATTGGTGTTGCCAAGGGACCAGCGCGCAGAGCAGGGCACGAGACAATATTTTCGTCGCGTGCTGCGCATCCTCTCACTCTAGAGGTGAATTCTCCAGCGCTGCATCTAATTCAACACATCCGTGATGAAGCGCATCGCTTTGCTGTCGCTGGACATCGTTCACGCCGTGCACGAGCGCGCAGAAGGTCGGTGTTGGAAAGCATTTCTGGCATCGGCACTCAACGGCGACGGCGTTTGTTGCGTGAGTTTGGAGGATTGCAGGGCATTGCTAACGCCGGCATCGCCGATTTAGCTCGTGTCAGAGGCATCGGCTATGAACTCGCCCAATCGGTCTATGAGGCTTTTCGTCGACGTGATTGAACCGGAAAAAACCGCCAACCCGGCACACCCCGAAGTTGTTTTTGTGTTATGGCGGTCACCTCGATAGCCATGCTGACGAACATCCCCAACCGCCTCACTTTGTTTCGCATGGGGCTCATTCCTGTTTTCGTACTCGTCTTTTACCTTCCATTTAACGGGATGAACATCTTGGCAGCGTCGCTTTACGGATTAGCAGCGCTTACAGACTGGCTTGACGGCTACCTCGCACGACGGCTGGATCAGACCTCCCCATTCGGAGCATTTCTCGATCCAGTAGCTGACAAGCTGATGGTTACAGTGGCACTCGTCCTTCTGGTCGAACGGGATCCAAGTCCATGGCTGGCAGTACCGTCCTGCATCATTGTCGGCCGAGAAATTGCCATATCCGCCTTGCGTGAATGGATGGCCGCCATTGGCGAACATTCCAAGGTGAGAGTAATGGCTCTTGGAAAGCTTAAAACTACGGCGCAGATGCTGGCAATTGTGCTCATGCTTTACGGGGCACCGCCGCAGCATTCCTTGACTTATGAGATTGGGTTTGCTTTGCTCTATCTTTCGGCTCTCTTGACGCTGTGGTCTATGCTTCTCTATCTGCGTGCCGCGCGTTCAGTCCTGCTGGTCCCCCTGGAACAGAGGGATTCTGTTGCGCCGAACCTTGACACCTCGAAGCCCGGTACTAAAATACAAACTCCAAGCATGCGGGAATAGCTCAGTTGGTAGAGCACAACCTTGCCAAGGTTGGGGTCGCGAGTTCGAGTCTCGTTTCCCGCTCCAATCAGTTCTCCTTAGCCGCATTGTCCATGCGGCGCTCCCGGCTGAGTGGCAGAGTGGTTATGCAGCGGCCTGCAAAGCCGTGGACGTCGGTTCGATTCCGGCCTCAGCCTCCAAGGTTTACTTGGGCTTACGTCGGCGTTATTGTTATACCCGTATCGCCCGGGTGGCGGAATAGGTAGACGCAGCGGACTCGGATGGGTCCCCTACCTGGGGAAACCGGTAGGTGCGAAGGAGTCAAATTCGGGGAATCCTTAACAGGTTTGGCTGATGGTAATCCCGAGCTAAGTCCCAATTTGTAATACCTTTGGGAAAAGTGTAGAGACTAGACGGCTCCTACCTAAGTGCTGACGATGATAACAGCATAGGGTAAAGGTATAGTCCAGACCACAAACGCTCCCGAGGGATGTGGTAGCGAAAGCTATAGTGGTAAGTAAAATCCGCCGGCAGTGATGCCGTGCCGGTTCGAATCCGGCTCCGGGCACCAACTCTTTCTAATCTTCTTGCGCGCCAGTAAAGCGCCAGTGAAGCTATTTGAAAAAAGTCGCACACGCCGACAGAAATGCGAGCCGCCACGCAACGCCCTATGATGAACGCAGTAGCATTAAATAGCTTCTAAAGTCATATTTGTGCGGGCCGATAAGGGCAAGCAGCCTCCTGACATAGGTCTTGGGCACCCAAACAACGCCAGCCTATAAATGGTTAACGTTCCCGAGCTCGACGAAGGGAAGAATCTATGGAATGCCGCACGAAGAACCTCCCAAACAAAGTACTCCGATATGGCCGCGCCGTTGTCCTTGGCTTAAGCCTTGCGACAGTTTCCGGTTATGTGGGTGCGTATGAAAGGCAGTTGGAGCATCCTCCCTCGGCTAGCATAATGATCCTTGATGCCTTCGCATTTCGTCCCACGACACTTGCCTTGACCATTATTGGAGGTGCGGCTTTCGTATTGACCCTGCCGTTTAGTGCAACTGGTGGTAATGTCGAACAAGCGAAGCAAAGACTCGTAGTGGAGCCATGGCGTTTTACCTTCGACCGCCCACTCGGGGAATTTCCCTAATCCATTGATCCAAGGCGGTACATAACAGAACAGGTACTTATTATATTTTTTAACATAATATATATTCTACGCAGTCGGCTGGTCCGGTCTAGATAGGAGCATCGTTTCCAGCTGTTGGTAAATCTCTGCTATACGCTGCGACACTGCACGCCAGGCATAGCGTTCCTTCGCCTTAGCAAGAGCGGCATGACCCATGTCAGCACGGCGCTCATCATTTTGTCCTAAGACGTCAACAATGCGTTCTGCGAATGCTTTGGGATCAGTCGGCTCGGCAAGGTATCCGTCAACTCCGGAAGTCACGATCTCCCTCGGACCGCCATGAGGAGTTGCGACCACCGGTGTCCCGGAAGCGAAAGCTTCCACCAATACCAAGCCGAAAGGCTCATAAGGACTCGGGCAAGCGAAAACATCAGCCGCTGCATAGCAAATTTTTAAGTCGTCATCGGAAAGACGGGGAAACCACCGAATATGGCCAGTTACATTTCGGGCTTCAGCTTCGGTTTGCATGATCCGCTTGTAGGCGGCCTCCTCCGCCGATGGATGCTCCGGCCCGCCTGGCAGCAAGAAGGTGACGCTTTTGTTTGCCTGCTGTAACGCCTCAACGACGTACGGGATAGCCGCCACAAGTTCGAAAAAGCCTTTTCGAGAGTCGAGGCGCCCCACCGTAAACACTAAGAAATCCGTTTCGATGTTAAGGCTCGCTTTAAGAATCGCTTTGTTCTCTGTCGGTTTGAAGGCATCGATATCAACTCCGCCTGGGACAATACGGACCTTATTGGGCTCAGTGTCATAGCGGTCAACGAGAGCATCCCGCTCAACTTCGCTAAGAGCGATTACGCAATCGGCGGCGTGGAGGATACGTCGCTCAGCAAGGATGCGGACAGGATATCGAAAGGCAGATCCGTCAGTAGTTGTGTCCGAGACCCGATCACGTTTGAGTGCGCCTAAGGAGTGGCTTGTGAATACTAAGGGTTTCCCTAGGGCAAGGCTCGCTCCAAGTGCCGTTGCTCCCCCATCCCAATAGTGACCATGAAAACTGCTTGCCTCCTGCAGCCACGAATGCTGATCTGTGATCACCTGCTGGGTGAATTCAGCCAGGTATGGACCCATATCTTCTTTACGCAAGAAACCCGGCGGACCCATCGGATAACGAAAAACCATGGCTTGATCTTGGATCACCTCATGTTCAAGCTTATCCCCGTAATGCCGGGTAAAACAGCGGACCTCATGTCCCTGTTCAGCAAGAGCTATTGCCACCTGAGCCTCGTAGACGCATTGGCCACCGGCATCTGGCTCTCCCGGTCGAGCGAGAGGATCACTGTGCGGACAAAAAAACGCAATTCGCATGCTCTCCTCCATAGCGCCTCAACTGATTAGCTGCACCATCTCTCGAACGATCCGTTCCTTTAAGCCAGTAAGACCGGCCATTTCCTCGCTTTCTACCGTCATCGCCAGCTGTGGTACGTCAGCGCTCGGAAGGACGTAAGCTCGGCCACCTTCAAGATTTAGCCTGACGCCCTCGGGCACGTCGGTAATACTCACTTCTGGTCGACGTGCGAGCTCTCGCATCACTCGTCCCATTTCATCCCAAGGACACGGGAGAACCAACGTATCTCGGTGACAGGCGGGATTCTCGCGCTCAAAGTCAAGCAAGCTAGTTCCCGCCATACCCAGAAACTCCAGTAGCCGCAGTACGCCGGCAACCGCATCAAACCCGAGATAGTAATGACTGAACTCAAGCCAAAGGTCGGTACCGCCTGTGCGCGAGGTCGCTTCTTCAAGACGTGCCGCCGGCTCCTTACGCGTTAACACGACTTCGCGACCGCATTCCTCTGCCAATCGACGCAGAAATGACGGATGATCCGGTGCGAGATACACCGGTTCCTCCACGGGTGCAGTACGAATAAAGGCCGATGTCAACAGCTGTTCGGCACGATCAGCAGGCAGCACGGCGCCCCCTTCATCCACCAAGGCAAACTGCTCGACATTGCGGCGGATGAGAAAAGCAATAGCATGGTTAAGGCGGGCAATGCTTGCCACCTCCTGTGTCACGTCCCCCTCTTCGTCAGCATGTAATCCACCGGCGTGCAGATAGCGAACGCCACTGCGATCAAGTAAATCACCGAGCACGCTCGAGGTGCGCTCGTCTTCGGCATGAAAGATGACCTTCTCCCCTTTGCGGCGCAAAGCGTCAAAATTCAATCGTTCGAGTAAATTGTGCAGGTAATGTTCATGCTCGCCACCCGGATAAGTTAAGCGCCCGACTTGGTCCATGGAAACCTTGGGAAAGTCAGCGCGATGAAAGGTTGCTTCCACTTTGCGTCTCGAGCTACGGCCTAGGGGCAAACCTGAGTCGGTGTACATCTCAATGAGCGCTACATTAGAATGGTCATCTGCTATGCGAAGGTGCACCCCGCCGCTTACGTCCTGTCCGAAAGCGGTCAGAAATCGAGTTATATTGCCAGTGCTTTCACGTAAATCATCGACGTCGACGCCGACAGAAAGCAGCCCCGAGACTAAAGCACGTTTAGTTAGTCGGCAAAACGGGTGGGCATCGCGGCTCACAGCAACTTTTCGACCCTTTTTTACCCAAGTGCCATAGGCTTTCCCAAGGGTGGCGGAGAATTCCGGAGTAATGCGCAGGTTGGCGAGCCCAGATACTCCCCGCGAGCCGAAAATAGACGGGCTTACGAAGGATTCCCAAATCACGTTCTCCAGGACGGTGGTACCGGTTTCAATGTCCTTTTCTGGCCAAACGAGCACGCCTTGCTTAATAATGACGCCTCGCCCGAGACGACATCCGGATCCAATAACAGCATCGTTACCTATTTCACACTGCGCTTCGATAATGGTTCGTCGCGCTATCATTGCATTTCTTAAATCGCTTGCCTCGCCAATAAAACTATTTCTTCGCACGATACTCCGATGAACCATCGCATGCCGTTCTACTTCCACATTGCTAGCAAGCACGGTGTAAGGACCAATGCGTGCTCCACGGCCTATGCGTACGTTGTCGCCAAACCAGCACGGTGCGCTGATCTCAGCATCGGGATGGATATCCACACCCTCTCCTACCCAAACGCCTTCTTGAATAAGATTTCCTTCGATGGGCAGTCCCACCTTACCGTCCAGCAGGTCCCAGTGCGCTTGACGCAACTGGTCCAAGGTTCCGATATCGCTCCAATAACCGGTCGCCACGTAACCGTAGATGGGTATTCCCTGGTCGAGCAGCGCCGGAAATAAATCTCCAGAGAAATCATAAGGTTGTTTTTTCGGGATTGCTTCCAGCACTTCTGGCTCGATCAAATAGATGCCCGTGTTGACAGTATCGCTGAACACCTCGCTAGGACCCGGCTTTTCAAGAAAGCGTTGTACACATCCTTCGTCATCTGTAATAACAATGCCGAACTCCCCTGGATCTCTCACCCGGGTAAGGCAAAGACTGACCTTCGCTTGGCGCTCTCTATGGAAATTAAGAAAAGCCTGCATATCAAAATCGACCATGGCGTCACCGCCCACCACTAGGAACGTCTCGTCCAGGTAACGCTCAGCGAGTTTCACAGACCCAGCTGTACCGAGAGGTTCGGTCTCGAGGGTGTAACGCATGCTTAAGCCAAAGTCGCTACCATCCGCAAAATGGTCCCGAATAACGCGCGGGCGATAATGCAGTGTTGCCACCATATCCATGATGCCGAAGCTCTGCAGGTGCCTCACTATATGTTCCATGATAGGTCGGTCGAGCACTGACACCATGGGCTTGGGTAGCGTCTCCGTAAGGGGCAGCAGCCGTGTACCTTGGCCACCCGCCAATATCACTGCCTTCATATCGCTGTCTCCCGAGGTGTGCTGCTCCGTGAGCGATTGGAATCTGCTAAGGTTGAATGCGTAGAGAGGGCATATCTTTCAGACATACTCGCTTACCTTCACTACATACTGTAAGCGGTTCCACATGTGAGTATGTGCTGAATGTGCTTCCGATGGGCAAGCCGCGAAACTTCTGGCCCACGTCGATGGAATATTGGACCTTTCCGCGACCTTACCAGTTATGCTACGCCAACTTGATCGACGAGACAACTTGGCCGAGGGTTCGGAACGTGTTGATATTATGAAAGGATGAGCAAGACGCTATATCGAGATGTTCTCTATGCTGCAATTTCGGTCGTTTGCTAGCACGATTCATCACGAATTTGAGGTTATTAAACTATCTTTAGCTCAGTTTTAGACAGATCACGTTCAGTGCAACTCACTTAAGAGGCCTTAGCCTTGACCGACTCAGGAGATTGCAAGTAGTGTTCAAGCGAAAGCGAGAGCACTCGCAAGATGCATTTGCGTTGGCTAGCGGCTCGTGACTCATCCTTCAGATCGCCATCGGCAAAAGGGTTTTCGCGCGGCGTTTGTCCACCCCCGGTCGTTTATGACTCTTATCCTCCTCGGCTTTATGGTGGTAGCGCTACCCTTGTTTGCGGGACTCGTTATCTCGTCAATTCAGGTGGGCCGGCTGGCACGGCAGAGTCAGGACGCCTTCTACAGAGTGGTCCAGGCGACGCAGGGCGGCCGGATTCTCGTTGAGCAAGTTACCGCGATGGAGCGCAGCGCTCGACAATACCTTGTGCTAGGCGATCGCTCCCGATTACAGGCCTATGCGGCGACGCACCGAGAGTTTCGACGAATTATCAAAGAGCTCGCTCAGCTTCACCCTAATGAAAGCCAGCGCTCCCAGCTGCTCGAATTATCGTCAAAGGAAAACGCCATTTTTCGAGAAATATTCCATGAACAGGCTGACGCCGAAGGCAGTCAAGCGGCAGTGATGCAGTTTGCTGGGCTTGCTCAAGCGGCACACTTGATTTTGGCAGAAAGTAACCGTCTGGTGACAAGTCAAGTAGAAGCGATGCGGGGCATGGCAGAGAGAGCGCAGCGCCTGCTCTTCTGGCAGGCGCTTGCCCTTATTCCGTTGAGCGCTGCAATGGCAGGTATTTTCTTCGTGTTGATTACAGCACCGGTGCGCCAGCTCGATCGGGCCATACATCGCTTGGGAAGAGGTGAATTCGAAGAACCGATTCGCATCATGGGCCCGCGGGACTTAGAGGAGCTCGGCGAACGGTTGGACTGGCTGCGGGATCGCCTGCGTGCACTCGAGGAACAAAAAACTCGATTTTTGCAGCATGTGTCTCATGAACTTAAAACGCCACTCACGACGGTGCGCGAAGGGGCTGAGCTATTGGCAGGTGAGGTGCTTGGATCACTGAACAAGCAGCAGATCGAAGCCGCCAAGATACTCCAGCAGAATAGTCTACGGCTGCAAAAACTGATCGAAGACCTATTGGCATTTAGCCGTTTGCCCGATGTACGGGGAGTGATGCTGTCAAAGGATCGGGTACGTCTCGATCAGCTCGTTGAGGCGGTCGTGGTTGACCATAAACTTGCGCTGCGTAGAAAAAACATTACGGAACGAATGCAGCTTGAAGCAATCGCAGTGCACGCCGACGAAGAAAAGCTGAGAACGGCCATCGATAATTTGATCTCTAACGCAGTCAAATATTCCCCCTCACGCGGCCAGATTCGGGTGACATTGCATGCCACTGCACAGACGATCCAGCTCGATGTCTTTGACTCCGGCCCCGGCATTGTCTTCGAGGATCGAGAACGAATCTTCGATTTGTTCTATCAGGGCAACACTCAACCCGCTGGTCCCCTTAAGGGGACTGGCCTTGGCCTTGGCATCGCAAGGGAATGTGTTCTTGCCCATGATGGTGAGATTACGATTGTCGACGATGGCGGCGGGCATTTTCGCCTCTCTCTTCCCGTCGCTCTGCGAGAAGATGCATGATCAGCGGGACCCAAGGCATCAGGTGGGCTGTATTAATATGTGTACTCGTGACAAATCCGATGGGATGTGCGGCGACACTGGACTTGGCTTTCCCTCCCACCATATCGACAGCGATCGAGGACAACTCCCACGAAACGCTGTCCTCCCTCGTTCGACGCCATAGAGCATTACAGCGATTGCCGCCGTCGCGGCTTGCCCGAGCGATCGACAGAACCAAAGCACGCTTTTCGAAGAATCCAAACCTTAAAAGCTATCAACAACTGGTATCCTTTATGGCATTGTCCAATGTGTCATTTACTGAGAAAGTGGGGATACTTGAATTACTGCAACAAAACGGTCAAGCGTTTATTTCTGCATCAACCCATGATCTACACTTCGTTTCAGAAAAGGCCGTGTTCGATGCAGTCCAGCAACAAAAGCATGCGCAGGAATTGACAGCAGCAATCTCAAACCGCGACCGGAAAATTGTCCAGCTCGAACGCACCGTAAAAGGCCTGGTGGCGGCCCGCGACCGCTGCCATACCAATGAGGCCGCTCTTGAGCGCCAACTTCAGTATATTCAGAGCTGGGCTTTGAAACTGAGAGGCCAATTGGACGAGCTCGGCAGAATTGAGAAGACTATCGAAGACCGCAGACAGTCCACACCGTTAGAGTTGCCGAAGCAAGATGACCAAGCTAAATAAAGGCAAATTACTTCTGGTTGATGACGATCTCGATCTCTTACGCCTCCTCTCGATGAGGCTAGGGGCGGCCGGGTATCACACAGTGACCGTAGAAAGTGCTGAGGAGGCACTGGCCCGGCTCGAAATGAACCCTTTTCAGGTAATGATCACAGACTTACGGATGGAGGGGATGCAGGGGATGGCTTTGTTTGAAGCCGTGCACCAACGTAACCCCACGATGCCAGTTATTATCCTGACCGCTCACGGGACCATCCCCGATGCCGTTGCAGCCACTAAACGCGGAATCTTTGCGTACCTCACTAAGCCTTTCGATGGCCAGGAGCTACTGGAATCTATCGAGCGCGCAATAAAGCTCTCCGGTGTGGAGGCAGATATGAGCGCGGATGAGCATTGGCGGCGAGGAATTGTTACCCGTAGCTCTTTGATGGAGGATTTGCTAGGGCAAGCTAAGTTAGTGGCAGAGAGCCAAGCGAGTGTATTGATCTATGGCGAAAGTGGCACCGGCAAGGAACTGCTTGCACGAGCGATTCATGAAGCGGGTCCCCGCCACCATCAGCCTTTTATCGCTTTTAATTGCGCTGCCATCCCCGAATCTCTGCTCGAATCTGAGTTATTCGGGTACAGCAGGGGGGCGTTTACAGGTGCCGTTCGCGATCAGTTCGGGCTGTTTCAAGCCGCTGACCATGGCACGTTATTCCTCGATGAGATTGGAGATATGCCGCTGACCCTTCAAGTAAAGCTGCTGCGAGCCATTCAGGAACGACAAGTGCGTCCAGTCGGTAGCACCCAATCGGTTCCCGTGGACGTGCGTTTGGTCTCGGCTACACACCGCAATCTAGAGGAGGAAGTTGCGGCCCAACGGTTTCGCGAAGATCTCTATTACCGCATGGTCGTTGTCACCCTTGAGGTCCCACCGCTGGAGAAACGGCGTGAAGATATTCCGCTGCTCACCGGGCATTTTCTATCAGAATTGTCAAAGACTGAGAGCAAAGAAGTGCAGGGATTTGCACCTGATGCGCTGGAGCTCTTGCTCAGTGCACCTTGGCCCGGCAATGTGCGCCAGCTTTTCAACGTAGTGGAGCAAACGTATGCGTTATCCACCACGTCTCTCATTCCTGCATCCCTGGTCCAGAAAGCATTACGTGAACAACCGTCAGATTATCCTTCGTTCGAAGAAGCGCGGCTGCGTTTCGAGCAGGAATATTTGGTGCGGCTCCTAAAGATAACGAAAGGCAATGTAAGTCAAGCAGCACGCCTCGCCCAGCGGGGACGTACCGATTTCTATAAGCTGATGCGACGTCATCGCCTCAACCCGGGGTTGTTTAAACTAGCGAAGTGATGTTGGAACTTTAAGTTGTTCGCCCTTGGCTACATTAATCCTCTCCAGTAAACAAAGACTTAGGGATTCTCTCCAGGAAAAGTGTTACTCACAGGTAACACTGGTCAACAGGTCCGCCGAGTTAGCTCAGAAAAAAAATTGATATATCAAAAGCTTACATAAAGGCCCTATTTGGCATGTTAGCTGCAACCCCATGCATAAGGCAGTAAGTGGTGCCTGTCTCGCATATAACCCGAGGCGATGAAAATAGTGTTGCCGACATCGTCGGTAATTCCACTCACTGAAGGAGAAAATCTAATGTCTAAGAAAATTCTTGTTGCTCTGTCTCTTGCCGCATTGGCCAGTGCTTCCGCATTTGCTGCTACTTTCGAGGAAGTTGATGCTAACCAAGACGGCATGATCTCTGCCGAGGAAGCGCAAGCGGCGGGAATCGATGTGACTACTGCTGACGCCAATCAGGATGGTGCTCTCGACCAAAGTGAGTTCGACGCTGCTATGGGCGGTCACAGCCAATAACGACTGCGCGGTCGGTGAGGAGCAACCGCTCCTCACCGCGGGCGGGCTATAACGCTCGATTGGTGTCTGATTTCTTCCCAATACCTATCAACATTGCGCGCCAAACGTCGATGGCCTTCTGCTCGCGCCACTCACCGCAGCCGCTATGGTGGCCAGCCTCTTTCGCAGAGAATGATGCCGCTCAGGACAGAATGATCTCCGCTATCCCCGCCTGATTCCACCCCTCTACGTAAACTCATAAAGTTCCGCGCTAGGACGTCCACAAGTATACTCCAGTCATAGAGGCAGGCAGGCGCGAGGAAGCATTTCAGCAACGCAAGACACGGGATGCACCATTGGTATCGCGCCGTGCTGAGAAGTCAGCTGATTTGGTAATGACGGTGGGCTGATCATGCAGTGGCTCATTCCAGTAGCGATGGGTTTGTGGGCCGTGTGGACGTGGTCACACGAGCACGAGCGCGAGCGAAAAAAGGAACTCGCAAAAATGGGAGCATTATATGTTAACCCATTTCTGTCCGCCTGCGAGGACCTGCAAAGTCGGATCTATAGCATTCTGGAGCTCAACGGTCTGCGCTCCCTGCGCCAGCGTTACCCTGAGGGGAGTTACGCCGAGGAAACGCTTTACCTCATTGCCCGGTATTTTGGCTGGGCGGTGACTCTTCACCGCTACGGTCCCTACGCTCAAGATCCGATCGTGATGGGCCTTACGGAGGCCGTACGTACCGCTTTCGCCGTCGCCGACTCAAAACATCCAGTAGGACCTTTTAACTTTTTTCATCCCGAACAAAAAGCGCTTGGGAAGTTGGTGATGCATCGGATAAAAGGCGAGCATGGGATGGAACTCGATACCATCTCCTGCTATGCCTTCCAGAAGCGGCTAATGGCGCCGCCCCTTTCGGAGAGTGCGTCCATCCGAGAAAGCATGGAAGCGCTGCGCGCCACGGAAGACACAACAAGGCTACCGGGACGTGAACGGTTGGAGGAAGCCCAATATTACCTAGTTGATCTATTGGGCTATCTGGAAAGTAGAGAGGGGTATAGCCTATTCGCCGGCGAACGTAAGAAGTGCGCCTACCCGACACTAGAAAATGCTTCGGTGGACTTAAAACCATTGCCTGTGACGTCTCGTGCTTGAACACCGACGTAATAAACAAACACTCCATCAAGGAACACCGCGCGCCCCCATCCCCTACCCCGCCTAATAGGACCACACGCCACTTAGCTGCAGAAACTATCGCTAAGGCATTATACGCCGAGTGTATCTGCCTAAAGATTAGGCGCATCGATCGGCATCTATGCCCAATAGCGACCTCTTTTGCGGCA